>CAMNFJ010000116.1:0-9988 GCA_946536955.1 uncultured Lachnospiraceae bacterium
TTCATATCAGGTCAGCCCTTACAGTTCACGCCCCGCCTTTTTCCTTCAGGGGCTCATTGAGCAGGTCCGCTCCGGGCAGGACGAAGAGCCCGTCCCGGATCACCGGGATCTCGGTCCCGTCCTCCAGGACGGCGGCCAGAAGGCCCACCTCCTCATAAGGGATCGTAATATCTGTGTGGCAGCCGAAGTAGGCTTTTTCCGGATCCGTGTCCCTCATGCGGGAGTATTCATTCTCCCTGGCAAAGATCTCCTTACCGTCCGGATTGAAGGTGACGTTGTCCTCCTCATGGGCGTAGCAGGTATCCCCGACCGCAAAGTGGGGGCCGGTCTTTTCCGCGATCAGGATCGGAAGCCGCTCCAGGATCCCCAGGCGGCCGGCCAGGGCGCAGGCGGTCGTGTTGGTGCCGATGGCGCACTCTCCCATAGGCAGGGTCTCGTGATGAAAGAGGATGTTTTCCTCTATATAGCTTCTCCCCTCTTCCGCTGTCGGGAAGCCGCCGCAGCTGTAGTCCGTGACAAGGCCGTCCTCAAAGCGGAGGGCCAGGTCCTCAAAGAGAAGCCCCTCCAGGTAAACCTGAGTCACGTGGAGCAGGCCCCTTGTCCCCTTGAGCTCAGGGGTCGTGAAGACCTCGCCGACCGGGATATTGACGTCCGCGACGCAGTTTTCAAAGATGGTCTGCCGGTCCGGATCCTCAGGGGTCTGGAGCTGCACCACAAGGTCCGTCCGGTTGCCCTTTCTGCCCAGGACATGAATGCTGCGGGCTCTGTCCAGCACGGAGATGATCCGGCCCTGGATCTCCCGGTAGGTCATATAGTCCAGGGTGTTGATGCCGATCACGGCGCGGAAGATCTCCTCGAAGGAGGCGGAGAGGTCCCCGCCCGCGTAGCCGCGGGTGATCTCCGGCACGGGGAAGGCGATGATCGTAAAGCTCCTCTCCCTGCCGATGACAGCTTTGTCATAGAGAAGGTCCGACTGCTGCCGGAAGCGGGCGATCTTTTTCTGCTGGGCCCCCGAAAACCTGGCGCAGGCATCGCGCATGACCGGGGAAAAAGGCCTGTGGCCGAAGGTCTCCATCACGACCGGGCCGGCATAGAGGGCGGTCTCCTCCCCCAGCTCCTTATAGGCGTCCTGGAGGGCCTGCAGGCGGCGGCTGCGCAGGACATCATTGAAAAAGAGGGCCAGGTCCTCCCTGTGGTCATAGCTGTACTGGGGGTTGGGAGAGGTCGTCTCGAGACCTCCGCCTCCCCGGCCCAGGTGCTGGGTGAAGAGGTCCTCCTGGTCTCCCGGGATCACGGCCTCCAGGCCCATGGCTCTCAGATTGCGGGCAGCCCTCGCGGCGACCCTCTCAAAGCCCGCGGGAAAGAGGAGGCCGGCCCGGCGGCGGATCGACAGGTCCTTGCCGGTCACTTCAAAGCCGATCCGGAAGCCCTCGGTCCAGGTATCCGCCATCAGGCCGATGGTCTCCTCATCCAGCTCCTCCAGAAACGCAGCCGCGCCGGTCTCGTTGTCGGAGATCCAGACCCCGTAGCGGTAGAGGAGCCTGGAATCCCCGGCCTGCCAGCCGCCGACGATCCTCTCCGCCGCGCTCCCGCCGACAAGGCTCCGGCGGACCCGCAGCAGGGTCTCCTCCGGCGCGTAGTCCAGGAGGAACTGGCGGATCCGGTCACAGAGCTCCGATGCCGGGGGGAGCAGGGCCGCGGATCCGGTCCCGTCACCATCGCCCGCCCTGTATTCACTCCAGGCCCCGGTGCAGACACAATAGATCTCCAGCAGCAGCTCCATGCGGATCAGAAACCGGTCCGCGTCCCCCTCGTAGACCAGGGGGATCATGCAGCGCAGCTCATAAAAGAGGGCCGCCAGGACCCTGCCGTGATCCTTGCCCAGGACCCCGGCCGCATAGGCGGGATTGGCCCAGCTCCTGTCATAGTTTTCAGGCAGGATATCCTCGTAGAGGGCCCGGTTGGCAGCGGCAAGCTCTGCGGCGGACATCTTTTCAAAGCTTCCGTCCTCCAGGGTCCTGCGCTGGTCCAGAAGGAGCAGGATCCATCCGGCCGCCGCCCTGAAATAAGCCGTGCATGCCGGAGCAGTCTCCTCCTCCGAGGTCATCTGGCGGATCCGGTCCAGAGCCAGACGAAACCTTTCCCCGGAGAGCGTATCCGCTGTATACAGGGCTCCTTCGCCCGCGTCGATCCAGAAATTCATAAACACCTTCCTCAATCAGATGTAAAAGTCCGGCCGCTGGTCATGCAGCAGCCGGACATGTGTATTTTCGTTTTTTATTTGACACCGTATTCGCTGTAATAGGTATCCAGCGCGGCCTTGATCTTGTCGTCGATGATGACCTTTCCATCGATCGGGTGATCATAGAGATACTCAGTCACTTCCTTCATGGAAACGATCGCGTGGGTCGGGAAGCCGTATTTGCGCTTGATCTCCTGCAGGGCGCTGATGGTCCCCTCCTGGCCCACCTCCATGCGGTCCAGAGAGACCATGAGCCCGACGATATCGCAGTCGGCCTGGGCCTTGATGATCGGCACAGTCTCGGCAATGGAGGCACCGGATGTGGTCACATCCTCGATGATCATGACGCGGTCGTCCTCGCGGATCTTGGAGCCCAGAAGGATCCCCTTGTCTCCGTGGTCCTTGATCTCCTTGCGGTTGGCGCAGTAGCGGATGTCCCGGCCGTAGAGCTTGCTGATGGCCATGACGGTCGCGACCGTAAGGGGGATTCCCTTGTAGGCAGGACCGAACAGAACATCGAAGTCCAGTCCGTAGTGATCGTGGATGGCCCTTGCGTAGAACTCGCCGAGCTTGATCAGCTGGGACCCGCTCTTATAGGCTCCCGCGTTCATAAAAAACGGGGACTTCCTTCCGCTCTTGAGGGTGAACTCCCCGAACTTCAGGACATGGGCATCGACCATAAACTCAATAAATTCTTTCTTATATTCTTCCATCAACCATACCTCCCTGTGTGGATAATGATGTAAAAGATGGTGTAAAGTTCAGATGGTGGTCAAGTAAACCTCGACTCGTCAAATTGCACAAACGCCTTGGGCACGCTCTCGCTCTACCCTCGCTGGCAGCGGTACTAAGGCCGCTAAAAACCAGCGGCCAAGTACCGGCCGCTCGACAAGGCCCTTCGGCTGTTTGTGCAATTTTACGAGTCTCAGAGCCTTTACAATACTTTTGACCCTTACATCATAAGATA
Source organism: uncultured Lachnospiraceae bacterium (assembly GCA_946536955.1). Lineage (GTDB taxonomy): Bacteria > Bacillota > Clostridia > Lachnospirales > Lachnospiraceae > CAG-791. Next base: position 3,210 of record CAMNFJ010000116.1, read on the forward strand.
ATCATGTCAGCGTTCGGCGAGCGCCTGCCTCAGGTCTTCGATCATATCGATTGCGGCCGCTCTCGAAGCCATGGCGAATCCCTCTTCGCCGTATTCGCGGTAGGCGTCCTTTGTGTGGGCGGCGATGATCCCTCTGGAGGAATTGACGATCGCCCCCAGGCCCTCCTCGTCAAAAAAGGCTGTGAGATCCTTTGCCGAAGCTCCCTGGGCACCGTAGCCGGGCGCCAGGATAAAGGTGTTGGGCATCAGCTTCCTGAGCCGCTCTCCCTGTTCGGGCCAGGTCGCGCCGACCACGGCGCCGACATTGCTGTAGCGTCCGTCCATGGAGTCCTCGCCCCACTCCCTGACCTTTCTGCCGACCAGCTCATACATGGGAACTCCACCCTCCGTGAGGATATCCTGAAATTCCCCGCTGCTGGGATTGGAGGTCTTGACCAGGACGAAAATGCCCTTGTCACACTGATTGCAGACGTCCACAAAGGGCTTGATCCCGTCTGTTCCCAGATAGGGGTTGACCGTGGCGAAATCCACATCAAAGACGGGGACCTCCCTGCCGGCGGCAGCGATCCTGCCGATGTGGGCCTTTGCATAAGAGGCTGAAGTCGAGCCGATATCGCCGCGCTTGACATCGCCGATCACGATCAGGCCCTTCTCTTTGCAGTAGCGGACAGTCCTGTCATAGACCTCAAGGCCCGGGAGGCCAAACTGCTCATACATGGCGATCTGGGGCTTGACGGCAGGCACGAGATCATAGACAGCGTCCACGATCCCCTTGTTGAACTGCCAGATGGCTTCGGCCGCCGTGCGCAGCGCCCTCTCATCCTCTGAAAGTCCCTCCGCCGCGGATACCCTTCCGGCCGCCTCCTGCTGCAGGTGGGCGGGCACAAAGGAAAGGTTGGGGTCAAGTCCCACGACGACTGGGGCGTTTTTTGTTTTAATAGCATCGATCAGCTTCTGGATCATGGTCTCTACTCCGATCATTTTTCTAGGTGCCGCGGAAGGCTTCTTCCGGACACGGGCATAAGCTTCAGGCCATTGCTGTCCACTTTTGAACAGATGACTCAAACCTTTTTAAACATACGGATAAACTGTCCATTCGTCAAGCGGAAAATTTTTGCAGGGCTGAAAATGTTGCAGGGCAAAAAATGTTGTCTGGCAGAATTTTTCAAGGCAGCAGTTTTAACAAGCAAAAATTGCTGCAAAGCAAAAAACGCTGCAAAGCAAAAATGCTGCAAAGCAAAAAATGCTGCAAAGCAAAAATTGTCACTTTGCAGCAATAAAGAATTCCCGCCGAACCTTAAATCACTGCTCCTGGATCTCCGCCCCCCTCGAAGGGCGCAGACAGGAACAGCCGCGGGTCATCTGGTCTGCAGAAAGAGGTTCTCTCTCTCCATGGCCTTGTCTCCCGGAAACTCCTTGGCGTAGATCGCGGCATACTCGGCCGCGCCCTTGAAATCCCTGAGCTGCTCCAGGACAGCGATCCGGTTGAACATGAGGCTCCGGCGCAGGGCGGTCCCTTTTTCGGCAAGCGGCAGGGCCTGGTCCAAGCAGGCCAGGGCCTCCTCATAGCGGCCCAGCCCGAACAGGGCATTTCCCTTGAGGTTGAGCATGTCCGGATCCTCCCGGATCTGGTCCTCGTAGTCATCGAGGATCTTCAGGGCCTCCTCGTGGGCGCCGGTCTTTTCCATGGCGGTCGCGAAGAGGAAAGAGGTCTGCATATCCGGGTTCTCGATGGAATCCAGGACCGCCGCGGCCTCCTTGTGCTTACCGACAAAGCACAGGGCCTGGCCCCGGATCACCGGGTCCACTTTCTTCGCGTCGATCTTCAGAAGCTTATTAAAGTACCTCTTCGCGTCCTTGTCATTGCCGTATTCCCGCATGGTCAGGCCCGTGTCATAGAGGCGGCTGTAATTGCTCCTGTCGATGGCGATGGCAGTATCAAACAGAGGGACGGCCTCCTCCATGTTTCCCAAAGCGGCCCAGACAGTGGCTCTGGACGAGAGCAGGACCGGGTCCTTCGGATGGCGGCGCAGGAGGTTGTCGTAAATGGTCCCCGCCTTTTCATAGTCCCCCAGCCGGAAGTCACAGATGGCCGTATACCTGTAGAGGTCCTCCTCCATCGTGTCCGTGGACAGCCGTCTCGTGATACTGTTTTCATACTCCTGGGCACTGGCGAACCTGGTCCGGGCAGCCCTGTAGTTGCCCTGCTCCATGAGGGACAGGCCCTCCGACATCAGGGCCGCCTCCCTGCTCCCCCTGACTCTGTAATATCCGAAGACCGCCGCGGCGCCGACCGCAGCGATGCAGATCAGGGTCAACAGTATATTTCTGATTATGCGCATATGATGATTGTGCTCCTCTGCTAATTCTTATTTAATCCTGTGATATGCCGGGCCGCTCCGGCTGCTTTCCCTTGTCCGCTCCCGCGGGAAGCTGGACCAGGATGATGGCCAGGAACATGAGGACACAGCCGAAAAGCTCTCTGGCGGACAGCCTCTGCCCCAGGATCAGGAAGCCTGCCAGGACAGAAACCACGGACTCCAGGGACAGGATCAGAGAGGCGACGGCCGGGTCGACCCCCTTCTGGCCGATGATCTGGAAGGTGTAGGCGATCCCGCAGGAAAACACGCCCGCATAGACCAGGGGGAACCAGCCGGTCGATACGGCCGCCCAGCTGATCTTCTCTGTGAACAGGGCCAGGACCAGGGAGATGGTCCCCGCCACCAGAAACTGCAGAAAGGACAGGACGACGCCGTCCACATCGCTGAAGCGGTCGATGCACATGATGTGCAGGGAAAAGACGAAGGCGCACAGGATCAGGGCCAGGTCCCCCGTCTCCAGCCGCATGCCTCCGCTGATGCTCAGAAAATAGAGTCCCAGGCCCGCCAGGGCGACGGAGATCCAGAGCCGCAGACTGGTCTTCCGGGTCACCAGAAAGGAGAGGACCGGAACGATGACGATATACATGGCCGTAAGAAATCCGGCCTTGCCGACCTCAACGGAGAGGATGGCAAACTGCTGCAGGTTGGAGGCCAGGCAGAGAAAGCAGCCGCACAGAAAGCCCCCCGTCAGGGTCCGCGCCAGGGAAGGTCCCCCCGGCTGGACGAACCCGTCCTTTGCCCCGCGCATCAAAACAAGAGGGAGCAGGACCCCTGCCCCCAGGAAATATCTCAGACCGTTAAAGGTCAGCGGTCCCATATAATCCATTCCGGCGCTCTGGGCGACAAAGGCTGTCCCCCAGATGGTCGCGGCGGCGAGCAGGATCAGGGCATTTTTCAGTGGCATGCGTGTGTTCAATGCTCAGGTCTCCTCCGTATCAAACTCCACCGTGACATAGAAGCCTCTCTCATTCTCGCGCACGGCGGTCACGGTCCCCTCCCTGGCAAGGAGCCTTTCCGGGAAGGGATAATTGCCGCTCATGGCAAGAGAGGGGTCAATCGTATAGTAATAGTTGCTGGGCAGGAGCCCCTCGGAGACTGTGACCTTCTGTCCCTCCGTGAGAAGCCCCTCCCTTTCCATCTTGAATTCCATCTGCCGCATAAGCTGTCTTTTCTCCTGAACCGGATCCTCCGGCGGCTCCCGGTCCACCGGCATTCTTCGAATCCTCCAAAAGGCCTTCCGGTCCTTTGGCCCCGGCGGCCGGTCTCCTTAGTCGGGCACGACGATCGCGTGCTCCAGCAGGAAGGTGTGCCAGAGGGAGCAGGCGGATGCCTTCAGATGAATGCCGTCCCCGGTCAGTTCATCCCTGAGATCCCCGTTTTTGTCGCACAGGTCGCCGTTCATGTCGATATAAAAAATATTCCTGCCATTGGCGAGAGTGGCGATCGCCTTGTTTCTCTGCACGATGGCGGTGTTGTTGAAGACAGGGTCTGAGCTGCTCTTGGCCCTTGAGACATGCATGATGCCCTGGATATAGATGATGGCCTCGGGCTGAAGCTTATTGATCCTGCGGACCACCTTGCGGTACTCCTTGTAATAGTCCTCCGTGTCGGGGATCCCGAGCTCATTGACGCCCACGGAGAGATAGATCTTGCGGAACTTTGCCTTGGAGAGCAGGTCCCTGAGGGTCCTTTCCGTGGTCTTTTTCCCCCGGGGGGTATAGTCCATGATCTCGCTGTCATCAAAAAGGTCATAGATGGTGGTCGACTCCCGGGCCAGGAAGGAGGTCGCGGAGGCCATGTCCCCGTATTCATACAGGCCGACTGTCCTGGAATCCCCCACAAAGAGGGCATCCGCGAAATACTTGTCATCCACCTTCTGCAGGTTATAGAAGACTCCGTCGGGAGCAAAGAGTCCCTCCTTGTCCGTGTTGAAGCTGGTCCCCTTCGGGGACAGGTATCTGTCCTCGGCGACGCCGTAGTCCTTTGCGCCCACGACCTTGCTGCAGGTCGTCTCCGGGATCGTCCAGGTCTTTGTTTCTTCTTTTTTGTCTTCTGTCCCTGTCTCTTTTTCCTTATCTTCTTCCTTGTTCTTTTCGCTGTCCGTCTCCTGTTTCGCAGCCTTGTCCTCGCTGCTGCTTTCTCCGGTCTCTTCTTTCGTTTCTTCTTTCGTCTCTTTTTTCATCTCTTTTTTCAAAGAAGCATCCTGACCGGCGCTCTCTTCGGTCCGACCAATTTCCTCAGACCCGGCCTCCTGAGTCTCCTCATTTTTCTCCGTGTCCCCTGTCTTTGCGTCCCCTCTGTCTCCGGCCGTCTCCTCCCCGTCCGTCTTTGACCAGGGAAAAACATGGTCGTGGATTCCGCGCATGACAACAGAGACAGCCGGATGCCTGCCGAAATCCTCTTTATATGCGCGGTAGCCGCGGCCGCGGCCAAGAAGCGCCAGGGCGCTCAGGAGGATCCAGATCAGAAGGACGGCCGCCAGGAGCGGTGCCCTCTTCAGGATCATTTGAAGAAATCTTATCATAATAAAATCATAAAAATATCATGACCGGATCAAAACAGGGTCAGAAGCTGAAATACATAAAGGGATTGCCGGCGGAGATGGACGCGAAGTAGACACTGACCCAGAAAACGATCAGAAGCAGGACCACGACGGGCACTGTTTTGCGCTTCCACACCAGCATATTGTAGGTCACCGGCAGGCACAGGATCAGGGCGGCCAGGAAGAAGGGCCAGTAGATCCCCAGATACTTGAAAAAATCCCCCCTGTTCACGGCAGTCCCGGCCCCGAAAAAGGGAAAGAGACGGGAGAAATAAGCCGCCAGCTCCTTCAGGTCGGAGATGGCAAAGATGACCCAGGTCAGGGGGATCACCAGGATCACGTGGAGATGGCCGATCAGGGGAACCCTCTCGATCAGGCCCCCGATCACAAACTTTTCCCAGATGATAAAGAGGCCCAGGACCAGTCCCCAGATCACGAAGTTGATCGTGCCCCCGTGCCAGAAGCCGGTCAGGAGCCAGACGGCCAGGAGGTTGCGGATGGTGAGCAGGGGGCCGCCGCGGCTTCCCCCCAGGGGGATATAGACATAATCGCGGAACCAGCTGCCCAGGGTCGCGTGCCACCTTCTGTAAAAATCCGCGATCCCGCAGGCCGCGTAGGGGTGGATGAAGTTCTGGATAAAGCGGAAGCCCAGCATCAGGCCCAGGCCTCCCGCCATCAGGGAGTAGCCCCAGAAATCAAAATAGAGCTGGAGGGAATAGCCGAAGGCGCCCAGCCAGGCCAGCGGGGTCGAGATGCTGTCAAAGCCGATCTTGACGATCTCATTCCACAGGATCCCCAGCCGGTCGGCGATCAGGACCTTCATCCCCAGTCCCATGGCAAAAAAGGTCACGCCGTCCTCCACCTTCTGCAGAGTGATGGTCCTGTCGACATACTCCAGCCTGCGGCGGACATTGGAGGGCCGGTCGATCCAGCCCTGGTCAAAGCGCATGATGGGGCCCTGGGCGATCTGGGGAAACATGGTAAAATATGCCGCCGTCTGCGCGAACCCGGGCCGCTTGCGGATCCTCCCCAGATAGAGGTCCGCCTGGTAGGAGATCATCTTGAAAATATAAAAGCTCAGTCCCAGCGGCAGCAGGGAGGCCTTGACCGTCAGGGCCAGGATCTTGAACAGGATCAGGACCCCGGCGTCAAAGGCAACGATCATGGTCAGAAGCCGCCGGTGGTAGGGCTTGTGTGTCCGTCCGGGCATGACCCACAGAGCTTCTCCGAAAATATAATTGACAAAGACCAGTCCCAGGAGGAGCAGCACAAAGAAGCGGGCTCCGGATGCGTAGAAGACCAGACTTCCCCCGAAGAGGAGGGCATCCCTGTGCCGCTGCGGGACCAGGCAGTATATCAGGAGAAATACGGGCAGAAAACGGAAGATAAAATCCGGCCCGGAAAAATTGATCATGGGGTACCTCTTCAGCTAACAGCTAACAGCTCTCCTCAGCCCAGCTTTCCCAGCTCCTCCAGCTCGCGCACGACGCCGGCCATCTGCTGTTCGTATTTGGCCTGCTTTTCCTTCTCGGCCTCGATCTTTTCGGCCGGGGCCTTGGAGAGGAATTTTTCGTTGCGGAGCATGCCGGCGCTGCGCTTGAGCTCGCCCTCCAGGCGTTTCTTTTCCCTGGTCAGGCGGGCGATCTCAGCCTGGACATCCAGGAGGTCGGCCAGCGGGATAAAGGCTGTGGCGAAGGGCAGGACGACGGAGACGGTTCCCTCTCCGATCCCTTCCTTGTCGGCCTGCAGGACCAGCTCAGAGGCAGAGGCCAGGCGCTCGAAGAAGAGCCTGTCCTCCTCGAAGGCCCTGCGGACCTTTTCGTCCCCGGAGACCAGGATGACCTTGGCCTTGCGGG
>CAMNFJ010000117.1:0-9920 GCA_946536955.1 uncultured Lachnospiraceae bacterium
GATCACGCTGATGAACCGTCTCCAGAAGGTCCGGGTCCGGGCATCGCGCAGATATCTCCGAATGCGTTTTTTCATGTGGCTGCTCAGTCCTTTGATGATCATACCCTGCAAAGCTCATTTGTGTCATGATCATGCAGTAAATCAGGGAATATAATCCTGACTGTACAAAAAAGTAACATGTTAATGCCTGGAAAATGTGTCCATTATGTAAGTTACAGATAAGGGGAAGGATCGGCGCGTTTTCAGAGAGAGTATTTCAAAATGAGTTTCCTGGCGCCGGTCCGGCTGGATGTTCTCTTTTAACTATTATACATGATAAATGACAAAGCAGGGGTCAAAACCCGAAAAAATGCGTGCCCCGGCCCATGACGAGTCAGCAGGTACGTCCCCTGGGCTCTCGTCATCCCAGACTCAAAAGTGAGTCAAATGTAATGCTCCGGACTCAACAGGATCTTCTCACAACAGAAAAAAGAGCCTTGCGGCTCTTTTTTCTGTTGGATTCGTCTGCGCATCCGCGGGCAGGTTCCGGAACCGGCCAATGAACTGATCAGCTAACCGGTCATTGTTCCGGTCCTGCCGTCCGCGAAGGCGCATATGCAAGAAGAAAAGGGTAATGGAAAATGTGTCTGTAATAACCTCCGGGTCAGCCTTTGACCGCTCCGCTTGTGACACCTTCGACGATGTACTTCTGCAGGAAGACGTAGAGGATCAGGATCGGGGCCATTGCCAGCAGCAGGGCTGCCATGACCAGGCCGATGTCTGTCGAGTAGGTCCCGTAGAAGGCCTGTGTGGCGATCGGGATGGTGTAGAGGTTCTTTTTGGTCAGCACCAGGCTGGGCAGGAGGTAGTCGTTCCAGAACGCCATGGCGTCAATGATCGCGACGGTCGCGATCGTGGGCTTGAGCAGCGGGAATACGATCTTCCAGAAGGTCTGCCAGCGGGTGCAGCCGTCGATCAGGGCTGCTTCCTCGAGCTCCAGAGGGATGTTGGTGTGGATCGCTCCGTGGAACATGAAGGTAGCCATGGAGACGGAGAAGCCGACATGCATCAGGATCAGGGTCGGACGGTGGTTGAGGACGCCCAGGGTTCCGCCGTAGACGGAGACCAGGGGGACCATCAGGACCTGGAAGGGGATGACCATGGAGGCGACCATGGCTCCGAAAAGGAGGGAGCATGCCTTCCATTTCTGGTTGCGGACGATGACGAAGGATGCCATCGCGCTCACGATGATGGTCAGGACGGTCGCGCTGATCGTGATGATCGCGGAGTTCATGAAGACGAGCCAGAAGTTCATTTTCTTCATGGCTTCAGGGAAGTTTTTCAGCGTAAATCCATGGGCGCCGACAAGGGCCAGCGGATCTGCCGTGATATCGCCCTTGGTCTTGAACACGTTGATAACGACCAGGACAAAGGGCGCGATAAAGCAGAGAAACAGGATCAGCAGCACGATCCACATAATGGCGTGCATTGTCTTTTTCTTTCTTGCGGCCAGTTCGTTCTGTGTCATGCTGCCACCTCCCCTTTCTTACCGATGTAGACCTGGGTAACACCGACGATCGCGCAGACCGCGAACAGGATCAGGGCTTCCGCCTGGCCCAGGCCGTACTTTTTGTAGGTAAATGCCGTGTTATAGACGTGCATGGCGGCCATGACGGATGTGTTGAAGGGTTCGCCCTTGGTCAGGGACAGGTTCACATCGTAGATCACGAAGCAGCGCGTAATGCTCAGGAAAATACACTGGACAAAGGATGCGCGCATGAGCGGGATCGTGACGTTGAACATGGCCTGGGTCGGTGTGCATCCGTCGATCATGGCGGCTTCCTTGAGGGCATCGGAGACGCTCATAAAGCCGGCGACGTAGATCAGCATCATATAGCCCGCGAACTGCCAGACGGAAACAAGAACGAGGCAGAACATGGCTCCGCCGGTGGTGGAAAGAAGCGAGGGGACATTTTCCCCGGCGATCGCGGAACCGATGGCCACAAAGGCTCTGTTAAAGACGAATTTCCAGACATAACCCAGGACGATACCGCCGATCAGGTTGGGTACGAAGAAGCCTGCCCGGAAGAAGTTCTGGCCCTTGATGCCGCTGGTCACGAGATAGGCCAGGGCGAAGGCGACCACATTGATCAGGATGACCGCGAAGAAGGAGTAGATCGCAGTGCGTCCCAGCGCCTGCCAGTAGGCCACGTCCTTGAAGGCTTCCACGTAGTTGGCCAGGCCGACAAAGGGCTTGGTCTTGGCGATGCCGTCCCAGCTTGTCAGTGTCAGATAAATACCGTAGACAAACGGAATGACCACGACGGCAAGGAAAAGGACACAGGCAGCCCCGGCAAACATCAGGAACTGCTGTACCTTGTATGACATGGTATTTCTTTTCATTAATTGTTCCCCCTATGTTCCGGTGCCGGGGGCATGGCGGCGGGCCCGCCGCATGTCCCCGGTTGTTTTTTATCTATTCAGTACGGGAAACAGATCAGTGCGCGCCGACTTCGGCACCAGCCCAGTAGGCCGCAATCTCATCCGCAAGGCCTGCGCGGTCAACCTCGCCCGCGAGGTACTTCTGCATGGAGGCGCCCACGACGGAGTAGTGGTCGTCGGGCAGGTAGTTGTAGTTGGGGATCAGAGCATCCGCATCCGCATAGGCCTTGACGGACTTGCCGAGGGGATCGGTGACTTCCAGGGTGTTGTTGGAGAATGCGGGGACAAGCGCGCAGTCGTTGACAACGAAGGCCTGGCCTTCAGGATCATTTGCCAGCCAGTTGAGGAAATCCTTGGCCGCCTGCTGCTGCTCCGCAGAGGTGTTCTCGGAGGAGTCGATGAAGAAGTACTTGGAGCCGCCGCCGACGAGCTTCTCGTTGGTGCCGTCGCCGCTGTTGTTGGGAACGGGCATCATGCCCATGTTCTCGCTGTAGTCATAGGCATTGATGACGGACCAGTCCCAGTTGCCGCCGAACATGAAGGCGATCTCGCCCTCTGCCAGCTTCTGCTCAGTCACTTCGCGCTCTGCGGAGATGGCGGCATCCTTTGCATAGTTGTTCTCGCGAAGGACATCAAAGGTATCCATCATATCGTTGAATTTCTTGTCTTCGATCAGCTTGATGGAGCCGTCCTTGACGCCGGCGATGAAGGCGTCGGGATCGTCGTGCTGCTCATAGACCTCGGTGATGAAGTGGCCGGCCAGGGACCAGTCTTCCTTCATGACACCGACAGGGCTCTCCATACCGCCCTTCTTGCACTCCTCGATGATGGCCTTGAAATCATCGGTGGTCTTGATGGAGTCGGGGTCAAAGTCCTTGCCGGTCGCGTTCTTGATGGCGTCGGCATTGTAGATGATGCCGCGGGCCTCGACGCAGACAGGGAAGCCATAGACCTTGCCGTCAATGGAGATGGCCTGTGTGGTGTTTGCCACCCATTCCTGGTCGCTGAGGTCGAGCGCGTGCTCGGCTGCCAGCGCATAGACGTCCTTGGCGTCGACCATGGAGATGGTGTAGGGCTCATTTGAGGAATATCTGGTCGCCAGATGTGCCGCAACGGTGTCGGAAGAATAATAGACCTCTACCGGTACGCCCTTCTCCTCGGAATACTGAGCTGCCTTCTCCTCGAGCTTGTCCTGGATCTCCATCTTGGAATTGAAGATGGTGATGCCGGCACCGCCCTCACTGCCGCCTTCGGAGCCGCCTGATGCGGAGCCGCCGCCGCAGCCTGCCAGAAGTCCTGCAGCCAGCACCGCAGCGAGCGCCGCCGCAGCAGCTTTCCTAAAGTGTTTCATCATTGAGTTCCTCCCTTCTCGGGCTTTAGCCCTGAAACATTGCCTTCCCGCCTTTTGGATGTTTCCGGGCGGAACAGGGCAATTAATTGATACCGTTTTTATAATTTTGAATACTCACATGCGGATCAGGTGTTTTGATACGTCGATGACCGCCTTTCCGTCTGCCTGGAAGGAGATCCTTTCAGCCGACAGGTCCGTATACAGGATCGCCGTCATGACATAGCGTCCGTCATTGAGAAAGATCTCAGCGCTGTAGCGGTCCAGCAGGATCCGGATCGAAAGATGTCCTTCCCTGCTCTCCGGCACCCGGCAGTCCCGCCTGTGGATGACCGCCTTTCCGGATCCCGCAAAGGTCCGGTCAATATAGACCCTGCCCTCTGCCGGGAAAAACTCCAGGGCAGTGTGGTTCTTCTCATCCATGGCAAACCATATGGAGAAGCTGCGGAACAGAGGCTGGTCCTGCATGGGGCTCACAGTGACTTCCAGATCAATGGTCCTGCCCTCCACGCCGTAAAGGTTCATCTCTCCCGACACAGGAACCTTTTTATAAAAGATCTCGCTTTCGTAATAGTCTGCGATCTCGCGGACCGGCGACTGATAAAGTCTTCCATCATGAAAGGAAAGCTCCCTGGGCATGCTCATCTGGCCGTTCCAGCGGGCATTTTCCCTTCTCATTTCTATGGCCGCCCAGTTCTGCATCCAGCCGATCATGACTCTCCGGCCATCCTCCGTCAGCAGGGTCTGGGCCGCGTAGAAATCAATTCCGTAGTCGATCGACTGGTCATAGTCCCACGAGAACTCTCCGCTTTCTTCATCGAAGGTTCCCGCGAGGATCATGTTTCCGTGTCCGTTGTGGTACTTGGGTTCCTCCTCCTGCATCTCCATCGGACTCACCATCAGAAACCACTTCCCGTCCAGTTCAAACAGGTCCGGGCATTCCCACATGCGGCCGAATCGCCCGGGGTTTTTTATAAGCGGTTTCCAGTATTCCCAGGAAAAGCAGTCCCGGCTTCGATAGAGAAAGATCTGTCCAAGCCCGTCCCGGCCCCGGCCGGCCACCATGGCCAGATAAGACCCGTCCCGACGGACCAGGATCTTGGGGTCACGGAAATCATAAGGCGTGCATTCCTCCGGGATCTGATCCGCCCCGATCACAGGATTTCTCTGGTATTTCTCATAATCCCTGCCATCCCCGACCGCAAGGTTCTGGACCTGGTGGAAAGAATTCTGTCCGGTAGCTGCCGCGCGGTCAGAATCATTGCGCTTTCCCGGGTTCCTGTCATCCGGAGTCAGGCCTGTATACATGAGCAGCTGCCTGCCATCCGGCAGCGTGACCGCACAGCCCGAAAAACATCCGCCGCAGTCATATTCTCTGTCCGGAGCCAGCGCGGCGGGGAGGTATTCCCACCGCAGCAGGTCTCTGCTCACGGCATGCCCCCAGTGCATGGTGTCCCAGCTGGTTCCGTAGGGGTTATATTGGAAAAACATGTGATAGGATCCCCGGTAAAAGGAAAAACCGTTCGGATCATTCATCCAGCCTGTCGGCGGCGTCAGATGATATACCGGCCTGTCCTGCGGCGGGATCATGGCCAAGCCTTCTTTTTCTGCTCTGCGAGCTGCTCCCAGAGTCCCTCTCGTCTCTTTTTTATCCATATCCGTAAATCTGTTTACCTGTGACTTTTCGAACGCTTCCACCTGTCAATTTTCACACAATCCGGCCTGCTCTCTGCGGATCCGTTTCCGGATTTCTCAGTCCAATCGCAATCGTAATTTTTACAAATGTAACATTTGTAACATATACGTCCTTATTATATTTTTTGCGGGCGCCTGTGTCAATTACAAATTTTATACAATTTTTACATTTACGGCACATTTCACCATACATTTTTCGCAATATCATCCAAATATATCCCATGGCAGGTGGGCAAACGTAATTGTTACATTTGTCAAAAATCAGTCCGGGTTAGATTTGACGAATTATTTTAGCTTCTGTATAATCATCTCAGGAGAATAACAAAAAAAGTAAATTCATCAGAAGCAAGCAGGAGGATAGATATCCCATGTCCGACAGAGTGACCATGCAGGACATTGCAGATGCCCTCGGTCTTTCCCGCAATACCGTATCCAAGGCAATCAACAACACAGGCATCATTGCAGCTGGCACTAAGGAGCTCATCCTGAAAAAAGCTGTGGAAATGGGCTATCGCCATATTACCGACCCGCTTGTCTTTTCCATTGCGGGCTTTTCTTCTGCCGCCGCAGGGACAGGTGAACAGTTCGCTTTTACCGGCAGCCCGGCATTCCCTGCCCGGGCCGGAAAGGACTCCGGCCTCCCGGCAGGCTCCAGAAAAGAGATCGCCATGCTTACCGCCGCTGTTCCCGGAGGTTCTCACTTCGCGGTGACGACCCTGGACCGGATGCAGCATATTTTTTCCTCTCTGGGTTACAGTCTCACTATTTATCGCGTACTCCCCGGGGAAATTTCCGCCCTGAAGCTTCCGGGCAGCATGGATCCCGAAAAAGTCGCCGGCATCTTCTGTTTTGAGCTCTTCAATTATGAATACTGCCGCATGTTGTGTGCGCTCGGTCTGCCTCTGCTCCTGATCGATACACCTGTCTGCTTCGGCAGGGAGCCGCTGCCCGCCGATATCCTGCTCATGGAAAACCGCAGCGGTATCTTCACCTTTTTGAAACAGATGTCGGAAAAGGGAAAGACTACGGTCGGCTTCATCGGCAATATGATGCATTGCCGCTCCTTTTTTGAACGCGGTTCAGCCTGTATCTCTGCCGCAGGTTATTTCGGCTTTGAGCCGGTCCGGCCGTATTCCATACTCAACTATCCCCCCGGCAAAGCCCCGGCAAGCTTTTCCGACTACACAGATGAGCTGTACAGGATCTTTGAAAAAAAATCCGGTTTTCCCCAGATCCTTGTCTGCGCCAACGATTTTCTCGCGATCAACGTCATCAGCTCCCTCCGGCGTCTGGGTGTCCGCTGCCCTGAAGATATATCCATTCTGGGCTTTGACGACTCCCCCGAGTCCCGGTTTCATGCGCCCGCCCTCTCGACCGTACACATTCACACCCAGAGTATGGGCACAATCGCCGCGGAATCTCTCCTGGCCCGCATTGCCGACAACCGCCGCGAGCACCGGACGATCTATGTTCCCACCGACCTGATCCTCCGGGAATCGGGGCAGGCATAATAATAGGGCAGAGGCGGCCGCGCCGCCCTCTGCCCCCCGACCGGCCCGCGTCCGCCGCAGGGCGGAAAACACATTTCGTGGGCCGTATCATAAAAAAAGTCATGTTCTGCACAAGGCAAAACATGACTTTTTTTACTTCTCTTTTTTATTCTTTTACAGGTGCAGGACGCGCTCGCGGATCTCCTGGGTTCGGCCCTGGTTCCAGAACTGGGTGCCGATGTAGCCGCAGGTGCGGCGGGCGACGCTCATGCGGGACTGGTCGCGGTTGCCGCAGACGGGGCATTCCCAGACGAGCTTGCCGGCTTCGTCCTCGACGACCTTGATCTCGCCGTCGTAGCCGCAGCATTCGCAGTAGTCGCTCTTGGTATTGAGCTCGGCGTACATGATGTTGTCATAGATGTATTTCATCACAGCGAGGACGGCCGGGATGTTGTTCTGCATGTTGGGGACCTCGACGTAGCTGATGGCGCCGCCGGGGGAGAGCTTCTGGAAGTCGGCTTCGAACTTGAGCTTGTGGAAGGCGTCGATCTGCTCGGTCACATGCACGTGGTAGCTGTTGGTGATGTAGTTTTTGTCCGTGACGCCCTTGATGATGCCGAAGCGCTTCTGCAGGCACTTGGCGAACTTGTAAGTGGTGGACTCCATGGGGGTGCCGTAGACAGAGTAGCTGATGCGCTCGGCGGCGCGCCACTCGGCGCACTTGTCGTTGAGGCGCTGCATGACCCTGAGGCTGAATTCGCGGCCCTCGTCAGAGGTGTGGGACTTGCCGATCATGCGGACGCACATCTCGTAGAGGCCGGCGTAGCCAAGGCTGATGGTGCTGTAGTTGTCATAGAGCAGGCGGTCGATCTTCTCGCCCTTTTTCAGGCGGGCGATGGCGCCGTACTGCCAGAGGATGGGGGCGACATCGGAGACAGTGCCCAGCAGGCGCTCGTGGCGGCAGCGCAGGGCTCTGTGACAGAGCTCCAGGCGCTCGTCCAGGATCTCCCAGAACTTGTCCATGTCCCCGTAGGAGGAGCAGGCCACGTCGACGAGGTTGATGGTGACGACGCCCTGGTTGAAGCGGCCGTAGTATTTGTGGTCTCCGTTTTCGCCGAGGCCCACGGTGTCGGGGGTCAGGAAGGACCGGCATCCCATGCAGGGATAGACGTCGCCGTTTTTGTATTCCTTCATCTTTTTGGCGGAGATGTAGTCGGGCACCATGCGCTTGGCGGTGCACTTGGCGGCCAGCTCGGTCAGGCCGTAGTACTGGGAGGCGGGATGGATGTTGTCCTCGTCCAGCACGTAGATGAGCTTGGGGAAGGCGGGGGTGATCCAGATGCCCTTCTCGTTCTTGACGCCCTGCATGCGCTGGATCAAGACTTCCTTGATCAGCATGGCCAGGTCGTCGCGGGTGCGGCCGGCGGGGACTTCGTCCAGATACATGAACATGGTGACGAAGGGGGCCTGGCCGTTGCAGGTCATGAGGGTGATCAGCTGGTACTGGATGGTCTGGATGCCGCTCCTGATCTCCTCGGCCAGACGGAATTCGACGACCTTGTCGATGACGGCGCTGTCCATGGACTCGCCGCAGGCCTCGCGCTCCTCGATGACCTGCTTGCGGATCTTTTTGCGGCTGACATCCACGAAGGGGGCCAGGTGGGCCAGGGAGAAGGACTGGCCGCCGTACTGGTTGGAGGCGACCTGGGCCACGATCTGGGTCGTGACATTGCAGGCGGTGTAGAAGCTGTGGGGCCGCTCGATCAGGGTCTCGCTGATGACCGTGCCGTTCTGGAGCATGTCCTCGAGGTTGATCAGGTCGCAGTTGTGCTCCTTCTGGGCATAGTAGTCGGAGTCGTGGAAGTGGATGATGCCCTCCTCGTGGGCCTTGACGATCTCGGCGGGCAGCAGGACGCGGCGGGTCAGGTCCTTGGAGACCTCACCGGCCATGTAGTCGCGCTGGGTGGAGTTGATGACAGGGTTCTTGTTGGAGTTCTCCTGCTTGACCTCCTCGTTGAGCTGCTCGATCAGGGCCAGGATCCCGTTGTCGGTCGTGTTGGACTTGCGGGAGAGCTCCCGGCGGAAGCGGTAGCGGACATATTTCTGAGCGACCTCATAGCCGCGCATCTCCATGATGCCGGTCTCGACCATGTCCTGGATATCCTCGACGTTGACGGCATGGGTGGACCGCTGGACCTCCTTTGCGATCTTCTCCGCGACCGCGACGATCTGGTACTCGTTGAGCTGGTGGATGGGCTCCACCTCCTTATTGGCCTTTTTGATTGCGTTCACAATCTTGGAGATATCAAAAGACACCTCCTGGCCGTCTCTCTTGATGATGTTGGTGGTCACTGCCACGCCCGTTCCCTCTGCCATATCCTTATTCCTCCCTTTATCACTCTGAGTCTGAAGCTTATGTCCTGTCTGGATCCGGCGCCGGGACTGCCCTGCTGCCGTCCCGTTTCCGGCTGTCTCTGTTTTTTAAATCCTATGAGCCTGCGGAAATGTTTCCGCAGCCCGCCCCGGCTCCTGTACAGCCGCCGGTCCATCGTATATCCGGTGTCCTATTCATGAAAAAAGCACCAAATCTTGATGATTTGTGCTCCTCGTTGTCCACATATTGTGTGCAGAAATATAATACTACAGATTTCTCATAATGGAAAGTAGAAAAATCGGAGGGAGCTGACAGTCTTTTTCGGCAGATTGCCGCAAGAGGCAGGTAGGGAGGCGGGGAGGTGTGCAGGGTACAAGTAAGCCGGGAAAGTGAGTCAGGGACGCATCAGCCGACTCACTCCGAATGGACTTTTGCGATGCATCCTCCTATAATGATGAGTATTCAGATTTTCCTTATGCGGCCGGCCGCACGGGGCCGCACATGGTCGCATAGGAGAAACTCAATAATTATCCTTTTAATGATGTAAAGGTCAAAAGGTATCCAATGGCTCTGAGTCTCGTCAAGCTGCACA
>CAMNFJ010000118.1:0-9902 GCA_946536955.1 uncultured Lachnospiraceae bacterium
ATCTTCCTGCGGGTCCGCAGCGGCAAGTGGATCAAACACCTGACAAGAGACTGACGCGGCGGGAAGGCCGTCCCACCCCGTTTCTCCGGGCTTTCCTCCCGGGAAAAAGGCGGCTATAATAATTTTTAGAAAACTGTACATCCGGGAAATGAATAGTACCTGATTTTGAGACCTGCAGAATTCCGGCTTCTGCAGGTCTTTTTGAAATGAGTGCAGACGAAAGGAGGCTGTCATGAAGGTTGTCGCTATCAACGGATCTCCCCGCAGGGGAGGCAATATCTCGCAATGTCTCGAGGTCATGGCAGGGGAATTCTCCAGAGAAGGGATCGATTTTGAGGTCCTGCAGCCGGGGCCGAAGGTTCACCCCTGCATGGCCTGTTACCACTGTCTGGACAATGGGACCCTGCACTGCGTGCAGAAGGACGACATGGTCAATGAGATCATCGACAAGTGCATCGGGGCGGACGAGATCATCCTGGCATCCCCGGTCTACCACGGCGGGATCGCGGGCGGCATGAAGTGTGTCATGGACCGGGTCATGCTGGCGGCCGGCTGCGGCGAAAACCAGTTCCACCACAAGGTCGGGGCGGCCATCTGTACCCTCCGCAGATCCGGCGGTATGGAGACTTATCAGCAGCTGCTGGGCATTATGGATGCCATGGAAATGGTGATCGTGACCAGCGACTACTGGGGGGCCGTCCACGGGGCCGACCCCGGTGAAGTGCAGCAGGACATCGAGGGCATGGAGGTCGTGGCCAAACTGGCCCGGAATATTGCCTGGACCGTCAAGGTCATTGACGCGGCAAAGGGAAAGATCGATCCGCCCGAGACGAAAAAGAGGACCTTCACAAACTTTGTGAGATAGAAAGAGGCAGGGGGCCGGGCTGAACTTCTGTCAGCAGAAGACCGGCCGTGAATCAGGCAAAGCCTGTGCAAGGCGCAAAATGCGCTTTTGACGGGCGGGCCTGAAAAAGGGCAGTCGACGGGGATGGTTCACGATCATAACCATCCCCGTTTTATTTTTTTGCACAAAATGTGCCAGAAACGGAATAGTTGCAGGAGTGTTTTCATGGTAGAGTAGTTGCAGGAAGATATTACTATCAGGAGGAGTGTCGGTATGAGCAATACAGCAATTGATCGTGGAACTATCGAGGCCGCTCTGGATGAATATGTCCGTCCGCTTCTGGCCACGCATGGCGGAGATATGGAAGTGCTCCGCGTTGAGGACGGGGTCGTCTATTTCCGCATGAAGGGTGCCTGCGCCGGATGTTCCGCCGCGGACCTGACCAGCGAAGACCTGATCAACAAGGAACTGGTCGAGCATGTGCCGGGAGTACGCAAAGCTGTTCTGGAGACCGTGGTCAGCCAGGAACTCATGGACCAGGCCCGCGAGATCCTTCGCAGGCGCCGCGCGGAAAAGGCGTAAAGCAGGATCTGCCGGGGCATTTTTTGAAGGGAGGAGACATGTCTGTCACTGAAATCGGTATCCGCTACTGCGGCGGATGCAACCCGACCTATGACCGTGTCAATGTGGTCAAAAAGCTGCAGAAGCTCCTGCCGGACCTGACCTTTGTAAACGCCGGGCCGGGAAAACCCTACGCGGCCGTCCTGATCGTGAACGGGTGTGCCAATGCCTGTACCTCGACACTGAACCTCGCCGTGCCCACCTACAGGCAGATCAACATCGGCGGCTTCGCGGACCTGCTGCCGGCCAGAGACCGGATCAGGGAGCTCATTGCGGATGAAGAGGTCCGCACCCTGGACCGGGCGCAGATCGAAGCCATCCTGCCCCACCGGCCGCCCATGCTGTTTGTGGATAAGGTCACGCGGCTGATCCCGGGAAGAGAGGCTGCCGCCGAGCTCTGGCTGGATCCCTCGTGGGAACTTTTTAAAGGACATTTTCCGGAGGAACCGGTCTTTCCGGGCGTCCTCGCGACAGAGGCCATGGCCCAGACCGCTGATATCCTGGCCATGACACGGGACTGCTATGCTGGCAAGACCCCCCTCCTGATGGAGATCGGGCGGGTCCGCTTTGTCCGAAAGCTTCTGCCGGGCACGACTGTCCAGCTCCGCGCCGCCCTCAAGGAAGAGCGCCGCGATATCGGGGTCGTCATCTGCCGGTGCCAGGCCCTTGCAGATGAAAAGCTGTGCGCGGAGGCCGAGATCACCCTGGCCATGCGGTAGAAACACTTTGCAAATAATATTCAGCTATTCAGGAGGAATCCCTTAATGACCAACCTCGAAAAATATGACAGAGAATTTATCAGAATGTTCAAAGTGAAAAAAGAAGATCTGCCCACCCTGAAGTACAGGGGGATCAAGGAATGGGATTCTCTTGCCCACATGGATCTCATGGCCGATTTTGAGGAGATGTTTGACATCCAGATCAGCACGGTCGATGTCATGGGCTTCACGGATTACAACAAGGGCAAGGAAGTCCTGGCCGCTTATGGCGTGGAGATCTGATCCCCATGCTGCAGATCACCGCCTCGATTGACCCTCTGACAGAGAGCAACTGCTATATACTTGCGGAGGAAGGCCGCTGCGTCATCATTGACCCCGGGGAATCCGAGGGCCTGTTTCGTATACTCGAAAAGAACTGCCTGGAGCCCGACCTGATCCTGCTGACGCATGAACACTGTGACCATATGGCGGGTCTGGAAGCCCTGCGGCAGAAATACCCCCGGGCGCGGTTCCCGGCGACAGCCCTCTGCGATGCCGGCATTCGCAACACGCGTCTCAACATGTCCAGGATGATGGAGGTCTATCTGTTTTTCCGCGGAAAACCGGGGATACACTATGATCCCTTTGTCTGCAGGGAGGCGGATGAGATCATACCGGAGGACGCAGTCCTGCGCTGGCGCGGCCACAGCTTCCGCTTTGTGCCTCTGCCCGGTCATACCCCCGGCAGCTCGGGCATCTTTCTGGATGAAAATATTTTTTTCTGCGGGGACTATCTGATCCCGGAGGAGGAGCCCATTGTCCGCTTCCCGGGAGGAGATGCAGAGGCCTACGAGCGGGTCACAAAACCTTTCCTGGATCGGCTTCCGGCGGGGATCCTGATCTGCCCCGGCCACAGGGAAAAGTATGTATTGGAGTAAAAGAAAAATGGATCTGCAGAAGGAACTGGACAGCTTTATACAGGAGCCGGCCTACGGCCTGCCCCGGTCGGAGAAATCGGCCCGGTATGCAAAGATGCTCTCTGCGGCAACGCAATATCATCGCGAGAAATGCCCGGAGTACGGACGATTCATCAGCGCTCTGGGCTGCCCTGCGGGCAGCCTTTTTGATGAACAAAAGGATGCAGCGGAGGCTTCTGATCTGTCAGTGACTGCTGCAGACTCAGAGGATTCCCTCCTGTCAATGTCCGCCGCAGACGCGGAGGCGGCATCAAAAGAGAGGACGGCAGCCGCCGCGGAAGAGGACATCCCCTTCCTCCCCGTCTCCATCTTCAAGGAGATGGACCTGCGCAGTATTCCGCAGGAGGAGGTCTTCAAGGTGATCACATCCTCCGGCACCAGCGGGCAGCGCCCCTCCAGGATCTTTCTGGACGGCAGGACCAGCTCCATGCAGCAGCGGGTCCTGGCCCGCATCGTTGCGCAGGAGCTGGGAGACCGCCGTCTCCCCTGCATTATGCTGGATACAAAATCCGTCCTGCGCGACCGCCGGAACTTTTCCGCCCGCGGCGCCGGGATCCTGGGCTTTTCCATGTTTGCATCCAGGACCTGCTATGCCCTGGATGAGCACATGCAGCTGAACCTGGAGGAGATCCGGGAGTTCATCGGAACGCAGCGGCAGAAGGCCCTGGACAGGGGACAGGAACCGAAGTTCATGCTCTACGGCTTCACTTTCATGATCTGGCAGTATTTCGTGCGGGCCCTCGAGGAGGCAGGAGTCACCTTGGACCTGTCCGGTTCTGTCCTGATTCATGGCGGCGGCTGGAAAAAGCTTCAGGCCCGGGCTGTCTCCCCGGAGGAATTCGCCTCCCGGATCCGTGCCGTGACCGGGATCGAGACGGTCCGCAGCTATTACGGGATGGCGGAGCAGACCGGCTGTATCTGTATGGAGTGTGCCTGCGGCCATCTCCACACCAGCGCCTGGTCGGATATCATCATCCGGCGGGAAAAGGACTACAGCGTCTGCGGCTCCGGAGAACCCGGCGTGATCCAGGTCCTGACCCCCATTGCCCTGTCCTACCCCGGTCACAGCCTGCTCACGGAGGACCGCGGCGTCCTGCTGGGCGAGGATGACTGCCCCTGCGGCCGCAGGGGGAAATATTTCAAGGTCCTGGGCCGCCTGCCCAGGGTGGAGATCCGGGGCTGCAGCGATACCTTTGAGGGGAAATAAGCCCGGCCGGAGGACATGAAAAGTTTTGTGCAGGGACACAGGATGTCATAAATCTGAAAGAAGTTAAGGGATCGAAGGTCCTTAAAAGGAAAGCTTTCAAAAACTTTTAAAGAGGTAGATAGGATGGGTGCGATGCAGGCACAGAGAATGATCCCGGTCGAAGCGCAGCTGCTGGCCGGCACGGACAGTCCGACGAAACAGGCATGGGAGCCCTTTGCGCCGGAGACGGTCGGCTTTCTGGATGCTTTTTCAAAGGCACTCCGGCAGAATGCGCTTGTGCGGACGGATCCCGAGGCCATGACTCTGGCCTTCTGGTGCCGCCGCGCCCGTCTGGAGGTTTTGCGGACAAGACACTGCGGGGAAAAATCATCCGGTTCCCGCAGGCTGGGCCGGGGCCTTCTCTTTCATCTGGCACCCTCCAATGTTCCCATGATGTTTGCCTATACCTGGATCATCGGCATGCTGGCCGGCAACGCGGGGATCGTCCGGATCTCCGGGCGGACCCTGCGCCGCGATACTGTGCGCTATGTGCTCGATACGATCGGGGCCCTGCTGGATCAGCCGGAATATGCCGGCATCCGGGCGCGCAGCAGCTTTATCACCTATGACAGGAGCGATGCCGTGACGGAAAGCATCCTCGGCCGCTGCGACGGCCGCGTCCTCTGGGGCGGCGACGAGACCATCCGGCAGATGCGCCGCATTCCCATGCCCGCCCACGCCGTCGAGCTCGCCTTTCCGGACCGGGTCTCCCTGGCTGTGATCAGCGAGGCGGCGCTGGAGAAAATGAGTGACGAAGACCTGCGGAATCTGATCCACCGCTTTTACAACGACACCTACGTGATGGACCAGAACGGCTGCTCCAGCCCCCAGACCGTGATCTGGCTGAAGGACGGGAACAGGGACGGATTGGACAAATACAAATACAAAGCCGGATCGGACAAAAGCAGGGCCGGATCAGACGAATACAGGGCCGGATCCGGGGGAAGGGATGATGCGGATCGTGGATCCACGGACAATATCCGGGAAAAATGGTGGGAATATCTGGCGCAGGAGGCGGAGGCGGACTATGAGATGGACGGCTTCCGCGCCGCCCGCAAGCTGGAAAAGGCTGCCCTGGCCGCCATGACCGGAACGGAAGAGACACAGATCACATCCATTCGCCGATACCATGGAAATGCGCTCTATGTCCTGCGCCTCTCCGCGCTGCCGCGGGATCTGGCCGCATATAAGGGCGGCTTCGGCCTTTTTTATGAGACGGAAACGGATGCGGCAGAGGAAATCTTCCGCAGCTTTTCCGACCGGATCCAGACCGTAGTCTGTGTCGGGATTGAGCCGGAGGATCTGGCAAGGCCTGCTGCACAAAAACACAGTGCCGGTGTCCTGCGCTTCGTAAGCCCCGGACAGGCACTGCAAATGGATACAATATGGGACGGGACAGACCTGATCGAGGCACTTTCGCGCAGGATCACGGCTTTATAGCCTTATGAATATCGCGGGCCTTCTTCCGCAGATGCAGCCGGATCGCTTCACAGGTGGGTGCCTGATAGAAGAATGGAGGCAGAAATGAATGACAGACAAATGAAGATATTCACCTATGCCTTTGATTATCCCCGGGAAACCCTGGCGGTGACCGATGAGGGAGACCAGATCCTGTACGGGGAACTGAAGGATCTGTCAGAGAGGATCGGCGGTGTCGTCGGACACCGTCTGGCCTTTGTCCTGTGCCGCAATACCCCGGGGTCTCTTCTGGGTTATCTGGGCCTGCTTTCGTCCGGCGGAGTCCCTCTCCTTTTGGATGCCGGCCTGGCTCCGCAGCTGCTGCAGGAGCTGATGGCCGCCTATCATCCGGCCTTCTGTCTGGTGCCGGAGGACCTGCCGCCGCAGACCATGGACGTCATCACAAAAAGCGGAGCATCGTCCGTGGAGGAAGTGTTTGATCCTGACGAAGTGAACATGCATGCCGCAGAGAAAGCCGCAGGCGGCAGCAGATCTGCAGGAGGGGAGAGCGCAGGTGCGCCGCAGCGGGAACCTGTCATGAAGATCCGCGATTATGTCCTGTACAGAACTGCTGCGGAGGGGAAGGATCCGGCTGTGGCGCCGGAGCTCCGGCTCCTGCTGACGACCTCGGGCAGCACCGGCAGCAGCAAGCTGGTCAGGATCAGCGGAGACAACCTGGATGCCAACGCGGAGTCGATCATTGAATACCTGCAGATCACGAAGACAGAGCGGCCGATCACGGTCCTGCCCATGCAGTATTCCTACGGAATGTCCATCATCCACACCCATGTGATGGCAGGGGCCCCCATTATCCTCACCGGATATACCCTGATGGAAAAGGGCTTCTGGGACAGGGTGCGGCAGGAGAAAGTCACCTCCCTCTGCGGCGTGCCCTATACCTTCGAGATGTACAGGCGCCTGGGGCTGATGCAGATGGACCTGCCCGCCCTGCGCTATATCACCCAGGCCGGCGGCAGGCTCCCGGAAAAACGCCACATGGAATACGCCCGCTGGTGCGCGGAACAAGGGATCCGCTTCTATGTCATGTACGGCCAGACCGAGGCCTCGCCCCGCATGGGCTGGCTTCCGCCCCGGATGGCCATTGAAAAATGCGGCAGCATGGGAATCGCCATCCCGGGAGGCCGGATCGACCTGATCGATGAGAACGGCATGGTCATTCCGGAGGCCGGATCCTGTGAAGAGACCGGCCGGGCTCCGGCTCCGGCTGCGAACCCTTCCGGGAAAAATGCGGCAGATGCGGATTCTTCGGAGGGAAAGGATGCGGCAGCGGCTTCGCGGGAAGACGCGGAAAACATCCTGAGCCCCGTCGGAGAACTGGTCTACACCGGTCCCAATGTCGCCCTGGGCTATGCCCTGTGCGCCGCGGACCTCGCAAGGGGCGATGAATTCCACGGCGTGCTCCACACCGGCGACATGGCCCGCCGCGATCAGGATGGATACTTTTACATCGTCGGCCGCCGCAGCCGCTTTATCAAGATGGCGGGCAAGCGGATCGGCCTGGATCAAGTGGAGAGGATCCTCCGCGCAGCCTTCCCGGACCTGGACTTGGCCTGTGCCGGAAAGGACGATGACCTGCATGTCTATATTGTGCTTCCCGGACGGCAGATGGAGGTGCCGGGGACGATACCGGGCGTTGCAGCGGGGGCGATACCGGACGCGGCCGCTGTAGAATTAGGCGGGGAAAGCAAGGCAGCGGCCGGAACTGTCAAGTTGGAGGAGTCAGAAGAAGCGGCGGAATGGACAGACCGCATCCTCGATCGTATTCAGGAGATGACCGGCATCCCGGAGCGGAGAGTGAAGGTCTTTCCGGTTCAGGAAATCCCCCGCAGCAGCTCTGGGAAGATCCGCTATGCGGAGCTGACATAATGGACGAGTCAAAGGGGACGTAACAATCTGACTCATTCTAAGAAGTGATGAGTCAAATTGATACGTCCCTGCTGACTCTGATGAGTCAAATTGATACGTCCCTGTTGACTCAGATATCGGTCGTCAGAAAGAACCGTCCCCGCTGACACCGCAAGAAGAAATAGGAGAAAATGATGAAAAACTATTTACAGAAAATCAAGGATGGAATTGAGGCGCAGCCCTTTGCGAAGTTTATGGGCTTTGAGGCAGAGGACGCCGGCGAGGGATATGCGGTCGTCTCCTGCCGCAAAAGACATGATCTTTTGCAGCAGACAGGTATGATGCACGGCGGTGTGACGGGCGCCCTCTGTGAAGCGGTCGGCGGATATGCCGCTCTGACCGTGCTGCCCGAGGGCCAGTCACTGATCGGTGTGGAGTACAAGATCAATTTCCTGCGCGGCATCACGACAGACAAGGCTATAGCGAAGGCACGAGTGATCAAGCAGGGCCGCCAGCTGATCGTCGTCGAGGTGGATGCCTACAATGAGGGAAGCGACAAGCTGGCCGCCAAGATGATCATGACGGGAACTCCGGCCAAGGGGTGAGGTGTCAGCAGGGCAGTTGATTATTTCAGGCGTGTTAAAAATAAATAACCCGTGAGTATTATACTCACGGGTATTATTGTAATCAGTTTACCTGGCCGGCCATGCTCCGTATGCGGTGCCAGATGATGGCGACCACGATCAGGAGTAGGATCCAGGTGACGGGGAAGGAGTAGTAGACCCACTCCACGCCGAAGCGGCTGGTGTCCAGCCAGAGCGTCCAGAGGATGCGGAGCAGGCAGGTGCAGACCAGGGTCGAGATGACCGGGGCCAGGGCGTGGCCGGTCCCGCGGATGGCGCCGACAAAGACATCAGCCATGCCGTAGAGAAAATAGGGGACAACCATGACGACCAGGCGGGTGACGCCGGCCTCCACGACAGCCGGGTCCGTGTTGTAGATCCGGAGCAGGGGGTAGCGGAAGATGAACATGATGGCGGCGATGGTGCCCGCCACGGCGAGGACGTAGATCAGGCAGATCCGGACGACCCGGTCCACGCGGTCATAGCGGCCCGCGCCCACGTTCTGGCTGGTAAAGGTCTGGCTGGCCTGGTGAAGGGCGCTCATGGCGGAGTACATGAAACCCTCGATGCTGGTCGAGGCGCTGGAGCCCGCCATGACAATGCCTCCGTAGGAATTGATGGCCCCCTGGACCGTCATATTGGCGACGCTGAAGAGGCA
The DNA here is from genome assembly GCA_946536955.1 of uncultured Lachnospiraceae bacterium. GTDB lineage: Bacteria > Bacillota > Clostridia > Lachnospirales > Lachnospiraceae > CAG-791. The sequence goes on from CAMNFJ010000118.1 coordinate 8,992, forward strand.
CATCTGCAGGCCGGCGGGCACCCCGATCCGGGCCATATCGCTCAGGATAGGGACATCGATGCAGAGGTTTTTGGGCGAGAAGCGGAGCGGCCCCTCAATGCGGCTCAGATAGAGCAGGACCAGGAAGGCGCTGACCGCCTGGCTGGAGATGGTGGCCAGGGCGACGCCCGCGACGTTCATATGGAGCACGATGACAAAAAACAGGTTGAGGATCACATTCAGGATGCCGCTGAAGGTCAGATACCAGAGCGGACGCTGGGTGTCACCCTGGGCCCGGAGCGCGGCAGCCCCGTAATTGTAGAGCATGTTGAAGGGCGTGCCCGCGAAATAGATCCGCATATAGAGCCTGGCCAGCGGATAGACATCGTCCGGGACCGACATGACCCGCAAAAGGGGACCGGACGCCAGGATCCCGACCAGTCCGACCGCGATCCCGCCGACGATCCCGACGGCGACGGCCGTGTGGATCGTGCGGGTGATCAGCCGGAGAGCCTTGCCGGCGGCAGGATTTGCCGCGTCTTCTGACGCAGGGGATTTACTGCCTGAGAGGATACCGGACATGCCAAGATAGCGGGCGACCAGGACATTGACACCGACGGACAGACCCATCAGGACATTGATAAAGAGGAAGATCGCGCTCGTCGTGCTGCCCACGGCGGCCAGAGACAGACTGCCCGCGAAACGGCCGACCACGATGACATCCGCCGCGTTGAACAGCAGCTGCAGCATATTGGCCGCGATCAGCGGCAGAGTGAAAAAGATCAGCTTGTCGGCAAGCGACCCATGTGTCATGTCAATACTTTTGGATTTCATGTCTGATACCTATCTTGAAACGTGCCAAAGGGGCGTGACAGAAGGGACGGTCCTCAATGTGGGCCAAATAACATCAAATAAATATCAACTTAATACAG
>CAMNFJ010000119.1:0-9829 GCA_946536955.1 uncultured Lachnospiraceae bacterium
TGGTCTGAAGCCTCTTGATATGCGGACATTTAGATAAGGAGACATTACACAATTATATGCAGCAATACAGAGATCACATGCTGCGCGCCGTCGCCGCGGACGCGCAGATCAGGGCCTTTGCGGTCACATCCAGAGACCTGACCGAACAGGCCCGCCAGGCCCACAACACCAGTCCCATCGCGACGGCAGCCCTGGGCAGGTCCATGTCCGGAGCCCTCATGATGGCGGAAATGCTCAAGGGCCCCAGGGACCTGCTGACGATCCAGATCGACGGGGACGGCCCCCTGCAGGGTCTGGTCGTGACGTCGGACAATCACGGAAATGTCAAGGGCTATGTCAGGAACCCTTCGGTCATCCTGCCCCCCAACGCCCAGGGGCACCTGAATGTAGGCGGCGCCATCGGCAAGGGGACCCTCACCGTGATCCGGGATATGAACCTCAAGGATCCCTATATCGGCCAGATCCCCCTCGTGACCGGAGAGATCGCGGAGGACCTGACGGCCTATTACGCCCAGTCCGAGCAGATCCCTTCCGCAGTGGGACTGGGGGTCCTGATGAACCGGGACAACACGGTCCGCCGCGCCGGCGGATTTGTGGTCCAGCTCATGCCCTTCGCGGATGATGCCGTGATCACAAAGCTGGAGAAAAATATTAAAAAGATCGCTTCCGTCACCTCAATCCTGGAGGAGGAAAATACGCCGGACCACCTGCTCAGGACGGTCCTGGAGGGCTTTGAACCGGAGATCACATCCTCCGAGGATGTTCGCTTTTTCTGCAACTGCAGCAGGGACCGGTTCGAGCGGGGACTCATCCTTCTGGGCAGGAAGGAACTGGAGGACATTATCTCGGACGGGAAAGAGATCGAACTCACCTGCCAGTTCTGCAGCAAGTCCTATACCTATACGCCGGAGGACCTGAAAAAGATGCTGCCGCGCACGGATCCCGCCGCTGCCGCAGAGGATGCGGAAGAGTGAAAAATCCTGTCGATACAGGATTTTTCACTCCGGAGGTTTGTGACGGGGCACAAACCTCCATCTGATGCAAAAGAGAAATCGTCTTCACGAATTTCTCTTTTGCGATGCCTGCGCACTTCGTGCTCCGGCATGCTGTGGAAGTGTGAAAAAAACGAAAAGAGAAATAGCAGGATTCCGTCTCTTGAGGATTGAAAATTGTATTACATCTCATTATAATAAAAAGTCACCGGTCACGGCAGGCCTGCCGTGACCGGGACAAAAAAAACGGGAGGGCTATCTGCCTTCCCGATGGAATGAGGATAATGAGGATATAGAAATGTATTGTGGAAAGTGTGGGGCAAAGCTGGAGGATCATGAAAAAAAGTGCCACGAATGCGGGGCACCAGTCAGGATCCGCCGCCCGGTGGAGCCTGCTCCGGCCAATGAAGTAAAGGATCCGGTTTATTTTGAAAAGCCGGGTGAAGATGTGGACGTTGAATCGATCGTCCGGATCGCGCATGGCGAGGAGCCCGCTTCTTTTGAAGAGAAAAAGGACAGGCCCGGCCGAAAGGCCGGGGGAAGACGGATCAGCAGGGAGGAGTATCTGGCCTCCCTTTCTCCTGTGGAAAAGGTCTACCGCTATCTTCAGTCGCTAAGCCATGACAGGGAAGAGCAGGAGGATAAGAGGCGGATGCGCGAGCATCTGGACCGGGCGGCAAAATACTATGCGGATGCCGGAGAGCCGGAGACGCCGGTCCTGCGCCAGGCCGCAAAACCTTCGGCAGGCCCTGGCCCCGTAAAGGATGTAAAGAAAAAGGCTGATTCTGCTCAGGCGGAGAAAAAGGCCCGCGCTCAGGAGCAGGAAAAGGCCCGCCAGGCCCGCGAGGAGGAGAAGGCCCGCGCCCTGGAAGAGGAGAAGGCCCGCCAGGCCCGCGAGGAGGAAATGATCCGCGCTCAGGAGCAGGAAAAGGCCCGCGCCCTGGAAGAGGAGAAAGCCCGTCAGACCCGCGAGGAAGAAAAGACCCGTGCCCTTGAGCAGGAGAAGGCTCATCAGGCCCGCGGGGAGGAGACTGCCCCTGTGGCTGCCCCTGCCCCGGAAAGGGAGACAAGAGTCCCTGTCCGGACTGAAACGAGGGAAGTCAGAGAGGACCAGCCCCGGCGGATCCTTTCCAGGGAGGAAGAGGAGATCCGCCAGGCCCGCAGGCTCCGCAGATACTATGAGGACCAGGAGGACGGACTGGACCGCTTCCTTGGAAAATTCGGTATCAGCAGGGAGACGGCGGTCCGGATCGCCACCCTCTTCCTGATCGCCGTCCTCAGCGTCATCTATGTGATGGGGCGGGGAGACGCAAAAGACAGGGCAGGTTCTGCTGCTCCCGGATCCGGAATGACCGGGGCGGAGTCCGCGCCGGAGGCCGGCGGAGACAATACGGATGCCTACGGTACGGACAGCGAGCTTCCTACCGGGGGCGGGGACTTCCAGAACTCTTCTGATTCAGAGTAACCGTACAGAGCAGCTTTAGAGAATGACCACAGGGTGCAGCCCTACAGAGTGACCGGACCTGCCGGCGGCCTGAATAACAGAATCAAAGACGGGGGATCCGGCGGCTGCTGATGAAAAAGCTGATGAAAAAGCTGATGAAAAAGCCGGTCCGGATCACGGCTTTAACTGACATTATTTGACTGAAATCAATCGAACGGAAAGACGGGAAAGAGAAGGAACAGTTATGGAGAGAGAATCTTTAGGTAGTCGTTTGGGGTTTATTCTGATCAGCGCAGGGTGCGCGATCGGTATTGGTAATGTTTGGAGATTTCCGTATTTGTGTGGACAATACGGAGGAGGGGCCTTTGTCCTGGTCTATCTCTTTTTCCTGGTGATCATGGGCCTGCCGGCCATGTGCATGGAGTTTTCCATCGGGCGCGCCAGCCAGAAGAGTCCCGTCCGCATGTATCATGAGCTTGAGCCGAAGGGATCCTTCTGGCACATCCACGGGTATTTCTGCCTGGTGGGTAACTATGTTCTGATGATGTTCTACACAACGGTGGCGGGCTGGATGCTGCAGTATTTCTTCCAGGAGATCAGCGGCAGGTTCATCGGCCTGGACCCCGAAGGGGTTGAAGGCGTATTCAATTCAGGGCTGCAGAATCCCGCCCTCCAGGTCGGCTTCATGGCAGTCGTGGTCGTTCTCGGCTTCCTGGTCAATATGAGAGGCCTTCAGAGCGGCCTGGAGCGCGTGACCAAGGTCATGATGATCCTCCTGATCATCATCATGATGATCCTGGCAGTCAACAGCCTCTTCCTGCCGGGCGCGGGCGTCGGAATCCGCTACCTCCTGGTCCCCGATTTTAAGAGGATGCAGGAAGCCGGCATCTGGAATGTGATCGTCGCCGCCATGAACCAGTCCTTCTTCACGCTCAGCATCGGCATCGGTTCCATGGCCATCTTCGGAAGCTATATCGGCAAGGACCAGGCCCTGATGGGAGAGTCCGTCAACGTCGTCCTTCTGGACACCCTGGTCGCCATCTGCTCCGGCCTGATCATCATACCCGCCTGCTTCGCCTATGACGTGGAGCCGGGAGCGGGCCCGAGCCTGATTTTCATCACCCTGCCCAATATCTTCAACAACATGCCTATGGGACGGGTCTGGGGAAGCCTTTTCTTCATCTTTATGTCCTTCGCGGCTTTCTCCACAGTCCTGGCTGTCTTCGAAAATATCATGGCCATGTGCATGGACCTCTTTGGCTGGGACAGGACGAAGACTGGCCTGATCAATATCGTCCTGCTCTTTATCCTCTCTCTGCCCTGCGCGCTGGGCTTCAATGTCCTGTCGGGCATCCAGCCCCTGGGGGAGGGGAGCACCTTCCTGGATCTGGAGGACTACATCGTCAGCAACTTCCTCCTTCCTCTGGGCTCCCTGGTCTTCGTGTTCTTCTGCACCCGCAAGAGCGGCTGGGGATGGGAGAACTTCAGAAGGGAGGCAGACGAGGGCGAGGGCCTCAAGGTCCGCGACTGGATGCGGCCCTATATCACCTGGGTGCTGCCTGTCCTGATCATTATTGTCTTTGTCATGGGTGTGATCTGACACAGGTTTTGTCCAACCGAAAGGGATCCGCAGGGATATGCCGTCTGTTAATGGAAATACGATAGAAGAACATTCCGCGAAAAAGAAGGCGCGGCGGGGGATCAGATGGATTTTTCCGGTCGCGCTTCTTTTTTGCGCCCTGATTCTGGGACTTGGCGCGGCGGGGGCCTGGTATTTTTTTACTCCGACCGAATACAGCGAGGAGGAGGCCGCCGCCTATGTCAGGACCATATACGGAGACAGCTGGGAGCTCAGGGAAAAGATCCCGCTCGCGGATGAGGCAGGGGAAGGGACCCGCTATCTCTTTGCCGAGAGTAGTTCTTCCGACAAATCGTTTTCTGACAGTACTTTTTCTGACAGAACCTTTTCTGACAGAACTTTTTCTGACAGAACCTTTTCTGTTTTTTCCCTCTCTGTGCCGGTCTACGAGGACGGGAAACCCACAGGAAAATACCGCAAGGCCCTTTTTGACAACTATTTCAGCACCGTGATCGAAAGAAATATGGACGGGCTCAGGGACCTGGAGAAGGAGACCGGGTCAGAGGCCGGGATCCGGCTGGAGATCGGACGGGAGGGGGATCCCGAGGGCATTTACGGCGCGGAATACCTGTTCAGCATTTATATCGACAGGAAGAGTGACTTTCCTGCCTGCGCAGATCTGGTGGAAAAAATAGACAGCCTCCTGGCCTTTACGCGCGCGGACGCGCAGACATCGGATGCCGGTTCTTCTTCCGCCGCCTATGAAAAGCTGCGCCCTGTGGTGCCCTCTGTCCGGATCTATATGAAACCGGAGAAGTCCGGGCCCGCGGCCGACGCGGTCTCCTCCGCGGCGGTCCCTTACGAAAGCGGCTCCATCCCGCGCCAGGACGGCCTGACAGACGACTGGACCGCCCCCGGAGAGCGGGAGAAGTACAGGCTCAGCACGATCCCCCTCTCTGACACGGAGAAGACCCGGATGAAGGCGGACCAGATCTTTGCCCGCATGGAAAATGACTATGTGGACGCCTCGCGCGCCGGCGCCGGCAGCTTTTATGCCGCCTCCCCGGACCTCAGGGAAAAATATCCCGCGCCCGTGCTCACCGTCGTCAATATCGGCGGACATGACCTGACCGGGACCACGGGCGGCAAGGGGGACTTTTCCTATACCCTGGTCTACCACCGCGCGACAGACAGCTACTGGATGACCGGCCTCGACCCCTGCGAGGACTTTGACGGCAACCCCTTCGGCAGCTATGCCCGCAGTGGGGCTTTTGCCAGGCTGATCCAGTACCTTGGCGGAACATATTCCTGCTCCGACTGGAAGGCAGAGTGGAAGATCGGCAGCAGCCGCTGGGAGGCGGAGGAGAAGACCGCCGCGACGGGGGCGAGCCCCTACAGCCACAGGAGCTTTACGATCTTCCGCAACGGCAACAACGAAAAGCTGGACCAGGTGCCGGAGATCTTCCAGGGGACCGGCGCCCTGCCCTCGGGACGCCCCTTCAGCGTCCGGGACCTCATCCGCATGCTGGATGTCAGGATCACCATCAACCAGCAGGACATGACGGCTGTCATTTACCGGGACTTCGGAAATGAGCGGTGACCCGCACGGGTCCGGAGCGGTGACCTGGACAGGCCCCGATCGGTGACCCGAACGGAGCCCTGAGAGAGGTATCTGTAATGCGCAAAAAACTCCTGACCATCCTGACCCTGCTCTGGATGGTCTTTATTTTTTTCATGTCCTCCGCAGGCCAGGAGACATCGGACGGCCAGAGCGACGCGGTCTGTGACCTGATCGGCAGCGTATTCGTCGAGGACTACGAGAACCTCCCGCCTGAAGAGAAGGCCGAGTGGCAGGACCGGATCACCTTCCCTGTCCGCAAGGGAGCCCACATGACCGAATATGCCATTCTGGGGGCCCTGCTCACGCTCACAGCCTGTGAATACCTGTCGGCGGGGAAGGGTGGCGGACCTGGGAAAAAGGACGCAGAGAGGACGGAAAAGGCCCCATACGCGGCCGCCCTGGCAGCCGGCTTTCTGTACGCCGCCAGCGATGAATTTCACCAGCGCTTTGTCCCGGGCCGGTCCGGGGAGCTCAGGGATGTCCTGATCGACACGGCCGGGGTCCTGATCGGAATCTGCATCGTATGGGCTTTAAAAGAACATCACAGGAAATAAAAAAACCCTCCGCACCGCTCTGTGGATTCCACAGCGGCCCGGAGGGCTTTTTATGCAGCTAACAGGACTTGAACCTGCACGGGGGTGCCCAACAGAACCTAAATCTGCCGCGTCTGCCAATTCCGCCATAGCTGCAAATAAAATGCGACGACGCAAATACTTGTGCCGCCGCAGAAAAAAGGAAAAAGAAAATAAGAAAAAGTGAGACATGGGGGACTCGAACCCCCGACAACTTGATTAAAAGTCAAGTGCTCTACCATCTGAGCTAATGTCCCGCAACAACTGGGCTAGTTGGGATCGAACCAACGTTACAGCAGTCAAAGTGCTGTGCCTTAACCACTTGGCGATAGCCCATCATCGATAGCCCATTCAATTGAGATCTTGTTTTTATATCCTGACGGAAGACCCGGAAGATCACAAGTCATGACATAAAAAAAGGGTGGGTAATGGGACTCGAACCCACGGTCTCCAGAACCACAATCTGGCGCGCTAACCAACTACGCCATACCCACCATATAACTATTATATTTTCAGGAGACAGAAGAGTAATCTCCTGAGTATGCCCGGGGGGACTCGAACCCCCGACACCCGGCTTAGAAGGCCGGTGCTCTATCCAACTGAGCTACGGACACATAAGCCGCTCGCAAAACAATGCTGCCCTGTACCGAAAGTGCCTGAACAAAATGTTAGAGGAAGAAGTCTGATTAAATGTCTCAACAAAATGATACATGGCAGAGGAATATGAAATTGCGAAAGCGGGTGATGGGAATCGAACCCACATATCTAGCTTGGAAGGCTAGTGTTCTACCACTGAACTACACCCGCAGATATTAGCTGGAAGACTCGGGGTGACAGGATTCGAACCTGCGACCTCCTGGTCCCAAACCAGGCGCTCTAGCCAAACTGAGCCACACCCCGTTCAGACCTCTGTCTCACATGCAAGAGTCATTATAGCGAAGAAATCTCCCTGTGTCAACGACAAAAATGCAAATATTTTTAATTAAAAAACCGATTATTTTCAGACCCTGAAAAGGAACCCGCAAGGCCGGCTGCAGGGCGGTCTTGCGGGTTCCTCGTATCTGCCTGGCTTCAGAAAAGGGCCTGATTGCAGGATTTCCGGGATTAGAGAGGATCAGCTGCAGGGCCCGCCTTACAGGATGCCCAGGTCAGCCAGGATCCTGCGCAGGGCCTTGCCCCTGTGGCTGATCCTGTTTTTTTCCTCCGGTGAGATCTCGGCGCTGGTCCGGTCGTATCCGTCGGGATAGAAGAAGGGATCGTAGCCGAAGCCGTTCTCGCCGGCGATCGCATGGCCGATCCTTCCCTCCATGGTGCCGCGGACGACCAGGGACCTGCCGTCGGGCAGGACGGCCGCGACGGCCGCCACGAACCTGGCCGTGCGCCTGTCCTCCGGGGTGTCCCCCAAAAGGTCCAGCAGGTGGTCCATGCGCAGGCGGTAATCGGTGTCATAGCCCATGTAGCGGGCGGAGTGGACACCGGGGGCCTTGTCCAGGGCGTCGATCTCCAGGCCCGAGTCATCGCTCATGACGATGCGGATGGTATCGGGGGGAGCGGGGACGGAGGGGAGCAGGTCGTAGACGGCCCTGGCCTTGATCAGGGCATTGTCCTCAAAGGTGGCTCCGTCCTCCTCGGGATCGGCCGGGACGCCCGCCTCCTTCATGGACAGGACGCGGATCCTCGAGGGGTCGATGGGCCCCTCCCCGGTCTGCTCCGCCGATGCCTTGCCGGCCTCGATGATCTCCCTGATCTCGCGGATCTTACCCTTGTTGCCGGTCGCGAAGATGATCTGGATGTTTTCAGTCTTTGCGGGATCCAGATAGTCCCTGATATTGAGCTTTTCCAAACTTGTATTCCTCCGGGCGGGACCTGATTCCGCAGCACATGTCTGCCTTATCAGATGCTGTCTTTTGTACCGGTCCTGCGTCTGGGAGGACGGGGGCCGGGAAACTGATAGTAGTAGGTCTTGAGCATGCCGTTGTAGATCTTCCTGTTCCTGGCGGCCTTTTTGCCGATGGCGTCCTCACAGCCCTCATAGGAGGTGATCAGATAGAGGGACCAGGTGTCCATGGCGCGGAGCCTCTCCCCCAGGGTCTCGTAGAGATTTCTGATCGCGTCGGTGTTGATCCGGGACCGGGCGGCGTCCGTCAGGTCCGTTTCGGCCAGGGCCTCGGAGCCGGGCGAGAGACGCTCGCCGTAGGGCGGATTGGTGATGATAAAGCCGTACTTTTTGGGGTGGGAGAGGGCGGAGACAGGCCTGGTCTGGAAGTGGATCAGCTTTTCCACGCCGGCCAGGCGGGCATTCTCCCTCGCGGCCGCTATGGCGGCGGGATCGATGTCGTATCCCTGCAGGTCCGTCTCCACGGACAGGTCGATCATGTCCCTGGCCTCCTCGCGGGCCTCCGCCCAGTAGACGGAGGGAATGATCTCGGTCCAGTCTTCGGCCAGGAAGTGGCGGTAGAGCCCGGGGGCTATGTTGGCCGACATGAGCGCGGCCTCGATCAGGAAGGTGCCGCTCCCGCAGAAGGGATCCACCAGGACCCTGCCGGGCTGCCAGGGCGTCAGCATGATCAGGCCGGCCGCCAGGTTTTCCGCGATCGGAGCCTTGACCTTCATCCTGCGGTAGCCGCGCTTGTGCAGGGACTCGCCGGTCGTATCCAGGGCGGCGGTCACTTCATCCTTATAAATAAAGACGCGGACGGGGTAGTCCGACCCGGTCTCGGGAAAGTGGTCGATGGGATACTGCTGCTTCATCCTCTCGACCATGGCTTTTTTCATGACGGACTGAATGTCAGAAGGAGAGAAGACCTTGCTCTTGATGCTGGCCGCCTTCTTGATCCAGAATCGCGATTCCCGGGGCAGAAACTGCTCCCAGGGAAGGGCCATGGTGCCCTGAAAGAGCTCCTCGAAGTTTTCCGCGTGAAAAGACCCCACCTTGAGCAGGATCCGCTCCGCGGTCCGCAGACAGATATTGGCCCGGGCGATCGCCTCCTCGTCTCCGATGAAGGTGACCCGGCCGTCGGTGACCTCTGTCACATCATAGCCGATCTCGTAGATCTCGTTCTTTACGACACTCTCCATACCGAAATGGCAGGGAGCGATCAGTTCATACTGAGTCATGGATGAATCCCTCCGCCGGGCTTCCGGCCCTGACCATGGCCGGAAAATGCCCTCCGGTCACGGATGATTCTGTCGATACCACATAGTTGAAAGGAAGTCAGCAAAAGCTGAACTGAGTTTTTGCGAAAAAATCCCCAATGATGATTTTAGCGCATAAAAAGCAAGTTGTAAAGAAAAGGGCAAATATATAAAGAAGGCAAAAAAAGCCCTGCCCGCTGCCTGTGTTCGCAGCGGGCAGGGCCCGTAAAGTCTGTTTAAAAGGGGATTCCCGCGGACGGGATCAGAGGGTCATCAGACGATACCCTGTGCCTCCATGGCGGTGAGGACCTTTTCGAAGCCGGCGATGTTGGCGCCTGCCACATAGTTGCCCTCCATGCCGTACTTCTTGGAAGCGGCATCGATGTTGTGGTAGATGTTGACCATGATGCCCTGAAGCTTGGCATCGACCTCCTCGAAGGTCCAGGACAGACGCTCGGAGTTCTGGCTCATTTCCAGAGCGGAGGT
>CAMNFJ010000120.1:0-9237 GCA_946536955.1 uncultured Lachnospiraceae bacterium
TCCTCACGGCTGGACCTGGCGGCGGAGGCCGGCCAGCTCGCCGTAGATGGCGTCGTTGAGGACCTTGATATAGGTGCCCTTCATGCCGGAGGACCTGGATTCGATGACGCCGGCCGATTCAAATTTGCGCAGGGCGTTGACGACGACACTTCTGGTGATGCCGGCCTTGTCGGCGATCTTGCTGGCGACAAGGATTCCCTCGACGCCGTCCAGTTCCTCGAAGATATGGATGATGGCGTGCATCTCGGTGTAGCTGAGCGTGCCGATGGCTGACTTGACGACTGCGATCTTGCGGTTTTCCTCCGCCGTCTCCTCGGAGACAGCCCGGAGCATCTCCAGGCCGACCACTGTGGTTCCGTACTCGGAGAGGATGATATCGTCTATATCAAAATGTTCTCCGTCCTTGTAGATAAAGACCGTGCCGAGCCGCTCTCCCGCGACTTCGATCGGCAGTACGATGCCCATCAGATCGCTGTCCGTGTTGGAGAGAAAGCCCAGAGTCCTCAGGCTGACATTTTCATGGGTGGAGAGCACGTCCAGGAGTCTGGCGTTCAGTTCGGGATCCACGAAGGTCCCCACCTCCTCGACGATCAGTCCACGGGCCGTGTCCACAGAGCTGCACTCGCCCACTCCCAGGACCTTTCCCTTTTTGCTGATCACAAGGATATGGGCGTGCAGGATCTCGCTCATGACCCTGCAGATGTCGTTGAAGACGACCTTGCCTGTATCATTGTTATGGATCAGTTTCTCAATTTTTCTGGTATTATCCAGCAAAACGACATTGTTTGATGTCTGCATCTGTCTCTCCTCTGTAGGGCCGCGCGGGAATCATAAAGGGATCCGGGTGCGGCGCCGTAATATATTGGTTCGGCCGGTCGTGGGGCGTGACCGGAAATTGCATTGTGGACAGCTTCCTCCCGGATCCTCAGGCAGGTCTCCCGTGCGGGGCCTGACTGTTTTTTCAAAAAGATCCGGTTCAAGACTCGCTTTGCTCCGGGATCAGCCGGATCACTCCTCGGGATCCCGGCGGTCCTGGACATATCCGCACTCCTTGTCGGCGCAGACCAGGCGGTTTCCTTTTTCCACCATCAGGCCGCCGCAGCGCGGACATTTCTGAGCGGACGGCTTCTGCCAGACCATGAAATCGCACTCGGGATTTCCCATGCATCCGTAGTAGCGTCTGCCCTTTTTGGACATGCGGACGATGATATCCCTGCCGCACTTGGGGCACTGGACCCCGATCTTTTCATAGTAGGGCTTGGTGTTGTGACATTCGGGAAAGCCCGGGCAGGCCAGGAACTTTCCGTGGGGGCCGTATTTGATGACCATGTGGCGGCCGCAGTTTTCGCAGATCTCCTCGGTCTCCTCATCCGCGATCTGGACCTTCTCCAGGTCCTTTTCCGCCTGGAGGACGGCCTCGTGCAGGTCGGGATAGAAGTTCTCGATGACGGTCTTCCAGCGGACCTGGCCGTCGGCGATGCCGTCGAGCAGGCCTTCCATGTTGGCCGTAAAGGAGGGATCCACGATGGTCGGAAAGGCCTTTTTCATAATGTCATTGACGACGGTCCCCAGCTCGGTCATGTAGAGGTTTTTTTCCTCCTTGACGATATAGCGTCTGGCCAGGATCGTCGTGATGGTCGGCGCGTAGGTGCTGGGCCTGCCGATGCCCTGCTCCTCGAGAGCCCTGACCAGGGAGGCCTCCGTGTAATGGGGCGCGGGCTGGGTGAAGTGCTGCCTGGGATCAAACATTTCCAGGATCACCCTGCTGGTCTCCTCCAGGCCCTTGCCCAGAACGGGACTCTTCTCCTCCTCATCCTCGTTGTAGACCTTCTGGTAGCCTTCAAAGAGAAGTCTGGATGCCGAGACGGTAAAGATCTGGTCCGGGATCCGGTCCTGTCCGGCGGCAGCGGATCCTGTCCGCTCCGGCGCAGTCCCTGTGATGCGGACCTGGGTCGTCTCGTATCTGGCGGGAGTCATGCGGCTGGCCACAAAGCGCTTCCAGATCAGCTGGTAGAGGCGGAACTGCTCCCTGGAGAGGGAGTCCTTGATGGCCGCGGGCAGGCGGGTGACATCCGTGGGGCGGATGGCTTCGTGGGCGTCCTGGACCTTGCCGGCCTTTTTCTCCTCGCCCGGGCGCTGCAGGACGTAGTCACCGCCGTAGCTGTCCTCGATAAAGGCGGCTGCGGAGGCCTGGGCCTCGTCGGAGATGCGCACGCTGTCCGTTCTCAGATAGGTGATCAGGGCGACCGTTCCCTGGCCCTTTACCTCGACGCCCTCGTAGAGCTGCTGGGCGACCCGCATGGTCTTCTGGGTGGAGAAGTTGAGGACCTTGCTGGCCTCCTGCTGGAGCGTGGAGGTCGTGAAGGGCAGGGGCTGTTTCCTGGTCCTCTCGGACCGGCGGATCTCCCGGATGGAAAAGGATCCTCCCTCCAGTCCCCGGGTGATCCTCAGGGCATCCTCCTGTTTTTTCAGGTCGACCCGGACCGGCTTGCCGTCCCCCCCGATCTCGCCGTAATAATGGGCCGTCAGGGGCTTTTTGCTGCCCTCGACATCGAGGACTGCGTCCAGGGTCCAGTATTCCTCTGGTATGAAGGAGTCGATCTCGTCCTCCCGGTCCCCGATCATGCGCAGGGCAACGGACTGGACCCGGCCCGCGGACAGGCCTCTCTTGACCTTCTCCCACAGAAGGGGAGAAATCTCGTAGCCGACCATGCGGTCCAGGATGCGGCGGGTCTGCTGGGCGTCGACCAGGGCCATATCGATCTCCCTGGCGTTTTTGAGCGATTCCGTGACCGCCTTTTTCGTGATCTCGTTGAAGGTGATCCTGGAAACCTGCTTGTCCGTGGCCTCATCGAGCTTGAGCGCGGCCTTGAGGTGCCAGGAGATCGCTTCGCCCTCCCGGTCAGGGTCCGTTGCCAGATAGATGCGGTCCGCCTTTTTGACCAGCTTGCGCAGGCCCGCCAGGAGCTCTCCCTTGCCGCGGATCGTAATGTATTTGGGCTCATAATCATGTTCGATATCGATGCCCATCTTGCTCTTGGGGAGGTCGCGGACATGTCCGTTGGACGCCGCCACCTCATAAGAGGTCCCCAGAAACTTCTTGATCGTCTTCACCTTGGCGGGTGACTCCACGATCACCAGATTTTGTTTTTTTCGACTTGCTGCCATATATCGTCTACCGGTTCCTTTGTTCTGAATTCAGGGCCCGGTCCCGGGTCCCCTGCACACAGTCCTCGGCCGGACCCGTCTCAGGATCCGATCCCCAGCCTGTGCTTTCTTTCGATCATCTCGTCAATAGTTTCTATATAGGTCGCGACATCCTTGCAGTTGTCGCTTCTCTCGATCCTGCCCCCCGGGAAGACAGCCTTGGAGATGCTGCCGGCCCCCAGGGCCAGGATGGACTGTTTTTCTTCCATGATCAGGATGTTGTAGATCCCCGCCCTGCCCGGCCGGGCATATCCGACATTTTCCAGGTTGCCGGATATATTTTTCTGCCGGTAGAGGTAGTAGGGATCCATGCCCATGCGGGCGGCCGCCTCCATTGCGAGGTCCATGCAGCCGTCCGTGTTCCGGATGGAGGAAAAGCCTTTTTCTTCAATATATTTCTGCATGCGGGAGCCCCGCTTGAGGGCCAGGGAATGGACGGTCAGACTGTCGGGAGCCAGCTTTTCAATCTCCTGCAGGGTCCGGGCAACATCCTCCTCCGTCTCCTCGGGCAGGCCCAGGATGATATCCATATTGATGTTGTCGAAGCCGGCCCGGCGGCAGAGGGCAAAGGCATCCCGGACCTGCTGCACCGTGTGCATGCGGCCGATCAGGCGCAGGGTCTCCTCCTTCATGGTCTGGGGGTTGACGCTGATCCTGGTGACGCCATGGGCGCGGATGACATCCAGCTTTTCCGCCGTGATGCTGTCCGGCCGGCCCGCCTCGATGGTGAACTCCTGGATGCCCTCCATGGGGAAGCAGTCCTCCAGCATGGAAAACAGTCTCTCCAGCTGGACAGGCTCCAGGGTCGTCGGCGTCCCGCCCCCGATATAGACCGTGTCCAGGATCCGGCCCCGCATCAGTCCGGAGGCGTCCTTCATCTCTTTTTCCAGGGCGTCCAGGTAGAGGTCCACCCGGTCCTTCCACAGGGCCAGGTTAAAGGAGGGGAAGGAGCAGTAGAGGCAGGTCGTGGGGCAGAAGGGAATGCCGATATAGAGGCTGTATCCGTTCTCGTAGTGGATGTCCGCCAGGATCTCCCGCTCCCTCTGCGCGATCTGCGCGGCCAGAAGGGCCTTGTCCTCGCTGACCAGGTGGTCCCGCATCATGGCGTCCGCCGCCTGCCGCACAGACTCTCCCTCCAGCAGAGACTGCATGGCGATCTTGGTCGGCCTGATCCCGATCAGCTCCCCCCAGGGAAGGGTCCGGCCCTCCCGGTCCGCCAGCATCCCGTAGATGAGGTGCTTGACCGCGGTCTTGAGGGCGGGGCTTTTCTGTGTATAAGGGATGTCCCCCTCAGCCTGAGCCGACCTTGTGCCGGTCCCGTCGCAGAAGGAGACCGTCACCTCCGTATCCGCAAAAACCACCCTCAGAAAAGGCTCTTTGGAGATCTGCTGGTATTTTCGGTTACCGGCGGCATCCGCCTCGGTCAGGACCTTGACGTCCTCCTGCGGATAAAAAGCCTTTAGCAGAGAGTGGATCTCATATCTGTATAGTTCAATGTTTTCGATTGCTGTGATCATGTGATGTGCGTGCTCCTGTGTCCGCCTCCTGCAGGCGGATGATCTCCCGTTGAACCAGGCACACCGGCGCATTGCGGGGCCGTGCCGGGACCCGATGCCCGGCACAGTCTGTCTGTCAGGCCCTTACGAACCAGTTGTGCTTTTTTTCATAACCGATCGTCGTCTCCGCGCCGTGGCCGGAAAAGACGGTCGTGTCATCGGGAAGGGTATAGAGTCTGGTCCGGATCGATTCCGCCAGTGTCGGCCCGTCCCCTGTGGGCAGGTCGGACCGGCCGATGGACCCCTCGAAGAGGGTATCGCCGCTGATCAGGATATGTCCGTCCTCTATATAATAGGCGCAGCTTCCCTCGGTATGTCCGGGCGTAAAGATGGTCTGCATGGTGATGCCCGCAACAGTCACCATCTCCCCGTCCTCCAGATAATGGTCCGGCTCCACCGTGCAGGGACGGCGGATGGAGGCCGACTGGTTGAGATCAGGGGACTCGCAAAGCCGCTTTTCGTGGATGCAGGCGTAAACAGGGGCCCCGGTCTTTTTGCGGAGGGCCTCCAGTCCCAGAATATGATCAAAATGGGCATGGGTCAGGAGGATGGCCTTGACCTGCAGCCCTCTCTTCTCGAGCTCCTCGTAGAGCCTGTCGCCGAGATCCGCGGGGTCAAATACGACCGTCTCTGTGTTCCCCTCCCTGTAGAGGAAATAAAAGTTGGTCTGCACCATGCCGACCACAAAGCAGTTGACCTTGATCGTTGCCTGTGCCTTGTCCATAAATCCTGTCCTTTCTAAATTCCCGGGAGCTCCCGGATCCCTGCCCGGGTGCCATTCCGGGCCGGCCTCAGCCGCTTGTTCTCTTGATCGCCTGGACATCCCGGATGGCCTGCAGGCGGGTCGTGATATCATGCAGCTCCTGTCTGCTCTTGACCTCGAAGCCCAGGGTCAGGGTGGCGATCCCCTGCCGGCCGGTCGTGGAGCTGATCCGGAGGATGCTGATATCCTTTTCGGAAAACACCTTGGTCAGGTCGTTGAGCAGGCCGCTCCTGTCCCTGGCGTAAATCTTGATCTCGACAAGGAAGCCCTCCTCCTTGGCGCCCTCGGCGCCCTCGATCCAGGAGGCCTCGATCAGGCGGTCCTGCTCGATATCCGGAAGGTTGTTGACATTGCTGCAGTCCTTCCTGTGGATGGAGATCCCTCTCCCCCTGGTGATGAAACCTACGATCTCATCGCCGGGGACCGGATTGCAGCACTTGGAAAAGCGGATGGCCAGGCCCTCCGCCCCCTTGACGACCACCGATCCTGTCCCCGTCCCCCGGTGGATATGCTGGGGACTGTTCTGGACCTGGTGGATGATCTCCTCGCTGGTGAGCTGGTGCTTGTGGTCCTCCGCGTAGAGGTCGGCCAGCTTGTTGACGATCTGGCCCTCCTTCATGCCGCCGTGGCCGACAGCCGCCAGCAGGGACTCCCAGTCCCTGAAGCCGTACTTGCGGAGGATGTATTCCTGGTAGACAGGCTTGATCAGCTCATGCATATGGAGGCCGTGGGCCTTGGCATAGGCATAGATCAACTCCCTGCCCCTGATGATATTTTCTTCTTTATTTTCCTTCTTGAACCACTGGTTGATCTTGTTCCGGGTCGAAGCGCTCCTGGCGAAGGTGAGCCAGTCCAAGCTGGGCCCCTTGGAATTGGAGCTGGTGATGATCTCGATCCGGTCGCCGTTCTTGATCTCATAGTCGATATTGACGATCTTGTCGTTGACACGGGCGCCGACCATGCGGTTGCCGACCGCGGTGTGGATGGCATAGGCGAAATCGACCGGCGTGGACCCGGCCGGCAGGTTCTTGACCTCGCCGCGGGGGGTGAAGCAGTAGACATCGTCGGAAAAGAGGTTGAGGTCGCTCTTGAGGATGTCCATAAACTCGCGGTTGTCGGACATGTCCTGCTGCCACTCCAGGATCTGGCGCAGCCAGGTGAGCTTTTCCTCCTCCCGGGTCTTCTCCACCTTCTCGGAGCTTCCGGCCTCCTTATATTTCCAGTGGGCGGCAATACCGTATTCCGCCGCACGGTGCATATCGTAGGTGCGGATCTGAATCTCAAAGGGCTGGCCCGCGGGTCCGATCAGGGTCGTGTGCAGGGACTGGTACATGTTGGCCTTGGGCATGGCTATGTAGTCCTTGAAGCGGCCGGGGATGGGCTTGTACATCTCATGGATCGTCCCCAGTACGGCGTAGCAGTCGCGGATGGAATTGACGATCACCCGGACCGCGAAGAGGTCATAGATCTCCTCCAGGGATTTTTTCTGGTTGACCATCTTGCGGTAGATGCTGAAGAGGTGCTTGACCCTGCCGTCCACCTCTCCGTCGATGCCGGCCTCACGGATATGGGTCTTGATCTCCTGCGCAATCTCCTGCACATAGTGCTCGCGCTCGTTCATCTTCTGCGTGACCTTCTCGACGAGCTCATAGTAGACATCCGGATAGAGGTACTTGAGCGCCAGGTCATCCAGCTCAACCTTGATCTTGGAGATCCCCAGCCGGTCGGCGATGGGGGCGTAGATATCCACGGTCTCCTGGGAGATGCGCTGCTGCTTTTCCGGCGGCATGAACTCCAGGGTCCGCATATTGTGCAGGCGGTCCGCCAGCTTGATCAGAATGACGCGGATGTCCTTGGCCATGGCCAGGAACATCTTGCGCAGGTTTCTGGCCTGCATCTCCTGCTGGACCTGGGACTTGTCCTGGTAGTCGCCGGAGAGCTTGAGTTTTTTGAGCTTGGTGACGCCGTCCACCAGAAGGGCGACATCCGAGCCGAAGCGGTCCTCGATCTCCTCCCGGGTCAGGACCGTGTCCTCCACCACGTCGTGGAGAAGTCCCGCCGCGATCGTCTCCTTATCCATCTCCAGTTCAGCCAGGATAATGGAGACACATAAGGGGTGAATGATATAGGGCTCTCCCGACTTGCGCAGCTGGCCCTCGTGGGCACCGAGCGCAACATCATAAGCCTTCCCGATCAGTCTGATGTCATCGGAAGGATGGTATTTTCTGACTCTCTCGATCAGTTCTTTATAGAGATCCTGCGGGCTGTCATAGTCTCCGATACAGGCGATCTTTCCGTTGTCAATGGAGATCCTGCCGTATTTTTCCCTCATCTCCCTGCTGTCTGCCATGATACACCTCTGTGGCAAATTCCGGCCTTTGCGCATGCGTATAACAGCCAGTCAGACTGGCTGCAGCCGCGCAGGGTTCCGGATCTGTCCCCCGTCTCTATTGCCTGAAAATAATAAAAGTAAAGAAATTATAGTCTGTTTTGTTGACTACGTCAATCAAAGGTTGAAGGATTCGCGCAAAAAACCCCGCGCATCCGGACGGACGCGCGAGGTCTTTACGATCTTTTATCTATAAAATTCTCTTATTCTCTGACGCTTTTGCTGCGATCACATCATTCCGGGAGCGCCTGCGGGCATGGGGGGCATGGGCTCCTTGATGTTGGCGACAGCCGCCTCGGTGGTCAGGAAGCTGGAAGCGACGCTGGTTGCGTTCTGCAGAGCGCTTCTGGTGACCTTGGCGGGATCCAGGATGCCGCCGTCGATCATGTTGACATACTCTTCCTTGTAGGCGTCAAAGCCGACACCGACCTCGGACTCCTTGACCTTGTTGACGATCACGGCGCCGTTGAGGCCCGCGTTCTCGGCGATCTGGTGCAGGGGAGCCTCCAGAGCCTTGAGGACGATCTGGGCGCCGGTCTTCTCATCGCCGTCCAGGTCCGCCACAGCCTTCTCGACTGCCTTGGAAGCATGGATGTAAGCGCTGCCGCCGCCAAAGATGATGCCTTCCTCAACAGCTGCCCTTGTGGCATTGAGAGCATCCTCCATGCGGAACTTGGCTTCCTTCATCTCTGTCTCGGTTGCCGCGCCGACGCGGATGACTGCGACACCGCCGGCCAGCTTGGCCAGACGCTCCTGAAGCTTCTCGCGGTCGAAATCGGACTTGGTCTCTTCGATCTGCTTCTTGATCTGTGCGACGCGCTGGTCGAGAGCGGTCTTGTCGCCGAGGCCGTCGACGATGACGGTCTGCTCCTTGCCGACCTTGACGCTCTTGGCGCGGCCCAGCTGCTGAACGGTTGCGTCCTTGAGCTCCAGGCCCAGGTCAGAGCTGATGACTGTGCCGCCGGTCAGGATGGCGATATCCTCCAGCATGGCCTTCCTTCTGTCGCCATAGCCGGGAGCCTTGACAGCGACTACGTTGAAGGTGCCGCGCAGCTTGTTGACGATCAGGGTGGTCAGGGCCTCGCCCTCGACATCCTCAGCCACGATCAGGAGCTTGGCGCCCATCTTGACGATCTGCTCGAGCAGGGGCAGGATCTCCTGGATGGTGGAGATCTTCTTGTCTGTGATCAGGATGAAGGGATCCTCGAGGTTGGCTTCCATCTTGTCCATATCGGTTGCCATGTAGGCGCTGATGTAGCCTCTGTCAAACTGCATGCCTTCGACCAGGTCCAGCTCGGTCTGCATGGTCTTGGACTCCTCGA
>CAMNFJ010000121.1:0-9195 GCA_946536955.1 uncultured Lachnospiraceae bacterium
TCCGCACCCGCATCGAGCTGCGCCAGGTCGGCGTCCGCGACGAGACCAAGATCCTGGGCGGCTACGGCAGCTGCGGGCGGCCCCTCTGCTGCCACACCTGGCTGTCCGACTTTGTGCCGGTCTCCATCAAGATGGCCAAGGAACAGAACCTGTCCCTGAACCCGGGCAAGATCTCCGGGGTCTGCGGCAGGCTCATGTGCTGCCTCAAAAATGAGGCTGAGACCTATGAGGAGCTCAATAAGACCCTTCCCCACCCCGGTGACGAGGTGGAGTCCGCCGACGGCCTCAACGGCCTGGTCGAGAGCGTCAATATCCTCCGCCAGACCGCCCGGATCATCGTCGAGGTGGATGACGAGAAGGAACTGCACGAGTACAATGTCAGCGACCTGACCATCCTGCGCAGACGCCGCAGAGGGGCCAGCCGCCCGACCATGCAGAAAAACAACCCCTCCGGAGCCAGGAGAAAAGACGGAAAAGAATCCCGTGAAAGCCGGGAAGGCAGGGAAGGAAAAGAGTCCCGTGAAAACCGGGATGGCAGAGAAGCCCGGGAAGGCCGCGACGGAAAGGAAAAACGGGAGCGGAGAGAAGGCAGGAAAAACGCTGCCGAAGGTGCCGCACAGGACCGCGAGGACCTGAAGGCAGCCGGCCGCGAACCTGAAGAGGGAAAGGCAGGCGGCCGTGACCGCGAGGACCAGAAGACTGCCGGCCGCGAATCCGGCGGAAGAGACCGCGGCAGAAGAGACCGCGGCAGGAACCGCGGAGACCGCAGACAGGACAGACGCGGCCACAACTCCCGCAGGGAGGAGGGCGCCGCTCAGTCTGAGAATGCACCCCGCAGGGAGGAAGGCGCCGCCCAGTCCGGAAATGCTCCTCACAGGGAGGAAAAGCCCGGCCAGACTGCCGGATCGCCCGCAGACAATTCTTCTGCCGAATGAGGATTCAATCTGCTGCTGAAAAACCAATCGGTTCCGCGGCGGCTGCAGACCGCCGGACGGGACAGAAAAACAGCAGATATTTAAAAGACTTTTTATGACGATTATGAATAAAATGAACATGCCGGATGATCTGGTATTTCCCGGCGAGCGGGTCGACGACCTGCAGCGCGCGGGGCTCCGGATCATCCAGGATCCTGCCCGGTTCTGCTTCGGCATGGATGCCGTCCTCCTGTCCGCCTATGTGCAGATGAAAAAGGCCCGCCGAGGCCTGGACCTGGGGACCGGGAACGGCATCATTCCCATTCTTCTGTCAGACAGGACCGACTGCGCCAGCCTGACGGGACTGGAGATCCAGCCGGCCAGTGCCTCCCTCGCGGAGCGCAGTGCAGCCCTCAACGGCCTGCAGGACAGGATCACGATCGTCCGCGGAGATATCAGAGAAGCAGACCGCATCTTTGCAGCTGCTTCTTTTGATTTTATCACCTGCAATCCCCCCTACAGGACCGCGGGAAGCGGAAAGATCACTGGATCCGCTGAATCTGCATGCCCTGCAGACAAAGAAAAGGCCGGGGCAGGAAAAATGCCTGGATCCGCCGGCTCTGAAAACAAGATTTCCAGACCGGATCCCGGAGCCTGTCCCACAGGAGGAGATCCCGGCACGGAGGCCCCGGATCTGAGCGGATTTGACCCCCGCGCCATCGCCCGCCATGAGCTTCTCTGCTCCTTTGACGATGTCGTTCGTGCAGCGGCCGTCCTGCTGCGCCCCGGCGGCCACTTCTACCTGGTCCACCGGCCCCTGCGCCTGGCCGAGATCACCACAAAGCTCTGCCTGGCCGGCCTGGAGCCCAAGCGCATGCGCCTCGTCTACCCGCATGCCGACAAGGCCCCCAACATGGTCCTTCTCGACTGCGTGCGCGGCGGCGCCCCCGAGCTCCGCGTCGAGCCGCCTCTCATTGTCTACGAAAAAGACGGCTCCTACACACCCGAACTCATGCGGATCTACTACGAGTGAAAAAAGGCCTCCAGAGAAGCCGCCTACACACCCGAACTCATGCGGATCTTCTGAGAGTGAAAAAAGGCCTCCAGAGAAGCCGCCTGGACACCCGAGCTCATGCGGACCTGCTGCGAGCGAAATAAGGGTGCAGAAGCTTTTTTCATAATTCCGGAACGAACCGGGAACGGAAGAGAATACAACAGGAGATAATATGTCCGGAACCCTATACCTGTGCGCAACGCCGATCGGCAACCTGGGCGACATCACACAGCGCGTCCTCGACACCCTCCGCGAGGTCGACCTGATCGCCGCCGAGGACACCCGCAACACCCTGCGCCTGCTCAACCATTTTGAGATCAAAAAGCCCATGACCAGCTATCATGAGCACAATAAATATGAAAAAGCCCGGGAGCTCCTGGCGGCCCTGCACCGGGGCAGCAATATCGCTGTCGTCACCGATGCCGGCACACCCGCCATCTCCGACCCCGGCGAGGTCCTCGCCGCCCTCTGCATCGAAGAGGGCATCCGCGTCACCTCCCTGCCCGGCGCCTGCGCCCTGATCACCGCCCTCACCATGTCCGGCCTGCCCGCCCGGCGCTTCTGCTTCGAGGGCTTCCTGCCCCCGGATAAAAAGGAGCGGAGGAGGATCCTGGACCAGCTCCGCACCGAGGAGCGCACCATCATCCTCTACGAGGCACCCCACCACCTGCGGAGCACCCTGGATGAACTGACCGGGACCCTGGGCGGCGACAGGAGGATCACCCTCTGCCGCGAGCTGACCAAACGCTTTGAGGAGGCCATCCCCCTCACGCTTGATTCGGCCGTCCGCTACTACGAGGAAAACGACCCCCGCGGAGAATACGTCCTCGTCCTGGCCGGCGCCGACCCCGAAAAGCTCCTGGACCAGGCCCGCGCCGCCTACGACGACCTGCCCCTGGAGGACCACATGCAGCGCTACCTCGACCAGGGACTCTCCCAGAAAGATGCCATGCGCCGCGTCGCCGCCGACCGAGGCCTCAGCCGCCGCGACATCTACCAGCAGCTCAAGGTCAAATGAGCCAGGAACGCTGGTCCGGGGATCGTGAATCACACGAAACGCGGGAATCACCTGGGAAGTCCCCTGACCCGTGCGCCCCTGACCAGCGAGCCCAGTCTCGCACCACCTCTCCCCGTCAATTTCCACATTGGCGCAAAAAAAACAAGTTTCAGAACGGTCATGCGCCTGTACAATATAAAATGTCCTGCATAACCGATAAAAGTGGAAAAGAACGCAAGCTATTATCTGGAAAAAGGAAAAGAAAAGGAGAAGAAACCTATGAAAACCGAACTCAAACTGGCCCCTTCGATCCTGTCGGCGGATTTCAAACACCTGGGCGAGGAGATCGCCGCCGTGGAAAAGGGCGGCGCCCCCTACCTGCACATCGACGTCATGGACGGCCTTTTCGTGCCCTCCATCTCTTTCGGCATGCCCGTCATCAAGTCGATCCGCAGCGCCACGGACATGGTCTTTGATGTCCATCTCATGATCATGGACCCTGTCCGCTACATCGGCGAATTTGCCGCCGCCGGCGCCGACCTCATCACCTTCCATCTGGAGGCCGCAGAGGACCCTCAGGCCGTGATCGACGAGATCCGCAAAAACAACTGCAAGGTTGGCATCTCTATTAAGCCCAAGACCCCCTTCGACGCAGTCATCCCCTATATGGACAAGGTGGATATGCTCCTGATCATGACGGTCGAGCCCGGATTCGGCGGCCAGAAGATGATGCCCGAGACCCTCGACAAGGTCCGCGCCGCCCGCGCCTACATCACGGAAAAAGGCCTCGCGACAGACCTCCAGGTCGACGGCGGTGTCAAATTCGACAACATCGACCTGCCCCTCGAAGCCGGCGCCAACATCTTTGTCGCAGGCTCCGCGGTCTTCGGGGACAAGACCTATGAGGAGACAAAGCGCTTCTGCGAGCACCTGGCAGAGAAGCAGGGGTGAACCGGCAGAAGAGCTCAAAGAAAAGACCTTTCAAATGAACAGGACTTCCAAAAAAAGGACTTTTAAGAGCAGGACATTCAAAGAAAAGGACTTTTAAGGAAAAGGACTTCAAAGATTAGATTGGAAGGGAAAGAAGCCTGAAGAAAAGAGCATCAAAGAAAAAGAACGACCCGGGGAGAATTTCTCCCCGGGTCCGTTTTTTGAAAAATCAGGCATATTACAGTCGTTCTGCTGCAACCCCGGTATTCTGCTGCAGTTCAACATTTGTTGCAGTTCACCATTTGTTGCAGTTTCAAATTTGCTGTGATTTCCTACTTGCATGATTTTCTGTTTGCTGCGATTCAGCAGCTGCTGCCATTCAGCACTTTCTGTCGATCAGGCCTCCGGAAAATCCTTTTCCGGTCTTGTGCATATCTCCGTCAAGTGCGTCTCCGACCGGCATTTCCGCAGCTGTCGCGCCGGCTCCGTCTATTTCCGCTCCGACAGTCCCTTCGCCGGACATCCGCATTGCGACTGCCATCTCTTCGACAGCGGGAAGTTCATCGGATCCCGCATTTTTTTTCTCGAAAAGCTTCATGCCTGCCGGGAACTTTATGACAGATTCAGCGGTTGAATCTCCGGCGTCCGCCCTGTCGTCAGAGCCTTCCGCGTCCGTGTTGCTGCCGGAATTCGCTTCCTGCGCCCTGTCGGCCGGATCCGCCGCGTCCGCGATTCCAGCTGCGGCCTCTCCAGCCGTAGAACCGGCCGGCTCTTCCGCACGGATCGTTTCGGCTGCTTTGCCGGTCCGTTTTGCCGGGGCTGCTTTGTCGCCGGATTGTATTTCGGCCGCCATCTCTGCCATTTCGTGATCCTCCATTTCCCTTTTGCGCTTCTCCAGCCGCTTGATGATGTAGTCGTGGTAGATGAAATCGCCGATGGCGGCAAAGGGGATGGCCAGAAGGATGCCTGCCACTCCGAGGAAACGGCCGCCGATGATCAGGGAGATCAGGATCCAGACGGCGGAAACGCCCAGCCTTTCGCCGAAGAGCCTGGGCTTGAGGATATAGCCGTCGAAGGTCTGCAGGACGACTGTGAAGAGCAGGAACCAGAGCGCGTGCCAGGGGTTGACCAGGACCAGGATAAAGGCCCCGATGGCGGCCCCGACCATGGGGCCGAAGGTAGGCGCCAGGTTGGTCACGCCCACGATCACGGAAATGATCGCGACATAAGGCATATCCATGATCAGCATGAAGATCCAGTTCAGGACCCCGATGATCAGTCCGTCCAGGACATCAAAGGCGATATACTCGACCAGGATCGAATTACATCTGCTCCAGAAGGTCGCCGAGCTGTGGTAGACATGGTCGGGCATCACAGCCTTGAGGAGCCGGACAAAACCTTTTTTCAGTTTATGATTGTCCAGCATCAGATAGATGGCCAATATAAAGGAAATGATCCACTCAAATACGTTGCGGCCAAACCCGAAGGAGGCGTTCACGATCTTGTTGACGTTTTCCGGCAGGATCCTGGTGATCGACTGCAGGAGTTCGTCACTCGAGGAAATGAACTTGGACAAATCGATGTCATGCCTGGCCGCAAAATTGCTCAGCTGCATCATCAGCCGCTGCATGGACCGGACATATCCGTTCACGTTCCTGGCGAAGAGGACGATACTGTCGATGATCTGGGGGACCAGAGCCACCATCAGGACCGCGATAAAGAGAATCACGGTCAGGACCGAGAGCAGGACCGAGAGCGAATGCCGGAGCCTGGGCGTCTTCACCTTGTTCAGCACATATTTGGAGTAGGTGGCCACCAGAGGATCCAGGATGTAGGCCATTATGAGGGCCAGGATGACCGGAGCGCAGATCTTCAGGATGCCCTTCACGATCCTTCCCAGGGTCCCCAGATGGGTCAGCAGCATATAGAGCAGTACCGCTGAGCATGCCGCCACAGTATAGGCGGCCCACTTTTCTTTAAGTACGTTTTTATTGAATTTCATCAATACTTCCCGTCAATGCATTTTTTATAAAATACAGCTGTCGATGAGTCCGGTCTGCGGCAGGGCCTGACACGCCTGAAACAAGCGAAGAGCCGCTGCCGGACTGCCCGCGGCAGAGGGCTGCCGCGTATCTCAAGTATATGCCAAAAAGGCTCTAACTGCAATGCATGAGAGGAGGGGAACAAACCTGGTCCGGAGGTTTGTCGTTACAGGAACTCAGGCTCACCTGAAAAGCGAGGCGTTTTGGGTGTGACAAGGGGGTGTGACAAGGGGACAGGCACTCTGTCACAGCAATGTGACAGAGTGCCTGTCCCCTTGTCACACCTTCGTCACGCCCCATTGTTATCTCCCTGCGCAAGCGTTGGAAGTTCGCGCCTTTCGAGGGGGCGTGTACATGTAACGGATTGTCAACGCCGTTCAGCCCGGGTCTTTTGCGAATGTCTGACTCATTCGACTTCGTAGGTCCTGGCTGCTATGTTGACCCTTTCATCTAATCCTTTATCCTCAAACACAACGAAAGAGACAGGATCGCCGGTGCGCAGATAGAAGCAGCTGGCGCAGAGGATCTCCTCGCCGGGCTTTATTGCTTCTGAGGTATTGTTTTCTTCTTCTACAGGATCAGCTATATAATTCATGGGCAGACTGATACCGTCCTGCAGGGCATAGAAGTAGTTGCGCTGAATGAAGGGGACTTCGTCTTTCTGAGATGTGTTCCGGAAGGTAAAGTAGACCCTAACAGTGTCCCTGCCGTCCTTATCTGTGAAAAATTCCGCATTTTCTATACGCACCTGCCCGGTTTCCCCGGGAAGTGCCCTGACATACTCGGGGACAGAGGAATCAGCGTCGAAAGCAAAGGGCTCTGCAGGCGGGCCGCTCAGATTGTGGGGATCGGCGTAGAAAAGCACGGTGTTGTCTTTGTCATCCGTACAGCTGATCCGGAAGCCCACCACACCGCCGTCAGGATCATATTTGTGGATATCTGCACAGCGGAGAGTCCTGCCGGGAGCCATTCCGAGATTGACATTATACTCCTCCGGTATATCGCTGAGCTCCCAGGTCGTCTCCAGATCCGAGCCGTTCTGACTGGCTTTAAAATCATAGTACCAGATTTCCTGATAGTCATCGGTGGTGTTGGTCGCTTCATAATAGAAGACAATGAGCGGACCTTCGTCGCCTGCCACCTGGTCTGCTCCCAGGACGGTAAACGCAATGCCATTCACAGTGCCGGAAACGGGACCCTCAGACGGCTCGCCTTCGGGGATGGGCTTGTCAGTTACTTTTCCTTTCAGTGACATAGCAAGGAAGAGGAGGTCTGTCAGATGGCCTTCTATATTGCCGACCGCCGTCTGCGAGATCTTACTGAGCTGGCTTTTAAGACTGCCGGCCCCCTGCTCCCTGTATTCCGCAAGCTCCTGCTCGTTCAGTCTGCTGAAATCCAGAGAATATTCCGAAGTGCTCATTTTCAGGGACTCGCCTTCACAGACATAGGGAATACTGACAGGATCTGTCAGATCAGACCCTTTGCCGGGCTCAATGATGATGTCGCTGTCATCCCATTCCAGAGGAAGCTCCGCATCCAGAAGCTTCATGCTGCCGGTACCGTCCTCCCTGAGGGTGAGGTATAAGTTGCCCCCCATCCTGACAATATTGATGATCTCGCTCATTGCATTTTCTGAATTGACGGAATGACCGGTCAGCTTATAGGTGCCTGCAGTGGACCAGGCTTCTGCAGAACGCGCCGGCTCAGCGGCCGCCTGAGCTGCCGTTTCGGACGAGGCGGCGCTCTGCGAAGCAGGATCTGCAGCGGCTGCCGTTTCGGACGAGGCGGCGCTCTGTGAAGCGGGATCAGCAGCGGCTGCCGTTTCGGACGAGGCGGCGCTCTGTGAAGCGGGATCTGCAGCGGCTGCTGTTGTTTCCGGCGCAGGTTCATTTGCATCCGTATTCAGGTCCTGATCCTCTGCTGATGCTGCCGCCTTCGATGCGTCGCCGGCAGCATCTGTGGTCTGTTCAGTTCCGGCGCTGCCCGACGCCGGGGCGGTGCTGCCGCCGCAGGCCGACAAAGACAACAGCATACTGAATACAAGAAGGACAGCCAATGCTTTTTTCATTCTTTTCACCTCCTGTAAAATGTGAGGACTTCCTGCAGGCGGGGGCCATCTGCCTTTCTCCGGAT
The DNA here is from genome assembly GCA_946536955.1 of uncultured Lachnospiraceae bacterium. Classification (GTDB taxonomy): domain Bacteria; phylum Bacillota; class Clostridia; order Lachnospirales; family Lachnospiraceae; genus CAG-791. The sequence continues at coordinate 8,071 of CAMNFJ010000121.1, forward strand.
GGCTTTCAGCCGGATGATCCGCCGGCAGGCATGCCTTTTTTGAACATTTTCATCATTTTAATTATACAAAATCAGAGAATATATAAAAAGCGTAAAAGCAGCGCGCGAAAAGCGCATTGACAATGCATGCGTAACAATGCCCTCATAACAATGCCTGCATTACAATGCTTGCATTGTTATCGCCGCGCCCAACGTCACAGATCCACGCCCGGCGATGGAGGGTGACAGCAGCGGCCGGATTGCCCCCGCCGTCCCTCCGGCCTCACAAAAAAAATGTGAAGAAAGGCCCTTAATTTTGCACGGTCTGTTAGTTGCGTTTGAAGTCTGTTCTGTATATAATGTCAAATGAAGAAAGAGCGATGTCTTTTTTTCAATACACAAAGCTTTAAGAAAGAGGTATAAGAATGGCAAATCTTGATCTTACTAAGTATGGTATCACCGGCGCGACCGAGATCGTCCGCAATCCTTCCTATGAATATCTGTATGAGGAAGAGATGAAGAAGGATCTCACGGGCTTCGACAAGGGCGTCGAGACCGAGCTGGGCGCAGTCAACGTCATGACCGGTATCTACACCGGCCGTTCCCCCAAAGACAAATTCATCGTCATGGACGAGAACTCCAAGGATACAGTCTGGTGGAATACTCCCGAGTATCCCAATGACAACCACGTTGCCTCCGAGGCAACCTGGGCAGCCTGCAAGGAGCTGGCCGTGAAGGAACTGTCCGGCAAGAAGCTCTATGTCGCTGATGCCTTCTGCGGCGCCAACAAGGACACCCGCATGGCCGTCCGCTTCATCGTCGAGGTCGCCTGGCAGGCTCACTTCATCAAGAACATGTTCATCCAGCCCACCGAGGAAGAGCTTGAGAACTTCGAGCCCGATTTCGTCGTCTACAACGCCTCCAAGGCCAAGGTCGAGAACTACAAGGAACTGGGCCTCAACTCCGAGACCGCTGTCCTCTTCAATATCACCAGCCGCGAGTCCGTCATCCTCAACACCTGGTACGGCGGCGAGATGAAGAAGGGTATGTTCTCCATGATGAACTACTACCTGCCTCTGAAGGGCATTGCCTCCATGCACTGCTCCGCCAACACCGATATGGAAGGCAAGAACACTGCCATCTTCT
>CAMNFJ010000122.1:0-9092 GCA_946536955.1 uncultured Lachnospiraceae bacterium
GCTGGCATGCGGTAACAAACTGCTTTGCAGTTTGTATAAGGCCGCTAAAAAACAGAGGCCAAGTACCTGGCACGCAGCATCTCCTTCGGAGCTGCGCAAGGCCCTTCGGCTGTTTGTGCAGCTTGACGAGACTCAGAGCCATTGGATACCTTTTGACCTTTACATCATACAGTTTCACAATAATGTCAAATACTGCCGCTTTTGTCAAGCCTCCCCTTTGTCCGCCCGGTCTTACCTCCTGGAAAAACTACATCCGCAATAGTTCTGCCGGTAGAGGTCGAAGGCCGCGGACAGCTCGATGGACCGCTTGTAGCCGTCTCTCTTTTTAAAATCCGATGGGAGCCAGGCGACGCCGTATTCTCCGGCCAGGCGCGAGCCGATCTCATTGAGGAGCTGCGCGTTTTTGAGGGGGCTGATGGTCAGGGTGGTCGTGAAGTAGTCAAAGGCCTCCGGGGTGCCCTTTAGAGCCGCGGCGGCCCGGGCTGTCCTGCGCAGCCGCATTTCAAAGCAGACGGCGCAGCGCTCCCCTCCCTCGGGGCAGGCCTCCAGCCCCCGCACGGCCATAAACCAGTCCTCCGGGTCGTAGGGCGCCTCCAGGATCCGGATCCTGCGCGCCGCCCCCGTCGAGTGCATGCCGGTGAAATCCCCCTCCTCGACCTGGCGGTTGTAGGCGGCGATCAGCCGCTTTTCCTCCGCCAGGCGCTTGTTGTATTCCTCTGATATGGTGATATTGGGGTTGTAATAAAAGACCGTCACGTCAAAATGCTCGCGCAGGTACTCCAGGCAGTGGCTGGAGCAGGGGGCACAGCAGCTGTGGAGCAAAAGGCGGGGAGGCCGGTCCTGATCAAGAGCAGCGATGATCTTTTCCGTCTCCCTGCTGTAATTGATCTTATTCCTGCTGTTTCCCCTGCTGCTGTCCCTGCTGCAATTGCTTCTGTTGGGATCGTTTCTGTCGAGGTCGTTTCTGTTTGGATCGTTCCTGTTGAGATCGTTCTTCTTGTTCATATCAGTTCACCATGGCGGAAGGGCGGCCGGGGAGACGGCGGCAAAAGGGACGGCTCTCCCCGGCAGCTCAGTGCTGCCGGGGACCGCCGTCCCCATCAGACTAACTTTTTATACAGCCGTCTCCGTCCGGGCCCTCTTACAGGAAGTAGCGGACACCGGCCTCAAAGAGCCGCATGTTCTGGTCGCCTTCGATATTGAGATTGATGAAACGGCCGCTCCGCTCGCAGTGGACCATCTTGCCGAAGACACGTCCGTCGGGGGAGGTGATGCCTTCGATGGCAGCGTAGGAGCCGTTGATGTTCCACTCCTCGTCCATGGAGACATTGCCGTCGGGGTCGCAGTAACGGGTCGCGATCTGGCCGTTCTCCTCCAGCTTCCTGATCCAGGCCTCGGGGGCGACAAAGCGTCCCTCGCCGTGGGAGGCGGGGTTGACGTAGACGCCGCCGGGCTCGGCGAGCGCCAGCCAGGGGCTCTTGTTGGAGGTGACTTTGGTGTAGGCCATCTTGGAGATATGGCGGCCGATCGTGTTGTAGGTCAGAGTCGGGGAATCCTCGTCCTGGCCGGTGATCCTGCCGTGGGGCACGAGGCCCAGCTTGATCAGGGCCTGGAAGCCGTTGCAGATACCAAGGGCCAGGCCGTCGCGGTTGTCCAGAAGGTCTGTGACCGCCTCCTCGATCACGGCATTGCGGAAGGCTGTCGCGAAGAACTTGGCGCTGCCGTCAGGCTCGTCACCCGCGGAGAAGCCGCCGGGGAACATGATGATCTGGGCCCTGGAGATGGCATCCGCGAAGGATTTGGCGGATTCCCGGATATTTTCGGGCGTCATATTGGTGAAGACCCTGGTGATGGTCTTCGCGCCGGCCGCTTCAAAGGCGGCAGCCGTGTCGTACTCGCAGTTGGTGCCGGGGAAGACCGGGATAAAGACGGTCGGCCGGCCGATCTTGTGGCTGCAGACCGCGATCTGACCGCCGGTGTAGACCGGTGCCTCCACGGGATCCGTCTCCTTTGAGGCCTTCGTGGGGAAGACCTTTTCCAGGGGGCTCTTCCAGGCATCCAGCATCTCGTCCAGGGAAATATGCTGGTCGCGGAAGGAGAAGACGGCGTCGCCGCTGTGGGTCACGGTGCCGACCACGCGCCAGTCAAAGCCCTCCGCGTCGGAGAGGGCAGCCAGGTCGTCGGGCGACATCTCGACCAGGATATCTCCCATGGCATTGCGGAAGAGGTCCTTGAGCCGGAGCTTCTCGACGAAGTCCACGCCGAAGCCGTTGCCGAAGGCCATCCTGGCCGCGGCGGGAAGGAGGCCGTAGCTGTCCAGGGCATAGGCCGCGCAGATTTTCCCCTCCCTCATCAGGGAGGTGATCAGGTCGTACATATGCATGACATCGTCGTAGACCGGGATGTCAAACTCATCCTTCTCGATCCGGAACTGGACCAGGATGTCGCCCCTGCGCTTGAGCTCGGGTGTCACGATCTCCTGGGCCTTCGCGATGTCGACCGCAAAGGAGACCAGGGTGGGCGGAACATCGATGTCGATGCCCTCCTCGCGGAAGGTTCCGGACATGGAGTCCTTGCCGCCGATGCTGGCCAGGCCGAAGCCGATCTGGGCGTCATAGGCGCCCAGGAGGGCGGACAGGGGCTGGCTCCAGCGGGAGGGCTCGTCCGACATCCTGCCGAAATACTCCTGGAAGGTGAAATGCAGCTTTCTGTAATCGCCGCCCTCCGCCACGATCTTGGACATGGACTGGGTGACGGCGTAGATGGCGCCGTGGTAAGGGCTCCAGGAGGAGAGGTAGGGATCGAAGCCGTAGCTCATCATGGAGACCGTGTCGGTCGTGCCGCCCAGGACCGGCAGACGGGCCGTCATGGCCTGGGTGGGAGTCAGCTGGAAGCGGCCGCCGTAGGGCATGGTCACAGTCGCGGCTCCGATGCTGGCGTCAAACATCTCCACCAGTCCCTTCTGGGAGCAGACATTGAGGTCTGACAGGGAGGCTTTGGCGGCTTCCGCAAAGAAGTCCTCCTCACCGGATTCTCCTGCGGCCTTCGCGGCCTTCAGGACATCTGCCACTTCGCGGGAGGCGATCTTCTTGAAATAGTTCTCCTGCTCGGAGGGCATCAGGACCTCCACGTCGGTCTCCTGATGGGCACCGTTGGTGTCCAGGAAGGACCTGGCGATGTCGACGATGGCCTTCCCCCTCCATTTGAGGACCAGGCGGGGGGCCTCCGTGACACGGGCCAGGGGAGTGGCCTCCAGGTTTTCCTCGGCCGCGTATTTGAGAAACTCCTCCTGGTCTTCCGGAGCCACGACGACAGCCATGCGCTCCTGGGACTCGGAAATGGCGAGCTCGGTCCCGTCCAGGCCCTCATATTTCTTGGGCACCAGGTCCAGGTCGACCTCCAGGCCGTCGGCCAGCTCGCCGATGGCGACGGAGACACCGCCCGCGCCGAAATCATTGCACTTTTTGATGAGGCTGGAGACCTCGGGGCGGCGGAAGAGACGCTGGAGCTTTCTCTCCGTGGGAGCATTGCCCTTCTGGACCTCGGCGCCGCAGGAGGCCAGGGACTCCTCGGTGTGGGCCTTGGAGGACCCGGTCGCTCCGCCGATGCCGTCGCGCCCGGTCCGGCCGCCCAGCAGGATGATCACATCGCCGGGATCGGAGTTGAGCCTCTGGACATTCTGGCGGGCAGCCGCGCCCATGACAGCGCCAATCTCCATGCGCTTGGCCAGATAGCCGGGATGATAGAGCTCACTGACCTGACCGGTCGCGAGACCGATCTGGTTGCCGTAGCTGGAATAGCCGTCGGCCGCGCCGATGACCAGCTTTTTCTGGGGGAGCTTGCCCTTGATCGTCTCCGCGACAGGGACAGTGGGGTCGGCCGCGCCGGTCACGCGCATGGCCTGGTAAACATAGCCTCTGCCCGAGAGCGGGTCGCGGATGGCGCCGCCCAGGCAGGTGGCCGCGCCGCCGAAGGGCTCGATCTCGGTCGGGTGATTGTGGGTCTCGTTTTTGAAAAAGACCAGCCACTCCTCGGTCACGGGGCCCTCGCCGTAATCGACTTCGATCGGGACCACGATGGAGCAGGCGTTATTTTCGTCGGATTCCTCCATATCGGTCAGCTTGCCGTCGGCCTTGAGCTTCTTCATGCCCATGATGGCCAGGTCCATCAGGCAGACCGGCTTGTCCGTGCGGCCGGCGTAGAGCTCGTCGCGGGTGTCGGAGTAGCTCTGCCAGGTCGTCTCGATGGGGGTGCGGTAATAGCCGTCCTCGAACTCGATGTTTTTGAGTTCGGTCGAGAAGGTCGTGTGGCGGCAGTGGTCGGACCAGTAGGTGTCCAGGACCCGGATCTCCGTGATCGTGGGGTCCCTGTGCTCGGTATCTCTGAAATAGGTCTGGATAAACTGAAAATCCGCCCGGGTCATGGCAAGGCCCAGGGAATCATAGAGGGCAAACAGGTCGCTCTCCCCCATGGCGGTAAAGCCGTCAAAGACCTGGACATCGTCGGGCTCGGGATAGTCGGCGCGCAGGGTCTCGGGCTTGTCCATCCCGGTCTCCCTGGAATCGACCGGGTTGATGCAGTAGGACTTGATCCGGTTCAGGTCCTCCCCCGACAGATCTCCCGAGAGCAGGTAGGTCACAGCCGTCTTTACGACAGGCTTTTCCTCTTCATTTAAAAACTGCAGGCACTGCTCCGCGCTGTCCGCCCTCTGGTCAAACTGACCGGGCAGAGCCTCCACGGAAAAGACACTGGTACCTGCCGGAATATCAATTGTTTCCTTATAAAGAATATCAACGGGCGGCTCGGAGAAGACAGTCCTGCATCCTTTCTCAAATGTCTCATCGGAAATATTCTCGACATCGTACCGGATCAGGATCCTGACCTTCTTAATCTCTCTGATTCCTAAAAAGCCTTCAATGTCATCCTTCAGCTGCCTTGCCGCTACGGCAAATGGCTCTTTCTTTTCGACGTAAACGCGTCTAACACCGCTCATTCTTCTTTTTTTACCTCCGTTGGTGGGGATGATAAGTTTCTATGACATTTTATGTACAGTTCAACTCGGGTTTTTCGTGAAAAGCCCGCGAAAAACGCCTCGCGTTTCAGGTGGGTCTGTACTGTAACTGTACAGACTCAGTGTATCGGGCGGTTTTGCATGTTCCGAAAAAAAGCATGCAAATGCTGATAAAATGAAAGTACACCTGTCTGCATTTCTGTCACATTATATCATAGGATTAAAAAAAGTACAGAAATCTTCCTGCATTACATGTTAAAATATTGTAAAAGCTTCGGAGAACCTGCTGTATTTTTTTTGAATTCTCAGAGGCTTTTTATTCTTTTTTGTGATAATTTCCCTGCCGCGGCTGTTCAATACCTGTCTGATCCAACCTGACTGCCGCCGGCAGACCGCCGTCCCCGGACCTGATCTCCCGGCAGGCGGCGGGAGTCTTCACGAAAAAGGGGAACCGTTCACCGCATCCCCGGAAAAAGCCTTCTGTCTGTCGGATGGGACAGATCGCGGTCCCCGGATGCGCAGTCAGTTTCAGGAGGTAATGTTTACAGGAGGTATTCGTATGGTCTCATTGACTATCCTTGCGCCGATCTTCGGCGTACTGGCACTGTTGTTCGCTTTCTACCTCGTCCAGAAGGTGTCCCGCCAGGATGCGGGCACGGACCGGATGAAGGAGATCTCTGATTTTATCCATGAAGGCGCCCGCGCCTTCCTGATGGCGGAGTACAAGATCCTGGTCGTCTTCGTCGCCATCCTCTTTGTCCTGATCGGCCTGGGCATCAGCTGGGTGACAGCCTACTGCTTCCTGGTCGGCGCCATCTTTTCCACTGCCGCCGGCTTTATCGGCATGAATGTGGCCACCAGGGCCAATGTCCGCACCGCGGCAGCCGCCAAGGACCACGGCATGAACGCCGCCCTGTCCGTCGCCTTCTCCGGCGGCGCTGTCATGGGCATGTGCGTCGTCGGCTTCGGCCTGGTCGGCGCCGGCCTGATCTATCTGGTGACCGGCAACCCCGATGTCCTCTCCGGCTTTTCTCTCGGAGCTTCCTCGATCGCCCTCTTCGCCCGTGTCGGCGGCGGTATCTATACCAAGGCCGCGGACGTCGGTGCCGACCTGGTCGGTAAGGTCGAGGCAGGTATCCCCGAGGACGATCCCCGCAACCCCGCAGTTATTGCCGATAACGTCGGCGACAACGTCGGTGACGTCGCGGGCATGGGCGCCGACCTCTTCGAGTCCTATGTCGGTTCCATCGTCTCCGCCATCACCCTGGGCGTCGTCTACCACGAGGTGAGCGGCGCGGTCTTCCCTCTGATCATCGCCGCCCTGGGCATCGGCGCCTCCATCCTTGGCTGCTTCTTTGTCAAGGGCGATGAGAACTCCAACCCCCACAAGGCTCTGAAGGCGGGCAGCTACACCTCCGCCATCCTTGTGATCATCGGATCCCTGGCCCTGAGCTGGTATTTCTTCGGCTCCCTGCGCGAGGCCTTCTCCATCATCTTCGGTCTGGTCGTCGGCCTGATCATCGGTGTCGTGACCGAGATCTACACCTCCGGTGACTACCGCTTTGTCAAAAAGATTGCCCAGCAGTCCGAGACAGGCCCCGCGACGACCGTCATCAGCGGTATCGCAGTCGGCATGCAGTCCACTGCCATCCCGATCATCCTGATCTGCGTCGGCATCATCGGTGCTTTCCTCTCCTGCGGCCTCTACGGCATCGCCCTCGCGGCTGTCGGCATGCTGTCCACGACCGGCATCACCGTCGCCGTCGACGCCTACGGCCCCATCGCCGACAACGCCGGCGGTATCGCCGAGATGTCCCACCTGCCCTCCCGTGTCCGCAAGATCACAGACCGCCTGGACGCAGTCGGCAACACCACCGCAGCCATGGGCAAGGGCTTTGCCATCGGCTCCGCGGCCCTGACCGCTCTGGCCCTCTTTGTCTCCTACGCGCAGGCCGTCAACCTCTTTGAGGCCGGCATCAACCTGCTCGATTACAAGGTCATCGTCGGCCTCTTCCTGGGCGGCATGCTGCCCTTCCTCTTCTCCGCCCTGACCATGGATTCCGTATCCAAGGCAGCCTACAAGATGATCGAGGAGGTCCGCCGCCAGTTCCGCACCATCCCCGGCATCCTCGAGGGAACCGGCAAGCCCGACTACACCACCTGCGTGGCCATCTCCACCCAGGCCGCCCTGCACGAGATGCTGGTCCCCGGTGTCATGGCTGTCATCTGCCCCCTCCTGGTCGGCCTGATCCTGGGCCCCACCGCCCTGGGCGGCCTGCTGGCAGGCTCCCTGGTCACCGGCGTCATGCTGGCCATCTTCATGTCCAACGCCGGCGGCGCCTGGGACAATGCCAAGAAATATGTTGAGGAAGGCCACAACGGCGGCAAGGGCAGCGATACCCACCACGCGACCGTCGTGGGCGACACCGTCGGCGATCCCTTCAAGGACACCTCCGGCCCTTCCATCAACATCCTGATCAAGCTCATGACTGTCGTCGCCCTGGTCTTCGCCCCTCTGTTCCTGCAGTTCGGCGGCCTGTTCTGATTTCTGATCAGAGACTTGTGTGATACAGAACATCTGTGACATAATATAGAAAGTGACCCGTCACTGCAAAAGCTGGCAGAAAGCCTGTCCGCAGTACCTGACCGTGGATACCGGCCGCAGCCGGACAGGTTTTCTGTATGTCAGAGAAATGGAGATAAAAGATGCAGACAAATATGGAACTGATCCCCGAGTTTCAGACCCTCGTTGACAAGGCCGTGGAGCGCAACGCAGGCACGCCCCTGCGCATCGCCATCGCCGGCGCGGACGCGGAAAACATCCTCAAGGGCGCCTTCATGGCCCAGGAGATGGGATTTGCAGAGCCCATCCTGATCGGCAGCTACAAAAAGATCAACCAGACCCTGGAGCGCCTGGGCATGACGGACCGCAAATTCGACCTGCAGCCCATCAGCAACGACACCAACGCCGTCCAGTACGCCATCGAGATGGTCAAGGCCGGCAGCGCCGATGCCCTCATGCGCGGCAACACCCAGACCCGCGACTTCCTCATGCCCGTTCTGAACAAGGCCAACCACCTGCTCCGCCCGGACCGCCTCCTGACCCATATCGTCATGCTGAGCATCCCCTCTTACCACAAGATGCTGGCCCTCTCGGATGTCACCCTTCTGGTCCATCCCTCCATCGAGGACCGCAAGCGGGTCGTCGTCAACATGGTCGACGCCCTGCACGTCTTCGGAGTCAAGAACCCCAACATCGGCCTCCTCTCCCTGATCGAGAAGCCCGCCTTCCACATGAAGGACACCGTTGAGGCCCAGACCATCATCATCGACCACGAGGACACCCCCATCGCTCCCTGCAACCTGGTCGGCCCCATCACCTGGGACCTGATCGTGGACAAGGAAGCCGCCCGCCTCAAGGGCTATGACAATCCCGCGGCAGGCGAATTTGACGGCGTCGTCGTTCCCAACCTGATGACCGGCAACATCATCGTCAAGGTCCTCAACTCCAACTGCCACGCGACCAACTGCGGCATCCTGATCGGAGCCAACATCCCGATCGCCATCACCGGCCGCAGCGAATCCGCTCTGGAAGCCTTCCTCTCCGTCGCCTCCTGCGCGGCCATGAACGCCTCGCCCAGACACAAGATCTACTTCGGCGACACCCATATCCAGGGGGGCCTGGGCCTCGACCACTGATCTCCCGGCCTCCCGGCCCTGTAATTCCGTTAGAAACAAAAAACCGCAGCAATTGCCAAATTGCTGCGGTTTTTCTTTCCCGTAGGTTTTTCTTTCCCATGGGTTTATCTTTCTCACATGTTGGGGGAGGTGGCAATCAGAGCCGGGCCGACACACATCCTGGCGGACCTGATTGAAACGAACACTTAGATGTACTAAGGCGGAAAACGGGCGGCGGGAGCGCAAAACACCCGGCCCTCACGGCCGGGTGTTTTAGCGCGTCAGTCCTGTCTGAGCATCCCGTGTCTTCAACACGGGATGCGAGTTAAAGCGGCGCTCCCGACGCCCGTTTTACGCCATAGTACATCTGTGGGAGTTTCATGCAGGTCCAAAGGATGTGCGC
>CAMNFJ010000123.1:0-9070 GCA_946536955.1 uncultured Lachnospiraceae bacterium
CGAATCGCTGAACGCAGCGTTACATGTGCACGCCCTTCGAAGGGGCGTGTACAGTAACGATTCTTTCGGGCACCTGTCCGGAAATGATATGCGGTTGGCTGTGGCGAAAAAATTGACCAGATAAAATGGGGCGGACCTGCTTGACTTTAAAAGGGCGGAATGCTATGGTTGAAAAAATTCACGAAATCTGCAGAACTTTTTGTTCTTTTATGAAACAGGCAGGACCGCTCCGGACCGCCGCGGACCGGTTTTCCGGCCCGGCCGGGGACAGAGAACGGGAAAAAGGATTAAGAAATGCGCGACTCTCATATGCTCGACAAAACCTACTGCTTTTACTTTTATTTTTTTACCGGAGAGGTGAAAAAATGTTTTGTGATGCATACAAATCGGGAGCAATAAAAACAGCGCCGCCTGGTTGAGGAGCGGGGCATTGTGAGATTGAATTCCAGACCGTGTGGATCACAGATCCGCGCGGTCTTGTTTTATTCTTCATCGCGCAATACCGTGACTTCAGTCGTGGGATACGCGCGCAAAAAAGGGAAACTCGCTTCATCGTGGGTACAATCCTGCGATGAAGAATAAACGCTCCGACGCCCCCGAAAGCGGTATGGCATAAGTGGATCAGGAAAGGAAAACAGGTCATCAGGATGGGAACTCTGGAAAGAACACGGAAAGAGATCAGGGAGATCGACGCTCAGATGGCGGCGCTCTTTCAGAAGCGGATGGAGGTCGTTCGGGATGTGGCCGACCACAAAAAGGAGCGGGGGCTGCCGGTCCTGGATGAGGAGCAGGAAAAGAGGGTCATGGAGAGGAATACGGAGCTGGTCACGGATCCGGAGATCAGGGAGTACTATCCCATGTTTATGCAGGAGGTGATGGCGCTCTCCAGGAAGTATCAGGAGCGGCTGATCGGAGGGACCAGGGTGGCTTTTTCCGGGACGCCGGGGGCCTTTGCCCACATCGCGGCCAAAAAGATTTTTCCGGAGGGAAACTGTATCTCTTTTCCGTCCTTTGACGAGGCTTACCTCTCGGTCGTGGAGGGGGAGTGTGATTATGCGGTCCTTCCCATCGAGAACAGCTACGCGGAAAGGTGGGGCAGACGGTGGACCTGATGTTCCATGGGATCCTCTATGTCAACGGCGTCTATTCCCTGCCGGTCATCCACAATCTGCTGGGGGTCCCGGGGGCCCGGCCCGAGGATATCCGGATGGTCATCAGTCATCCCCAGGCCCTCAGCCAGTGCGAGACCTACATCCGCCGGCATGGTTACCAGGAGCAGACCGAGGTCAATACGGCCGTGGCGGCCGAGCGCGTCGCAAAGGCGGCGGATCTTTCCGTCGCTGCGATCGCAAGCATTGAGACGGCTGCCATCTATGGCCTGCAGGTCCTCGACCACGATATCAATGAGAGTAAGGACAACACGACCCGTTTCGCTGTTTTTGCCAGGACCCAGAATGAGCTCTCCACGGAGCGCGACGGCAATCGCTTTATCCTGCTCTTCAGGGTCAACAACGTGTCAGGCGCCCTGGCCGATGCCCTTCAGGTCATCAGCCGCTACGGCTTCAATATGAATGTCCTTCGCAGCAGGCCCATCCGGACCACGCCCTGGAAATATTATTTCTATGCCGAGGTCGAGGGCAGTCCCTCGTCCCAGGACGGAAAAAAGATGATCCGGGAGCTCAGAGACCACTGCGACATGCTCAGGGTAGTGGGCCAGTTTATCAAGGGCGGTGAATTATAAGACCCGCAGACCTGTGTGACACCGCGGGGAAGCGCAGCCTCGGCGCGATGATCGAATTCGGCGGCCGGCGGCGTGACGATCTGACCCGGCGGCAGGCCGGATCCTGTGACCGGCGGCGCGATGATCGGATCCGGAGGCAGGCCGGATCCTGTAACCGGAGGTGCGACGATCGAATCCGGAGGCTGTGGGCAGGCCGGATCCTGTAACCGGCAGCGCGATGATCTGATCCGGCGGCCGGCGGCAGGCCGGTCGTCCTGTAAAAACATCGGGAGAATACACCATGAAAAATACATTTGGAAACAGCGTCAGCATCACGCTCTTCGGGGAGAGCCACGGCGCGCAGATCGGCGCGGTCCTGGACGGGCTGGCCCCGGGGATCCCGGTGGAGGAAGGCCGCATCGCCGCGATGCTCAGCCGCAGGAGGCCTGCGGGGGCGATCTCGACAGGGCGGGTGGAGCCGGATCATTTTCAGATCGTGAGCGGTGTGTTTGAGGGCAGGACGACCGGCACCCCGGTCTGTATCCTGATCCCCAATGAAAATACCAGGAGCCGCGACTACGCGCAGACCCGCGCCCTGGCCCGGCCGGGCCATGCGGATTACACCGCCTGGTGCAAGTACCATGGTTTTGAGGACTACAGGGGCGGCGGGCATTTCAGCGGCCGACTGACAGCTCCCCTGGTCGCGGCGGGGGCCATCGCCATGGGTGCCCTGGAGGCTGTGGGGATCCGGATCGGGACCCACATTGCCCGCTGCGCGGGGATCGATGACCGCGGCTTCGAAGATCCGGAGCAGGATATCAGGGCCCTGAAGGACACAGCCTTCGCGGTCCTGGACCCGGAGGCGGCCGGCAGGATGCGGGCGGCCGTGGAAGAGGCGGCCGCGGAAGGCGACAGCGTGGGCGGCATCCTGGAGACTGTGGTCACAGGCCTGCCGGCGGGAGTCGGGGAGCCCTGGTTTGACTCCCTCGAGAGTGTCCTGGCCCATGCCCTGTTCAGCATACCAGCTGTCAAGGGCGTCGAATTCGGAGACGGCTTTGCCCTGGCGGACCAGAGGGGGAGCCGGGCCAATGACAGCTTCGCCATGCAGGGCGGAAAGATCATCACCAGGACCAATCACAACGGCGGAATCAACGGGGGGATCAGTAACGGCATGCCCATCCTCGTCCGATGCGCGGTCAAACCGACGCCGTCTATATACAGAGAGCAGGAGACCGTCAATTTCCTGCAGAGAGAGGAACAGAATATCGTGATCAAAGGCAGACATGATCCGGCCATCGTGCACAGGGCCGCGGTCGTCGCCGACGCCGTCACGGCCCTGGTCCTCTGTGATATGCTGGCACAGAGATACGGGACGGACTGGCCGGGAGCGGAGCAGGGACTCTGACCCCGCCCGGACCCGGTTTCCTTTTTGATATGCGCAGTGAGTTTCTTCCAGCCTTCCAGGCAACATCATTGGAGGTAAAAAACATGGAATACGGACGGATCGGGGAGCCCCTTCCTCACGGTGTCTCAAAGACTGTACATGAAAAACTGGCATCTTATCAATACGACCTGCTGGAGGTCTCCCCGGACCGGGTGGAGAGCCTCCTGCGGGAAAAGAACTTCCGGGGCCTCAGCGTGGCGGACCCCTACAGGGAGTCTGTACTTCCCTTTCTGGATGAGATTAGTAATCTGGCCCGCAGGACCGGGGCTGTAGATACCATCGTCAACCGGGACGGCAGGCTGTGCGGCTATAATACCGAGTACTATGGCCTGAAGGAGCTGCTGCGCCTGAACGGGACGGACCCGGCCGGAAGGAAGGTCCTGATCCCGGAAAGCGGCGCGACCGGCCGGACGGCCCTGGCGCTGGTCCATGATCTGGGGGCCTCCCTGATCTACAGGGTCAGCCGGACCGGCAGAGAGGGCGTCCTCAGCTGCGAAGAGATGTATGAAAACCATACCGACGCGGAGATCATCATCCATACGACGTCCCGCGGCGGAGACCCGGACATGGACACGGCGTCCGTGGACCTGTCCCGCTTCCCCGGCCTGCGCGGGGTCATCGATGTGGTCTGTGATCCGCTGAGGACTGTCCTGGTCCTGGAGGCTCAAAAGCGCGGGATCCCTGCCATGGGCGGCCTCTACATGCAGGTCTCGCAGGCGGTCCGCTCCGCGGAACTCTTCCTGGATACACGGTTCGACAGAGAAGTCACCGACCGGATCTATCAGGAGATCCTCAATTCCAGGCGCAATATCGTCCTCACGGGGATGTCCATGTCGGGCAAGACCACGCTGGGGAACCTTCTGGCCTCCAGGCTGGGCCGGCAGGTGATTGACACGGACCAGATGGTCATAGAAAAGGAGCAGACAGAGATCACCACGATCTTTGCGGAAAAGGGAGAGCGCTATTTCCGGGACGTCGAGTCGGAGATGGTCCGGTCCCTGGCCGCGCGCAAGGGCATCATCATCGCGACCGGCGGCGGAGTGATCCTGCGGGAGGAAAATGTCGATGCCCTGAAAAAGAACGGGTACATCGTCTTTCTGGACCGGCCCCTGGACCAGATCCTGCCCGCGGACGACCGTCCCCTGGCCAATACCAGGGACAAGGTCACGGCCCTGTTCAAAAAGCGCTATCCGACCTACCGGTCGACCTGTGACGGCTTCATCCCCAACGACATGACGCCGGAGGAGGGGGCCGAGAGGATCCTCAGAGTGCTGAAGTTTAAACTGTAGAAAAAAGTCATCAAATGGAAGGCGGTGTCCTGCGGGAAAGATGGTTTCTCCCAGAACACCGCCCAGGGAAGGACAGCAATGAGAGTCACGATCAGTCCGTCGGCGGCGCGGGGCAGTATGGACGCGCCGCCCTCCAAAAGCATGGCCCACCGCCTGCTCATCTGCGCAGGTCTGGCAGAGGGGACCAGCGTCATCACAAATGTGGACCTGTCCCGGGATATTAAGGCGACGATGGCATGCCTGCAGGCTCTGGGCGCGGACATGGTCTTTGAAAAGGGGACGGTGACGGTCCGGGGGATTGGCCGGGATATCCTGACCGGATTCGGGAGGCCCGCTGCTGAGTCCGCCTCCGGGAGTCCGGACGGCATCCTTTCGGAGTCTGCCTCAGGGAAGCCTGCGGATTCTGGCGCGGCCCCGGTCCTTCTTCCCTGCGGGGAGAGCGGCTCCACCCTCCGCTTCCTGCTCCCCCTCTGCCTGCTGCGGGGGCAGGAGAGCCGGCTGACCGGCAGCCGCACCCTCCTGACCAGACCCCTTGCTGTCTATGAAAAAATATGCCGGGACCAGAAGCTGGTCTTTGAAAAGGGACCTGAGGAGGTCCTGGTCGGCGGCAGGCTGAGAGCCGGAGAATACGTCCTGCCCGGAAATGTCAGCAGCCAGTTTGTCAGCGGTCTCCTTTTCGCCCTCCCTTTCCTGGAGGAAGACAGTGTGATCCGCCTGGTCCCGCCGGTCGAGAGCCGGCCCTATATCGATATGACCCTGCAGGCGCTCAGGCAGTTCGGGATCTGGGTGGACCGGGAGCCGGCGGACTGGCAGGCGGAGGGGGACTTCCGGCTGTGGATCCGGGGAAGCGGGAAGTACCTGGCCCGGACCGGCCTGGAGGTGGAGGGAGATTACTCCAACGCGGCCTTTTTCCTGGCCCTGGACCGCCTGGGGGGCCGGGTGACGGTCGGGGGACTCGCAGAGGACAGCCTGCAGGGAGACCGGGTCTGCTCCACTTATCTGGACATGCTCGACCGGGGCTTTGCAGAGATCGATCTGTCCGACTGTCCGGACCTGGGCCCTGTCCTCATGGCCTTTGCGGCCGCGAGAGAGGGAGGACGGTTTAGGGGCACCCGGCGGCTGAAGATCAAGGAGAGCGACCGGGGGGAGGCCATGCGGCAGGAGCTGGCCAAAATGGGAGCCCGGGTGGAGCCCGGGGACAATGAGATCCTGGTCTGTCCCGGCCTTCATCCGCCGCGGGAGATCCTGCGCGGCCACAACGACCATCGGATCGTCATGGCCCTGTCCGTCCTCCTGACCCTGACCGGGGGCTCGATCGACGGAGCGGAGGCAGTGTCCAAGAGCCTGCCGGATTTTTTTGACCGCCTGATCCGCCTCGGGATCGGTGTGACCTTTACCTGATGTTGGCAGCGTTACAGTTCAGGCCCACCTGAAACGCGAGGCGTTTTGCGCATGCTCTTTGCGCAAAACCCGAGTTTAACGGCGCGAACACACTTGTGAAGCAAGTGTGTTGCGCACAGCAAAGCGTATTGACAATGCGAAGCTTTGTTATCGCCGCGCGCGGCGTTACATGTCCACGCCCTTCGAGGGGGCGTGGACAGATAACGCTGCAGTTTATGTCCCGCCGATGGCGTATACGGATCATGTGGCTTTTTTATGTGAGTTAAAGTAGACTATAGACAGGCAGCGAAGAGGAAGCCGGAATGCGCCGGAACAGGCGGTCCGGCCGCAGGATTTTCCGGATTGATAAGAGGAGAAGAGGATGGACTGGATCAGCAAAAGCAATATTTTGATCGTCGGGCTCGGCCTCATGGGAGGAAGCTATGCCAGGGCGCTCAGGCACCTGGGCTATAAGGTGGAGGCCATAGACAGCAGGACGGAATCAATCCGTTTTGCCCTGCAGGAGGAGATGATCGACCGGGGCTACGACTATCCGGACGAGACAGCGATCCGCAAGGCGGATGTGATCATTTTTGCCCTCTACCCGGAAATCCTCAGGGACTGGATCCGGGATCATCAGCATCTCTTTAAATACGGCCTGCTGATCACGGATGTGACCGGTGTCAAGAGCTGCATCGTCTATGAGATCCAGCAGATGCTCCGCGAGGACGTGGAATACGTCCCCTCCCACCCCATGGCGGGCCTGGAGTTCAGCGGGGTCGAACATTCCGACGACACGATCTTTCACGGAGCAAACTTTATCATTGCGCCCACGGAAAAAAACACAGAGGCCGGCATCGAGTGGTGCAGGGGCCTGGGCAGGATCCTGGGCTGCAGGAAGATCTCGGTCCTGACCCCCGAGGAGCACGACGAGATGATCGGATATGTCTCCCAGCTGACCCATGTCATCGCGGTCAGTCTCATGACCTGCAATGACAACACCCACCTGGTCGACTACACGGGCGATTCCTTCCGCGACCTGACCCGGATCGCCAGCATCAATGAGGAGATGTGGTCGGAGCTCTTCCTGATGAACAAAAAATACCTGCTGCAGCACATGGATGCCTTTATCGGGGAACTGGAAACCTTCCGGAGCCTGCTGGCGGCAGATGACCGGGAGGGACTGAAGGAAAAAATGCGCCTGTCCACGAAGAGACATGCCTTTTTTATTCAATGATCTGCTGCCGCCTGTCGGCTTATCAAAGATCTGCTGCCGTCTGCCGGCTTATCAAAGACCTGCTGCCGGAGGCCGGCTTGTCAATGCCGGTTCATCAAAGATCTGCTGCCGTCTGCCGGCTTATCAATACCGGCAGGCGGATTTATGGGGCGAGGATCCCGGATCTCCCGATCCGGATCCGGGCCCCTTTTCTGCCTCAGGAAGATGACAATCGATTTCCTATGTTGTGACGCTTTCTTTTACGTTCACGGGTGTACAATATATGTAAGCTGAGCATGGTCCGGAATTTATCTCTCAAAAAGGACCCGGTGATCCCCGGAAAGGGGGACCAGCGGCTGGTTCAGCTTCGCAAAAGAAAATCAAAATCAGCTGTCGCAGCGGCATTGCGCGAAGGGCGCGCGGTCGATCCGCATGTGTTTCAGGATTTTTTGCTTCATGGCAGGAGAGTCTGCAGAGAGGACCTGACAGCTGCGGCCATCTCATATCAGAGAAGAGGCGGAAAATGGATCGGATTTTTCATTCCGGAGATCTGTTGTCCGGGAACGGCAGGACGCGGATCAGAGGATCACGCAATATCAGGGTGACGCTGGGAATCATCATCCTAGTACTGGCTTATACGTTGATTTTTCCTGCAGCCGTCATGGCGGGCCAGGCCTACAGTTCAGCGGCCGGCAGCCTGCAGACAGAGAGCCTTGATCAGGCCGGCAGCCTGCAGACATGGAGCGGCGCGGATGTCAGCCGGACCCAGATGGATAACAATGCCGGCAGTGCGCAGACTCCCCTGCAGCAGAACGGCAATGGCAATGGCGCCCAGGTACCGCAGGGCGGAAGTTCCCTGCAGGGCTCGCAGCAGGACAGCAGTATGGAGACAGGCCAGGCGCAGGTCATTCAGAGCAATAAGGAACCTGACGGCCAGGCTGCCCTGAATGAGGCAGGCCGGGATCCCGCGCAGACTATAAAGCGGAGCGGCACCCAGGCTGCGGCCGGTATGGCGAGGGTGAGGACGATCGGGTCCGGCAATTTCCCGGATCTCTTTATCATCCCCCTCTTTGCCATGGTCATCATTGTCGCGGCCTTCTGTACGATCATGACCCAGGAGTTCAAAGAGGAGAGGCGCAGACGCAAAAAAGGGAGAAGGAACGAGACATAAGAGAAGAAGGGCGGGGGCGATCAAGTCGCCTCCTTTTTCTTTTGTCAAAGCCCCGGGAGATGCGGCGGAATGATCGGGGGGTGACAAGGGGACAGGCACTCTGTCACAGTACTGTGACAGAGTGCCTGTCCCCTTGTCACACCCTCAGGACCGCGCAAAAACGCCTCGATTTTCAGCAGGGTCTGAACACGGGTAGGCGGAAGCCTGGAAAAAAGCGCCGGGAAAAAACAGGGATTTGCCGTTGAATTATAAGGACGTTTTGTTTATAATTGCCTTGACCGGAGCTTCACCGGGCCGGGGATCCAGGAAGGACCTGTGATCCACGGAAACGGCTGTGTGTGAAGGCCCCGAAAAAAGGGGAGCTGGCCTGAGCCGGCTGAGAGGAAGCTGCTTCTGCTTCGACCCGTAACCTGATTTGGATAATGCCAACGTAGGGATATGGATTCGCTGGTCTGCGGCTGCCCTTGCTGGCAGCCGTTTCTGTTTTTTTTCTACCTGTTTTTGCTTATATATCTGCGCAGACCGTTGCCCCGCTGTACCGACAGCATGTTTTTTCACCGAGGGCGGCGTCGCGCAGATATGTAAGACCGGAGACGGCCGGCTGAAGCGGGCGGGAGCCTTCGGGCCCGGAGCTCCAGGATCGGGTCCCCGGATCAGAGATGGTCCGCGGATGGATCCGGCCTTGAGTCTGATCAGATACTGTTAATCGTATACAAAGCGGCGGATCGGGGGCACCACCTTCCACCGCTATATAAAATTAATGCGTTTTATGACCTCAGGGGGGAAAGCCCCGCGGCCGGCCGCGTGCACGGCTGAGCGAAGAAGCCTGTGGATCAGCCTGTGAGGAAGG
>CAMNFJ010000124.1:0-8694 GCA_946536955.1 uncultured Lachnospiraceae bacterium
ATACCGATCTTGGTTGCCATAATTGCTTTCTTCATTCTTACCTCTTTTCTGCCGCGGATCGCCGCGGCGAATTGTCTACAGCGGACATCAGCTCGTTCACAGCGTGCAATGGCATCCTGCACTTTACTGCTTTCTTCTTATATATAAGGAACAGTCTGCTGTCTGGCTGTCCCCCGGAACGGGCTTTCCTGTACCGGATCCGGAGACCCGGATCAGGCTGATGTCATACTAGTAGAGGTTTATCTACCCGCCGCACCGCACAGCCATTGATCATTGCGGTCCGGCGCCGCCGGGCTTCTGACGAAACCGGCGGTTTTTTACCGACTGCACACGGAGAGTGCAGCAGCATGCCTTGTGATGCACAGATTACCTGGTCTTCATCTTGATGTCGATGTAGACACCTGCGGGCATCTCCAGTCTCTGGAGAGCGTCGACAGTCTTCTGTGTGGGGGTGATGATGTCGATCAGGCGCTTGTGTGTGCGCTGCTCGAACTGCTCACGAGAATCTTTATATTTATGAACGGCGCGGAGGATGGTAACTACCTCTTTCTTAGTAGGGAGCGGAACGGGGCCGCTGACCTGAGAGCCGTTCTTCTTGACCGTCTCGATGATCTTCTTCGCGGAAGCATCCACGAGCTGATGATCATATGCCTTCAATGTGATTCTCATAACCTGATTTGCCATAAAAAAAGTCGCCTCCTTTTCGCACTTTTTGGTAAGTACGACAAGCGGTGACTGTACACTATCCCGTGTGTGTCATGGTCTTTCAAAATAAAAAACCGTGTTCTCACACGTCGTTTCTGCCTTAAGCAGCATCTCTGCTCTGCAGACCTTCATCTGTACAGTGACTTGTCGTCAGATTTGCGAGCTCCTCTCCAAATGGCTCGTGAAGAGGGCTCCAGACATTCGCTCCACGGAAAACCTGCCGGCGGACCGGCAGCAACCTCACGCTTCACAGCTATCATGTCACAGCTTTGTTAGAATAACATGACTCTTCGTCTTGTTCAAGCAGAAATTTCACGAATTATAAAGTTTTTTCTCTTTTTTCTGTACTTAACCCCGTACAAAATGGTGGTGCAGGGAGAGGACGAGCCGAAAGGGGATCCATCCCTTGGACATGAGAGCTCTTCGCACGGAGCTACTAAGGCTTGCGTCTGCTCCGGGCGGGCAATGTCCGAACTCGCATTTTGTCTTGAAGAGACAAAATGCTCAAACATGCGGACAACAATTTCCCGGCTGTGAGAGCCGGGAAATTGACCCGCCCTCTCGCATCCGCTTCGCCAAGAAGCTCCAGCGCTCATCACATCATGTCCGCCGGGATGGATTCCCTTTCGGCCCTGACTCCCGCTCCCCCGGCAAATAAAGGAAGCTAAATTCCGGCCCGAAGGGCCGGCCTCTAACCTCCCCCCATTGCAGGGGGAGGCGCAATCAGAGCCGGGCATGCGCACATCCTGGCGGCCATGCTTGCGATGAGCACTTAGATGCACTTGATGGGACATTGCCCTCCCGGCAAGCGATTCACATCCTGGTGCATCTGTGCGAAGAGGAGCAATGGCCAAAGGATGTGCGCTGGCCCGGCTCGTCCCTCCGCCTCAAAACATTCTCAGCGGTGAACTTCGTCGTAGTGCTTGACGATCACGGGTGAGGGAGCCTTGGTGCTCAGGCTGACGATCACATCGGCAGCGAGGGCGATCAGGAAGGCGGGAAGAAGTTCATAGATGGCGAAAACTCCGCCGAGGCGGGCGATGCCGAACTTCCAGACAAAGATCATAACGCCGCCGGCGACCAGGCCCGCGATAGCGCCCTGTTTGTTGGATCTGCGCCAGAAGAGGGCGAGCAGCATGGTCGGTCCGAAGGTGGCGCCGAAGCCGGCCCAGGCAAAGGAGACGACACGGAACACGGAGCTGTTGGGGTTCCACGCCAGGACGATGGCGACCAGGGCGATCCCGATAACGGTCGCACGGGCTGCGATCATCTTGCTCTGCTGGGAGAGTTTGATGCGGCCAAAGCTCTGCATAAGGTCTTCGGAAACGGAAGAGGCGGCGGCGAGCAGCTGGGAGTCAGCCGTGGACATGGTTGCTGCCAGGATGCCGGCCAGGATGATTCCGGCTGCCAGGGCAAAGATCACGCTGTGCTGGCTCATGAGATTGGCCATCTGGATAATGATGGTCTCGGCCTCAGAGGAGCTGCCGTTGAGCATGGGGATCTCTCCGGCCAGGGAAACACTGAAGCCGATGATACCGATGAAAATCGCGATGCCCATGGAAAGGACGACCCAGACCGATGCGATCCGGCGGGAGAGCACCAGCTCTCTCTCATCTCTGATCGCCATGAAGCGAAGCAGGATATGGGGCATGCCGAAGTAGCCGAGGCCCCAGGCCAGGGTGGAGCAGATGCTCAGCGGGCCGTAGGTGGATGCGGAATTGGTCGTGACATCGTAGCCCTGGAAGAGGTTCAGATATCCGGGAAGGGCCTTGGCGTTCTGCACGACGGTATCCATTCCGCCGGCCTTCTCAATGCCGAAGAAGACGATGATCACGAGGGCGATGGACATAAAGATACTCTGGACCAGGTCCGTGGTGGAGACCGCAAGGAAGCCTCCCATGGTCGTGTAGGCGACGATGATAACGGCGCCGATGATCATGGCGAGGTGATACTCGACTCCGAACAGGCTGTTGAAGAGGGTTCCGACAGCCTTGAAGCCGGATGCCGTATAGGGCACGAAGAAAATGATGATGATCAGGGCCGCGATCAGGGAAAGGATGTTTTCCTGGTCGTTATACCTGCGGCTGTAAAAATCCGGGATCGTAAAGGCGCCGAGCTTTTCGGAGTAGCGTCTGAGGATCCTGGCGACAAACAGGAAGTTCAGGTAGGTTCCGACAGCCAGGCCGATGGCGGTCCATCCAACCTCCGCGATACCTGCCAGGTAGGCCAGGCCGGGCAGACCCATCAGCAGGTAGCTGCTCATGTCGGACGCCTCCGCGCTCATGGCTGTAACGAGCGGTCCGAGGCCTCTGCCTCCGATATAGAAGCCGTCGGAAGTATCAGCCGCACCCTGACGGTTGAAGATGACGCCGATCAGCAGCATACCGAACAGATATACAACAATCGTGGCAATTATGATGATTTGTGATGTTGTCATAGTATCTCCTCCCTTTATGATTTATGCTGCAATGACAGTTTAACGCTTTATCACTGCAACGAAATAGCATGTCGATTTTAACATATCTTCTATATTAAATAAAGTCATTTCTGCAAACTGTCCGCGCAAGTGCCCTGAATCGGCTGCCATGTGCGCCTTCCGAAGGGCGCGAACCACTTTACATTTCGGCACACAGAAGGTAGACTTGGAGAACAGACCTTGAAAGGGCAGTACCTGAAAAGGCAGGTATTGAACGGACAGGTTTTGAAAGGACCGGCGGGTAAGGCTGCCGCCCCGGATCTGTTTCGTTCATCCGGAATCCGGTATTATATCATTTATATATAGAAAGGAAAATGACAATGTGGGTTGCTGACGCCTGGAAAGACTATGAAGTGATAGACACCTCGCGGGGGGAGAAGCTTGAGAGATGGGGAGAGTACCGGCTGATCCGGCCGGATCCCCAGGTCATCTGGGACACGCCCCGCGGCCGGGAGTGGAAAAAGCCCAATGCCCATTATCACCGCAGCAAAAAGGGCGGCGGGGAATGGGAGTTTTTTGACCTGCCGGACGACTGGTGCATCCATTACAGGGATCTGACCTTCCGGCTCAAGCCCTTCAGCTTCAAGCATACCGGCCTCTTCCCCGAGCAGGCCGTGAACTGGGACTGGTTTTCCGCTCTGATCCGCGCCAGGGTCGGGGCAGGACAGGAGGTCCGGGTCCTCAACCTCTTTGCCTATACGGGAGGGGCCACAGCCGCAGCCGCTGCCGCGGGCGCCAGGGTGACCCATGTGGACGCCTCCAAGGGCATGGTCGGATGGGCGAGGGAAAATGCCCAGCTCTCCGGTCTGGCCGATGCCCCGATCCGTTGGCTGGTCGACGACTGCGGCAAGTTCGTGGAGCGGGAGATCCGGCGGGGCAATCACTATGACGCCATCATCATGGACCCGCCCTCCTACGGCAGGGGCCCCAAGGGTGAGATCTGGAAGATCGAGGACAGCATCTTCCCCTTCCTGCAGAGGTGTTCCCTGCTGCTCTCCGAAAATCCCCTCTTCTTCCTGATCAATTCCTATACGACAGGGCTGCAGCCAGCCGTGCTCAGCTACATGCTGCACACTGTACTCGACCCCGTCCACAAGGGCAGCGTGGATGCCGGGGAGGTCGGACTTCCCGTCTCCGGCAACGGCCTGGTCCTGCCCTGCGGGGCCGCCGGGCGCTGGGTCGCGGAGGAAAGCTCCGGGAGCTGATTCCAGTCTGCCCCCCGTGATTTCATTTTATAATAAAAACCCCGGCTCGAAGCCGGGGTTTTTTGTATTGTATGGAGTTTTTCGCCTGGCGCCGGTTATTTCCATTCCGAACGTTCCAGGTTGGACTCCTCGCTGAGCTCGATCCGGTCCCTGATCTGGAGCATCCTGCGGTCCAGCTGGTTGATCAGGTCCGCGCTGTAGCGCAGCTCCTCGACAATCGATTTCTCGTTCTTGATCTCTTTTTTGTATTTCATCTTATGTTCCACGCTGGCCCAGAAGTCCATGGCGATCGTGCGGAACTGCAGCTCCACTCTCATGAACTTTTTTTCCTGCATGAGGAAGATGGGGATTTCCAGGATCAGGTGGAGGCTCCTGTAGCCGTTGGCCTTGGGATGGGCGATATAGTCCTTTTCCTGGATGATCTTTACGTCGTCCTGGGCAGCCAGGCTGTCCCGGATATTGTAGATATCATCGATGAAGGAGCAGATCACGCGCAGTCCCGCCACATCCGTCAGATGGGTCTCGATGTTTTCGACCGAGAAGGGGATCCTGCGGAGCTTGAGCTTCTCATAAATGCTGACCGGTTTCTTGAGCCTGCACTTGATCGATTCAAATGGATTGCGCTTCTTTTTGAGGGCCATTTCCCTGTTGAGGATCTCCAGCTTTGTCCTGACCTGGGCCAGGGCGCAGTCGTAATACATCATCAGAATGTCAAAGGCTTCCAGCTGGCCGGTCAGTTCCAGGACCCGGTCGATGTCCTCCTGCGAGATCTCCTTCATTTCCAGAGTGCGGATCCTGACATGGCCCGTTCCCTGATAGAAGTTGGCATCCGGATCTCCCTCTGTTTCACTGCGCACAGTCTGCACAGGGGTCCGGACTTCGTAGGGCCCCTTGTCGAAGACAGTGCTCTTTGCGACGCTCTTCTCTTCAGCCGCCCTGTTCATCTTATCTACAGGCTCCTGCATCCGGGCATCGTCCTGAGCCTGCGGATGCGTATCTTCTTTGTTCAGAGTCTGTTCGTCCATTATTTCCTCCCGTTACATGATTACATAATTTCCCATTGTATGACGTCGGTCTGTGTGCAGGTCCGGCCCCCGTTCTCCGGCCTGTCAGGCAGAAAAGCAGCCCCTTCTCCGGCCTGTCAGGCAGATCAGCGTCCTCCGTGCTCCGGCCTGTCCGGCGTACCCGCGCCCCAGGTCCGGGCCGGGAAGCCCGGGAAAGCTATTTTCCCAGCGCGTGGAGCAGGGCCCGGTCCCTCATAAAGGAATTGGCGCCGTAGAGATAGAGGATGCCGGTCGGCTGGTATTCCCCGATCAGCTTCTCTATCGTCGCAGGGCTCTTGTCCGGATGGACCAGGATGATCTTTTCAAAAGATGAGACAAAGCCCGGGACGACCGAGTCTGCCTCCCTGTCTCCGATAATGAGCAGGGTCTGTCCGTTCACGGCGGTCGTGCAGATCTCGGTCAGAGGTCTGTTGCCGCCGAAAAACACGTCATACTGCTGTGTTCCGCGGAGGGCCCGCGAATCATAGAGAGATCCCGAGAGCCTGCCGGTCAATCCGTCCACCCGGTAATAGGCGGCCTCCTCCTCCGGTATATAGATCTCCAGGCGCTCCTTTTTGTTTCCGGTCAGGCGCTGGACCAGGTCCCGGTCCGCCGCCAGTTTTCCTTCATAGCTGTCGGACAAAAGATAGCAGGTGTCCTTTCCCTCCGGCGCCCGGGCCCCCATTTTTTCAAGAGCCAGGCCCGAGGCATACCTGCTTCCCCAGCCTGTCAGATAGATGTCCGTGGCATAGTAGAGTTTTTCTCCCGCATGGACCGAAAAAAGTTCGTAGAGGTCGATCCAGGAAAGCGCCTGCGGCATCTTTGACCTGACCATGGACAGGTCCGCCTTCTGGTCCCGGATCTGCAGGCCCGCCGGCAGGTAGTCCGGCTGGACACAGGCTGCGGAGGGGATCAGCATCATATACTGGGCGATCTCCGGATGGGCCTGGGCGAGCTGCCCGATCCCGTCTGCGGTCTGGTCGATCTTGTCCATGTCGGGCTCACAGGGGATTTCCATCATCCTGCCGTCCCCGCACCTGCATACACCGTGGCGGACATTCCTTTTTCCATCGTAAAACATCAGGAAAAAACCCGCCGCGGTCAGGAGCAGGCAGAGGAAGACCGGCAGGGCCCGGCCGGCTCCCCGCCGCCGGGGTCTGTCCTGGGCTCCGCCAGTTTCCTGCCGTCCGGGCTCGTCTCTTTGCAATTCTTCAAAATCAGGATCAAACGCCATATCGAATCCTTTTACTCCTGTCCGGTCCGTCCGGTCTGTCCCGTCTCTGCTTTCCCGTCATCGGCCGTCCAAACCTCTTCCAGAGGGGTTCCGTCCGCGGTCCGCCCGTGGTCCAGGTCGAAGACGGCCAGGATCTGTTCCTCCGCCCAATAGGGATAAAAATCAGACTGAAGATGCACTCCGTCCCCGGCGTAGAGATCATGGTGGTCCTTGATCAGGCTGTCGTTGTCGATAAAGGGAATCTCCTTTTCCTGACAGACCTTGCGGACTGCCTCGCTGTATTCGGGGATCTTTCCCCAGATGGATACGCCGGCGACTGCTTCGTCGGTCGCGGGTATGATCGAGTTGACAAAGATCCGGGCTTCCGGCAGCTCCTTCCTGAGCTCTTCGAGCCTCTTACCGAAGTCCTCTGCGTACTCCTCCGCGGTCGGCCAGAGCCCGACCCCTATATCGTTGATGCCATAGCTGATAAAAATATAGTCGGGATCCATCTCCTTGAGGGTATCCATATGCTCGGAGATCCGCAGGATGGTATCTCCGGCCTCAGCCAGGACCCGCTCAGAGGGGAGAAAGCCGAATACATCGTAGCCGACTACGCGGGAGTCACCCAGGAAGACATAGTCCTTGAATTTGTCCCAGACATCCCCGTCCTCGAGTTTGTCCCGGTATTTCTCCCGCTCCTCCACATAGGCGAGCTTCTGCTTTTGATTTTCGTAATCCACTCTGGCCTTGTCGATCATATACTCGACTTCGATCGGCTGCCGCCTGTCCAGGGAATCGAGATATTCCTTTCCCTTTTCCAGTTCAGTCTGCTTTGGTGCCGCGGGAACAGCAGCCGCAGCTGTCGCGCAGGTGGATCCGGTCAGGCCAGCTGTCTCCCGGCGAAGGTTTCCCTCCCCGGTGCTTCCGATCGTATTACTTCCGGCGGAAGTCCCTGTCCCGGAGCCGGCATCCGCGGATCCGGATACAACTGTCTGAACCTGTCCGCCCTGTCCGCCGGCAGGCAGCTCCGCAGCTGCAGCCGCTGTCCGCCCGCCAGTCTCGTCAGCTGCAGTCTCCGCTCCGGTCCCGGCAGATTCTGAGATCTCAGGGCTGGTCCCGGCAGGTCCTGCTGTCTTCTCCGCAGCCGCGGCCGGGATCGAGCCGGCCTCGGCCGCAGTCTCTGTCGGCAGGGAACGGCGGCCTATGGCCCAGCGGACCAGGAAAAGGCCGACCACGGCTATAACCAGGTATAAAATTAAGCGATTGCGTCTTCTTCTGCGATTTCTTTTTCTCATTCTTTCCGACCATGCCGCTCGTAGAGCGGCAGCGCGAGGAGAAAGCCCGGGACGGGTTTCTCCGATGCGATCACAGGTGCCTGGGCCATCCAGAGGCACAGGCACCATATCCGGATCGGGCAGGATCCTGTCAAATCCGGCCTGACTCGTGTAAAAAAGCCCCGCCGGTGTGACTCGGCGGGGCCTTAAAATCCGGTTATTGTCTGATACGGACAACCGTTTCGCTGCATCAGGATCTTCCATGGAGCTTCATGCCGCGGCAGGCAGCCGGAGCTGCTTCACCCGGCGGGCAGACTGCCCCGGGAATCCATCTATACAACTATCTATTAGTCCAGAACGGAAGCAACACGGCCGGAACCGACAGTGCGGCCACCCTCACGGATAGCGAAGGTAAGACCCTGCTCCATAGCGATGGGGTGGATGAGCTCGATGGTCATCTCAACGTGATCGCCAGGCATGCACATCTCAGTTCCCTCGGGAAGGGAGATAACGCCGGTAACGTCGGTTGTTCTGAAATAGAACTGAGGACGATAGTTGTTGAAGAAAGGAGTATGACGGCCGCCTTCATCCTTGGTCAGGACGTAAACCTGAGCGGTGAAGTTCTTGTGGCAGGTAACAGTGCCGGGCTTTGCGATAACCTGGCCGCGCTCGATGGCGGTTCTGTCGATACCACGAAGAAGAAGACCTACGTTGTCGCCGGCCTCTGCATAATCCAGAGTCTTGCGGAACATCTCGATACCGGTAACGACGGACT
>CAMNFJ010000125.1:0-8570 GCA_946536955.1 uncultured Lachnospiraceae bacterium
TCTACCACAAATACTATGACCTCAACTTCTTCGGTGACTACTACCGGCTGGCCAATCCCTTCGACCAGGTCAACCTCGTCGCCTGGGAGAGCGTCGCCAAAGACAAGAGCGAAGCCCTGGTCACCGTGGTCACCGTCAACCTGACCGTCAACGGTCCCCAGGAGTACATCCGGTGCAAGGGCCTGGCCCCCGACAGACTCTACAGGCTCGAAAGAGACGGCCTGCAGCTGGTCACGGCGACAGGCATGGCCCTCATGCACGCAGGCATCCCCATTCCCCGCGAGATCCCGGAGTTCACCGCCTTCATCTACCATCTGCAGGCAGTCGACTGAGATCCGGTTGACGAAGAGATCCGTGTGACAAGGGGACAGGTGTGACAAGGGGACAGGTGTGACAAGGGGACAGGCACTCTGTCACAATGCTGTGACAGAGTGCCTGTCCCCTTGTCACACCCCTTGTCACACCCCTCGTCACACTACTCTTCTGCAGCGTTCCGGCCTTTTTTCCAGGGGCCGTTTCTGTAGAAGGTCAGAGACAGCACGGCCGCGACGGTCCAGCCGATCGGCCATGCGCACCAGATGCCGGTCGAGCCCAGGGCGGTTCCGGAGAGCACGACGGCCAGGACGACGCGCAGGATCAGGTCCGTGAAGGTGGCGGCCATGAAGTATCCCATGAGGCTGGCTCCGCGCAGGACACCGTCGGCGACCAGCTTGGCAGAGATCACAAAGTAGAAGGGCGCCAGGATGCGCAGGATCGTGATGCCCGTGCGCATGGCTTCCCCGGACGAATCACTGATAAAGAGCTGCAGGACCAGGGCTCCGCCCAGGACATAGAGCAGCATAAGGGGCAGGGAGAGCATCCAGACCATCCTGAGCCCCGCGCGGAAGCCCTCGCGGATGCGGTCGAGTTTTCCCGCGCCCAGATTCTGGGAGGTGTAGTTGGAGATTCCGTTGGCCAGGGTCGTGAAGGATGTGATGACCAGGTTGTTGAGTTTGATGGCCGCCGAGTAGCCCGCCATGACGGAGGGGCCGAAGCCGTTGATGACGCCCTGGATGATGATGTTTCCTATGGAAATAAAACTCTGCTGCAGGATGCTGGGGATCGCCACTTTTGCAAAATTGCCGCAGATCCGCCAGGAGAAGAGGGGAGACCGCTTGTCCGTCGGAATGGCGCGGAGCCTCCTGGCGACGAATAGGAGGGCCAGCACGCAGCTCGCTCCCTGGCAGATGAAGGTGGCCCAGGCGACGCCCGCGACGCCCATTTTAAAGCCGGCTACGAACCAGATGTCCATGCCGATATTGATCGTGGAGGAGGCGGCGAGAAACCAGAAAGGGGTCTTCGAATCGCCCAGCGCCGAGAAGATACCCGTGGAGAGATTGTAAAAAAAGACGAAGGGGAGGCCCCAGACATAGATATCGAGGTAGAGCTTTGAATCGGCGAAGAGCTCCTGCGGGGTGTGGATCAGCCCCAGCAGGCCGTCACAGAAGAGGATGCCGGTCAGCATCAGGGCCAGGCAGACCACCGCGCTGGAAATGAGGGAGGTGGTCACCGCGGTCTTCATCTTGCGGTACTGCTTCGCCCCGAAATAGCGGGATACGATGACGGAGCAGCCGATGTTGCAGCCGAACGCGAAGGCGATGAAGATCAGTGTGATCTCATAGCTGTTGCCGACGGCAGCCAGCGCGTTTTCGCCGATAAACTTCCCTGCGACCAGGCTGTCCGCGATGTTATAGAGCTGCTGGAAGATGATGCTCCCGAATAAAGGCAGGCAGAACTGCCACAGCACGGTTTCCGGTTTTCCTACGGTAAGATCTTTGTTCATGTTATATTGTCCTCTGTAATGACTGCTGCTGTACGTATTTTGAAGATGTCCGTCGAGCCATAATATGCCTTGTTCAGCCCGACAATTATAGTACTTTTTCAGAGAATGGGTAACAGATGCCCGGAGTCCCATTGTATGTATTTGAGAACATCGCCCTTCGAGGGGGACGTGCGCCCGGAGTGAGAACACCGCCCTTCGAGAGGGCGTGCGCCCGGAATGAGAACACCGCCCTTTTGGGTGGGCGGCGGTCATGGTATGATAAAGACAGGACAAAAAGGGACTGATACGGGAGAAAGATTATGATAGAAGTCAGAGGATCCTATAATACGGCGAAGCTTTTTACGGACACAGCGGATGCCGCCACCATTGCTCAGGTGACAAATCTGATGAACCAGCCGTCCGTCGCCGGTTCAAAGGTCCGCATCATGCCGGACTGCCACGCCGGCGCCGGCTGTGTGATCGGAACGACCATGACTGTCACGGACAAGGTCATTCCCAACCTGGTCGGTGTGGATATCGGCTGCGGGATGCTGGCGACACAGCTGAAGGAGGAGCGGATCAACCTGCCGAAATTTGACAGCATTTCCCAGGCGGAGGTCCCGGCCGGGATGAGGATGAGGACCAGGGCGCACAGCCTGGCGGATGAGATCGATGTGACGGACCTGGCCTGCTATAAGAAGACCAACTGTAAGATGTCCGAGGATGTTTTCCGCCTGAGCCTGGGGACTCTGGGCGGCGGGAACCATTTCTGGGAGCTGGACCGGGACGAGGAAGGGCACATCTGGCTTGTCGTCCACACGGGATCCAGAAGGAGCGGCAAGGACGTGGCCGAGTACTATCAGCGGCAGGCCTATGAGCATCTGAATGTGACCGGCGAGAGGTACAAGGAGATCCTGG
The DNA here is from genome assembly GCA_946536955.1 of uncultured Lachnospiraceae bacterium. Lineage (GTDB taxonomy): Bacteria > Bacillota > Clostridia > Lachnospirales > Lachnospiraceae > CAG-791. The sequence continues at coordinate 2,720 of CAMNFJ010000125.1, forward strand.
CGCAGGAGCGGGAGGCCTTCATAGAAGAGCTCAAGGCTCAGGGACGCGAGAAGGAGATCAACAAACTCCTCCCCGCATGGCAGCAGGCCAGACAGAAGCCTGAGATCACGGTCCCCTATGCGGTGGCCTGGTGCGAGGGACAGCTTTTTGACGATTATATCCACGACATGAAGATCATGCAGGAATACGCGAAGCTGAACCGGAGGATCATCACGGAGATCATCCTGAAAAAATGCAAGCTCCACGCGGTCGACCAGTTCGAGACCGTCCATAATTACATCGATACAGACCACATGATCCTGCGCAAGGGCTCTGTGTCCGCGAGGAAGGGAGAAAGGCTGCTGATTCCGATCAACATGCGGGACGGGGCCCTGATCTGCATCGGCAGGGGCAATGACGACTGGAACCAGTCCGCGCCGCACGGGGCCGGCAGGCTCATGTCCAGGACTGAGGCGAAGTCCAGCATCTCCATGAAGGACTACAGGGAGTCCATGAGCGGGATCTATACGACCAGCGTCAGCAAAGCGACTCTGGACGAGTCCCCCATGGCCTACAAACCGATCGATGAGATCGTGGCCAACATCGGGCCGACGGCGGAGATCATAAGCCACATAAAACCGATCTACAATTTCAAGGCCGGGAACGAGGACTGACTGAAAACAGCTGCCCGCCGGGCAGCTGTTTTCACGCATGAGTCAGGAGTACGCTTCTCCTGACTCGTGTGACAAGGGGTGTGACAAGGGGACAGGCACTCTGTCACAGTACTGTGACAGAGTGCCTGTCCCCTTGTCACACTCGCGGCAGTTTTCGAATGATCAGGCCTGCCTGCGTCCGTGGCATTTCTTGTATTTTTTGCCTGAACCGCAGGGGCAGGGGTCATTGGGCATGATCTTTTTGGCGTTTCTCCTGTAGGTCACGCCGCCCTCGGCGAGATAGACCGGCTGTTTTTTGGCTTCGCGCAGGCTCTTGTAGGACCGCTCCAGGTCTTCGATGACCGCGGCCCGGTCGCCCTTCACCAGTTCTTCCTCTTCCAGGCGGTCCAGGATGAGGTCGCGGATCTTTTCAGGACCGAAGGTCCGGAGCTGGTCGAGGAAGGTGACTGTCCGCATATAGGAGTAGGGATACTGCTCCGCGACATAGAGGAACATTTCCGCGTATTCATCGACGCACTTGGACATGTACCACTCGTGGGCCAGCTGTGTCGCGCGGACGGGCTTTTTGTTGGTCTCGTCCTGGCTGCCGGCTTCCGCGGACAGGAAGGACTCCATGAAGGCGTCGACCTTTTTGTCCTCGTGGTAGCGGTAGGACTCTGCCGACCGGTAGGCGCTGTCGATGATGAAGGCTCTGGGGCTGTCCATCAGCCAGCCCTCCAGCTCCACATGTTTTACGAAGTCGACAAACAGGCCGCGGAAGGAAGGGACTGTCAGGAGGCTGCTCCAGTAGGCGATGTTGCCGGCCAGACGGTTCTGCATATCCGGTGTCAGGTCCGCTTTTTCCAGAAAGCTTTTGTAGAGGTCCAGGTCCGCGGGAAGCTCCGGCAGGGAAAGCGCGGCATCCATATAGACCACGTTGCAGAAGCACCCGTCCAGGTTTTCGGGCGAAGCGATGTCGCCGGTCTTTTCCCAATGCGCGATCTCCGCGCGGTAGGCATCCCGGGCTTTCCTCCGGTTCCCGGTGCTCTCATAGCAGTCGGCCAGGGTGGAGTAATAGAAGGGATGATAATCCGCCTCCGGATCCACCTTCTGCAGCTCCTGCAGAGCCTCGGGATACTTGAGGAGAGCATGGAGCGTGATGCCGTACTCAATGCGCTCAAAATTCCGGCCGGGATCCTTTTCCAGAAGCTTTTGGAAGGACTCCTGCGCCTCCTCGTACTTCCTTTGCGCCAGCTGGGTCCTGCCGAGCAGGGGAAGGGCCTCCATGTTTTCGGGATCCTTTTCCAGGATCCCCTTGCAGATCTCTTCCACCTTGTCGTAATTTCCATCGTATTCACTGTAGAGCGCCTGGCGCATGGGCTCGCGGATCTCAGCCGGAAGCTGTCCGGCATACTCGTCCACCTGCTTCAGAAAATCATCGAATTCGGGCCTCACGGTCAGCTGTTTGTCTGTTGTCGGCATATAGTCAATTCCTCCTGGTGAAAAAATTTGTCCGGTTCATGTGATCGCAGAAAATCTTCCGGCAAAATATTTTGTCTGTCTCCTGTATCGCAGAGATCCTTCCGGCAAAAGTTTTTAGTCGGTGCTGTGACCACAGAAATCCATTATACACCAATCGCCGCACAAACTGCATTGTCATTTGCAGGTTTATGAATATTATCTATCGGCCCGCCATCGGTCCGCTATTGATCGCGGCTATCCCCCTGTTCGAAGGGTGTGGACCGTGACGTTTCGATTACTTTATCAGAGCGGCTGCGTATAGAGCTCCCGCTTCCTTGCCCTTACAGTGAAGACGATCTGAATGACCACCAGCACTATTTCCACGAAAGCCAGGATAAAGGGAATGATGGCCAGGTTTTCATTGAGCGCCAGGAACTCCTCGCTGAGGGAGAAATCATACATACCATGGAGGAGCCAGGCGATCACAAAACCGATCCACTGACAGGCCGGCCGACCGCTTTTGACGCTCTTTCCATAAAAATATCCCACGACAAAGCCATAGCCTGCATGGGGCAGGCAGATGCCGCGGATCAGGACGACCGGAATGCTGGCCCCGATCGCATAGATGATACTTTCGATCAGGGAGAAGCCTGTCCCGATGATCGTCATGAGGGCGGTGACATCCAGCCAGGAATAGGGATATTCATGCTTTTTCAACTCCTGCCTGAAAAACAAATACTTGGCGATCTCCTCCATGAGGGCGAGCACAATGAATGTGTAAAGGGCCTCATAGAGGAGGGGAAAGCTGATGTGCAGCCTGGTCAGCCTGAGCAGGATGTAGCTCACCCCGGAAAGCAGGATGACGGGAAATATACAGAGGAATCCCCGCAGCAGGAACCTGTTGCAGAGCTTTTTGTATTCCTCATCCTTTTTGACATAAGACCTGAGCCACAAAAAGAGGGCGGTCAGGGGGATAAAGCTTACCAGACAGGCTAAAATATACAGAATCATGGTTACACCTCCTATCAAATACAAATCGAGGTTTTCATCTGTTTTTTTTATTATACTCCAATCAGTCCATGTGAAAAATAATAATGTCGACAGCAGCGCGAGGGTAATATTGCCCGGAAATACCTTCTACTGGATTAAAAATACATTATTGTACAGTTATAATTTCTGTAACGGATAGGCAGACCAGGTTTAACACCAAGTGAATAAAATCCGTGGACATCTTGTTCAGGCAAAAGTACCTGCCAGGGCGCAGAAAAAGGAGACATCGGTTTCCGGCAGTTTCTGTGTCCTGTCTGCCGCATTTATGCGGGCTGACTTAAAAACAAGGGAGGTGGGGTTATGGAACTGAGTAAGAGCGCGCGGGAAATCGTCGTGCAGGCGCAGATGCTTATGCTGAGTACCGGGGGATCCGGTCTCTGTGTGGAGCATCTTTTTGCCTGAGCGGTCATAACGCTTTGCGCGCGGAACCGGGCGCAGAACCGGGAAATCGCGAAGATAGCTATCGCGCCAGTGATTTGATACAATAGCAGGGACATCGATTTGATACAATGGCAGGGACATCGATTTGGTACCGGGGAACAGCCCATGTTACAGCCATGGAAGAAGGGAACGTGAACTCCGTAACTGTCCCCCGTTTCATGCCCTGGCTCACTGGTAGTAGAGCAAGTGAACCGCGGAACTGTCCCAATGTTTCAGGAAGCAGGAGTATGAACACAATGGACAACAGAAAAGAATGGGCGCGCGCCCGCGACGAACTCGTCTCCTCGCTCGAAGCCCTTGGCTTTGAACCCGCCCTGGGCGAAGTCATCGCCAGGCACCTGGGGAGCCCCCGGGCGATTGAGAGGATGACCTCTTATCTCTATAATGTAAAGCCCCGCAGTGTGGAGCTGGTCGTCGACGAGATGCTGTCCATCCGGTCGGAGATCGACGCCTGGCGGGCGAAGAAGGCAAGTCAGGAAGCCAATGCGGCCTATAACCGGATGCTGTATTACGGCCTGGGGGCTGAGGAGGAAGAGTGAAAAAAACGCTCGATAGCGTTTTTTTCACTCCGGTGCCTGTGCCGCGGGCCCAGGCACCTGTGATTGCATCGGAGAAAAAGCCTCCTTTTTTCAGGAAGGCCTGTACTGCAGCAGGCAGAGAACCGTCCCTTGCAAAAAACAATCCGAGAATACCGCCGCGCGAAGAATACTGTTATAATGATGGAAGAACCTGTTCACGATGTGAAAAACAGCTCTATTGCTGACGCCACCATATTGCATAGAAAGGAAACGGATATGGAATTAAAAGCAGGAATGAAAAACTCGATCACCATCAACGTCACAGCCGCCATGTGCGCTGATAACCTTGACAGCCAGCTTCCCCAGGTCGATCTCCCCCACGTCTTCTCCACGCCCAGCATGATCAATCTGATGGAGCTGACCTGCGCGGATCTTCTGGCAAAGAACCTCGAGGAGGGAAAAGGTTCTGTCGGCATGGCCGTGGAGGTCAAGCATTTTTCCGCGACTCCCGAGGGCGGCAGGGTCACCTGCGAAGTCGAGATCGCTGAGATCGACGGCAAGAAGATCCTCTTCAACGTGGCGGCATCCGATGAAAAGGGACCGATCGGAAAGGGCACACACAAGAGAGCCATCATCACGAAAAAATAAGGACCGGGCGCAAGTTGTAAAAACCGGCTCTATGGCCAGCACGGTCCATAGGGCCGGTTTTCCAGTGAGCAGGGAGACCGGGGACGGGGAGTGCGAGGGAAAAAATGAGATTAGCAGCAGAGAGATCGATCAGTATATTGCTGGCGGCGGCCATGCTCCTGTCGCTGGCAGCATGCGGCGCGGCGGCATCTGCCGGGAAAGCGGAGAGCGGAAAGGCTGAAGCCGGGGCTGCAGAATCAACTGCGGATCCGGTGGAAGATGAAACACTTAAAGGAAAAAAGGGAACGAAATGAAGGTTTATGAAGCGACAAACTACGTCGACGTGAACGGCGTCCGGCTCCACTATGCCAGAGCCGGAAAAGGAAAGCCCATTGTTCTGGTCCACGGCAACGCGGAGGACCACCACCTGTTTGATACGGAGATCGACCAGCTGGTGAAGGCGGGATACGAGGTCCATGCCCCGGATTCCAGGGGACACGGGGTCAATGAACCCATGTCGGAATACCACTACGAAGACATGGCCGAGGACATTTACCAGTTTATCCGGGCCATGGGACTGGAGAAGCCGGCCCTCTACGGCCACAGCGACGGAGGCATCCTGGCCCTCCTCCTGGAGACCCGCCACCCGGGGACACTTGGCCGACTGGCCATCAGCGGGACCAACCTCTCCCCGGAGGGAATCGTCCCTGATTTTATCGAGGAATACACAGAACTCAATAAAAAAGAGCCCGACCCCCTGGTCACGCTCATGCTGACAGAACCCCATATCGACCCGAAGTCCCTGCAGACCATCACGATCCCCGTCCTGGTCACAGTGGGCGAGAATGACCTCATCCTCCGCTCCGAGACGGACAAGATCATGGCCAACCTCCCCGACGCCGAGCTGGTCGTCGTGAAAGGCGCCGACCACGGCAGCTATATTGTCGACAGCGAGATCATGGGCAATTTGCTCATCGACTTCCTCAGCCGCCATGAATGAGTCACCGGGGACGGTTCAGACTGGCTCATTTTTGCGAGTCACCGGGGACGTTTCAGACTGGTTGCAGCATGATATCTAATAAGGGACGGTTTCCTGATCCAGTAGACGAATCAGGAAACCGT
>CAMNFJ010000126.1:0-8534 GCA_946536955.1 uncultured Lachnospiraceae bacterium
CTTACAGGTCCGCGCAGGCCGCCAGAAGCTCTCTGAGATAGGCGTAGGTCCTGGCGGTGGAAGCCACATTCAGGCGCTCACCGGGGGTATGGATGTCCTCCATGTCGGGACCGATGGATATGCAGTCCAGACCCGGCACCTTGGCGGAGAGAAGGCCGCACTCCAGGCCTCCATGGGTGACTGTGACCTCGGGCCTGCTGCCGGTCACTTTCCTGTAGGTCTCCGCGGCCAGACGCCGGAAGTCGGAATCCCTGACCAGCTCCCAGGCGGGATAGGCGCCGGTGGTCTCCAGCGTTGCCCCGAATTCCTCGGCGATGCATTCGATCCTGTCCATCAGCATCCGCTTGCGGGAATTGAGGCTGCTCCGCACCAGGGACTGGACGCAGATGCCCTTGTCAAGCGTTGTGAGGATCCCCAGGCTCAGGGAGGTCTGGGGAATCTCCTTCTGGCCGGGTATATACTCGATCAGGCCATTGGGAAAGGCCATCAGGAAGCGGATCATGTGCAGGCTGTCCTTGCGGGTGAAGGCCTCTTTTCTCTCCCGCTCCCTGTTTTCCGGTATAGACAGGCGGACTTCGACCCCGGGGTCTGTCACGCTGTATTCCCTTTTGACCTCAGAGCCAAACCTTTCCACAGCAGCCTTTATATCCTCTTTTTTAGTTTTCCCCTTAAAAAGAAGGTGGGCCTGGGCATTGCGGGGGATGGCATTGTCCCTCTCTCCGCCGCTCATGCTGACAATATAGAATTTTCCGACCTTCGTGAGCTTATAGAGGAGCCTGGCCAGGAGCAGGATGGCGTTGGCCCTGCTCTCCCCGATCTTATCGCCCGAATGTCCGCCGAGCAGGCCTCCGATCTCGATCGTGACCGGGATCCCTTCCTTCAGCTTTTTTCTGCCGGGCAGGGTGCAGATCTCCTGGGCCCCGCCGGCGCAGCCGGCGGTAATGATGCCCTCGTCCTCGGAATCGAGATTGATCATCCTGCGGCTGTTGAGCGAGGACAGGTCCAGTCCCTCCGCCCCCAGAAGGCCCACTTCCTCGTCGACGGTAAAAATGCACTCCAGAGGAGGGCACTTGAGCGATTCATCAGCCAGAAGGGCCAGCATCATGGCGACTGCAATCCCGTTGTCGGCCCCTAGGGTCGTCCGGTCGGCCGTCAGCCATTCTCCGTCCGTCAGCAGGGTGATGGGCTGGGTCTCCAGGTCAATGTCCTTCGAGGCCTCCTTGGCCAGGACCATGTCGATATGACCCTGCAGGGCCACCGGGTCCCGGTCCTCGAAACCGGCCGATCCCTGCCTGCGGATGATCAGGTTGCCCATGTCGTCCCTGTAATAGTCAAACCCGTGCTTTTTTGCGAACTGCTCCAGGTGGTCACTGATCTCTTCCGTGTGGAAGGACCCGTGGGGAATGGATGCGATCTTTCTGAAGTGGGCGAATACATCGAAAGGCTCCAGGTCCTCCACCCCTTCCCGGGTCCAGACCGGCTCTTCTTTGACAGGTTCCTCTGCAACAGGCGTGTCTGCAGAAGTTTCCTTTGCTGCAGCCTCTTTGGCAATGGTTTCACTTGCCACAGCTTCTTCTGTAGCAGATTCTTCTGCGATATTTTCTTCAGCAATGTTTTCTTCTGAAATGTTTTCTTCTGTAATAACCTCTTCTTCGAAAGTCTCTTTTGATGTATTCTCTTCTCTGCCGGCTTCCGCCTTCCTGATCTCTGTAGTCATATCCTCTTCTGCCTTTTCCTCTGCTGTATCCAATTCTTGCGTTTTGATCTCTGTATGAGTGTTCATAGCTGCGTCTTCCTTCTCTTTTTCTTCTGGTCCGGACTCTGCCGACCCATGGGTCCCGGGCTCCGGTCCGGTTCCCGCCGGCGCGGTGCTTTCCGGATTCGCTCCGGGCTCTGCCGGAACAATGGTCTCCGGCTCCGCCCCGGTTCCCGCCGGAACAATGGTCTCCGGCTCCGCTCCTGTTTCTGCCTGCCTGTCCTCTGTTTCTGTCTGAAGCACTGCTATCGTGTCTTTGTCAGGCCCGGCCGGCCCCGCGGCGGACCTGCCCTTCTTCCTCAGGAGAGCCCGGATCCGAAATAAACGATCGACTCTGAACAAGGCCATAATGCTTCCTTTCTTAGATCCTCACCGGTATATCGTGTTCCTTCAGGTATTCTTTGACCTGGCGGATCTCCAGCTCCTTGAAGTGAAAGAGGGAGGCGGCGAGGGCCGCGTCCGCTCCGCCGACTGTCAGGGCCTCCCGGAAGTGTTCCAGGGTGCCGGCTCCGCCGGAGGCGATCACGGGGATCCCGACCGCGTCGGAGACCGCCCGGGTCAGCTCCAGGTCATATCCGTTCTTTGTGCCGTCTCCGTCCATGCTGGTCAGCAGGATCTCGCCCGCTCCCAGCTTCTCGGCCTGGACGGCCCATTCGATGGCGTCAATGCCGGTATCGATGCGGCCGCCGCTGCGGTAGATGGTCCAGCCGTCCCCGGAGGGTCTGCGCCTGGCGTCGATCGCGACGACGATGCACTGGCTGCCGAAGCGCTCCGCGCCCTCGGCGATCAGGGCCGGGCGGTTGATGGCGGCGGAGTTGACCGAGACCTTGTCAGCCCCCTCCCGCAGGATGGCCCGCATGTCGTCTGTCGTCCGGATCCCGCCTCCGACGGTAAAGGGGATAAAGACCCGCTCCGCGACCCTGCGGACCATGTCGGCCACCGTGGCGCGGGCGTCGCTGGTCGCCGTGATGTCCAGGAAGACCAGTTCATCGGCCCCGGCCCTGGAGTAGGCCTCGCCGGCCTCGACCGGGTCGCCCGCATCACGCAGGGAGACGAAATTGATACCTTTAACGACCCTGCCTCCGTTGACATCCAGGCAGGGGATGATCCTCTTTGTCAGCATATTGCTCTTTCTCCTTTAGGGTGCGGCGTTTTTCACAGGGCCAGAAAGTTTTCAAGGATCTTCATCCCGACCCTCTCGCTCTTTTCCGGATGGAACTGGCAGGCGAAGACGCTGCCGTGCTCCACGGCGGCGTCGATCTGAACGCCGTAGTTGGTCCTGGCTGTGACATCGGCCGGGTCGCCGGCCTCCAGGTAATAGGAGTGGACGAAATAGACATAGACGCCCTGGTCCAGCCCGGCGAAGAGGCGGCTCTGTCTGGGAAAGGTCAGGTCATTCCATCCGATCTGGGGGACCTTCCTGCCCTCGCCGTCCGGGATCCGGCGGATCCTGCCGGGCAGAAGGCCCAGTCCCCGCACGCCGGGGCTCTCCTCGCTCTCCTCAAAGAGGAGCTGCAGGCCCAGGCAGATCCCCAGGAAGGGGATGCCGCTCTCTGCGGCCCTGCGGATGGTCTCCTCCAGGCCCCGCTCCCGAAGTCTTTTCATGGCGTCTCCGAAGGCCCCGACTCCCGGGAGGATGATATGGTCAGCCTGCAGGATCCGCCCGGGATCCGCCGTCACTTCGACCTCGTGGCCGAGAAAGCGGACCGCATTTTCCACACTTTTGATATTTCCCGCATCATAATCAATGATCGCCGTCATTTATTTATCTCCTCCGCTTCGGTCCAGTTCAAACCAGAACGCGACTCCGTTGTCATAGTTTTCCGCTCCGTAGTTTCTGTGGTGCAGGTCCATGATGGCCTTGACTATGGACAGGCCGACGCCCGAGCCTCCATAGGCCCGTGTCCTGGCCTTGTCCACCTTGTAGAATTTCTCCCAGATATGGGGCAGGGCGCTCTCGGGAATGGGATTGCCCGTGTTAAATACAGTCACCCGCACACAGTTATCACGGCTGTCGCACCGTATATCGATGACCTTTTCGTCCGGGCCGGCAGCCTGGCCGGTCCCCTGTCCTTCCTCCGGTCCTGCCTTCTGCGCCGGGTCCTTCTTTTCGGGCGGGCAGACATGATGGAGGGCATTGCTGTAGTAATTCGCAAAGACCTCCTGGATCAGGAAGGGGTCTCCCCATACATAGACGGGGCCTTTTTCGTCAAACTGCAGGGTGATATTGTCCTGCCTGGCCAGCAGGGAGGCGCTCTCCAGGTAATTGCGGATCATGCCGACGATGTCGAAGCGCTCCATGTTCACACTGCTGTCCCCGAATTCCAGCTGGTTGAGCATGAGCACCTTCTGGACGATCGTATCCATCTTTTTCGACTCCTCGACGATGGTCGACAGGTAGAAGTCGCGGGATTCGGGATCATCCGCTATGCCGTCCTGCAGGCCCTCCGCATAGCCCTGCACCAGGGCGATCGGGGTCTTGAGCTCATGCGTGACATTGGCCAGAAACTCCTGCCGCATCTCCTCCTGGCGGTTTCTGCGGTCCAGGTCTCTCTGCAGCTCGTTGTTGGCGGTCCTGAGGGCGGAGATGGTCTCCTCCAGTTTCTGGGACATCTCATTCATATTTTTTCCCAGAATATCAATCTCGGTCCGGGACTGGCCCTCATATTTGGCGCTGAAGTCCAGATGCTTCATCCGCACGGAAATGTCCGTCAGCTGGCGGACGGGCTCTGTGATCCTCCTGGACAGCCACCAGGCCAGGATGGTTCCGGCGACCGCCAGAATGAAGCCTATATAGCCGTAAAAGCGGTTGGCTGCGGCAGCGCTGGACCTTATATCCTCCAGCGGCGAGCGCAGTAAAAAGAACCGGCTCTCACCGAGCGGTCCCCACATTTCCATACTTCTGGTCCCCATATACCTGTTGAGGACGACATTGATCGTATAGGGCTTTTCCTCCTCCAGGATCTGGGTGATGACATATTCAGAATAATAATCGTCTTCCTCTTCCGCGGCCACGGGCCCGTCCTCTTCCCCGGAGGGAGGGGGCTGGGATCCATCCTCCCGGTCCGCCTTTTTTTCTCCGCGGGGCATGATCGGCGTCATCCCGAAGAGATTGGCGTAGAGCCTCTCCTGCATGACCGACTCATCTGCCGACCAGACCTTGTCCGTGTTGGTGTTGGAGTCCAGGATCAGGAGGCTGACATTGCTGCGGCGCAGGGATTTCTGCAGGGTCTGGTCAAATTCCTCCGAGCCCAGCCTGTCCTCCGCAGCCGCCGCCTGCAGCTGGTCATAGACCCTGACCAGGGCCTTTTTTCTGTCTGAAACGTAGTAGCGCTCCAGAAAGATGCTGTTGATCAGGTAGCCCAGTATGATGGTGCCGGTCATCAGCAGGAAAAAGAGGATCCCGTAGAGGGTCCGCAGAGATGTAAAAGGGGGAGAATCTCCCCCGTTGTTTTTCCTGTTTTTCAATTGTATTACGCCTCAAATTTGTAACCGATGCCCCAGACCGTCTTGATCAGGGCCGCCTTGTCCCCGAGCTTACTGCGGAGCTTTTTGACATGGGTATCGATCGTGCGGGCATCCCCGTAGTAATCGTAGTTCCAGACACTGTTGAGGATCCGCTCCCTGGAAAGGGCGATGCCGTTGTTCTCCATAAAGTACTGGAGGAGCTCAAACTCCTTGTAGCTCAGGTCCACCTGCTCGCCGTCGATCTTTACGATATGGGCAGCCTTGTCCATCTCGATGCCGCCCGCCTCGAGCGTCTTTTCGGCCGCGGTCCCCAGGGTCCTGCGCAGGATGGCATTGACGCGGGCCGACAGGGTCCTCGGGCTGAAGGGCTTGGTGACGTATTCGTCCACGCCCAGTTCAAAGCCCCTGAGCTCGTCGCGCTCATCGCTTCTGGCAGTGAGCATGATAATCGGCACTTTGGAGGTCTTGCGGATCTCCGAGCAGACCTGCCAGCCGTCCATTTCCGGCATCATGACATCGAGTATGATCAGAGAGATGTTCCCCTCGCGGTCAAAAAGATCGACCGCCTCTCTTCCATTGGAGGCCTCGAGCACGCTGTAGCCCTCCCGGATCAGGTAATCCCGCAGGAGCTTGCGCATCCTCTGCTCATCGTCCACGACCAGAATCCTGGTACTGCTCATCTATGTCCCTCCTCTTATTGGTGGAATAGCGTAAATACGGCCACGCTCCTCTCCTTGAGGAGGAAGAGCGGACTCTTGAGAAATACGGAGTTTTTGTGATAAAAAACGTTGTCGTCGGCATCCGTATTGATGTTGATGCCCCAGGACAGGCCGGCCCTGAGCGCCGGCAGCCGGATCTCCACCGGCTCCCAGTAGGCGTTGATGGCCATATAGACCACGTCGTCGCCCACGGCTCCCTCCTCGCGGCCCGCGAACAGGATGCCCAGGACCTTATTGCTGCGGCCGATCACATGGTCGTCCGGATTGGCCCCGCAGGCGATCACATCCGGAAGTCCGCAGGCGGCAGGCTCCAGGGGACGGCTGATCACGGGATGCTTTTTGCGGAAAGCGATCACATTCTTATAGAATCTGAAAAAGTCCCTGTTCAGCCGCAGATAGTCCCAGTTGAGCCAGGAGACCTCATTGTCCTGACAGTAGCTGTTGTTGTTGCCGTGCTGGGTATTGCCGAACTCGTCCCCCGCCAGGATCATGGGGGTTCCCCGGCTGCACATGAGGACCGTGATGGCGTTGCGCATCATCTTGTAGCGCAGGTTCTGGATGACAGGGTCTTCGGTGGGCCCTTCGACGCCGCAGTTCCAGCTGCGGTTGTCGTTGGCACCGTCGGCATTGTTCCATCCATTGGCCTCGTTGTGCTTGTGGTTGTAGGCGAAGAGGTCGTGGAGGGTGAAGCCGTCGTGGCAGGTGATGAAGTTGACCGAGGACCGGAAGCCGTTATAGCCGTGGTCGTAGAGGTCGGGGGACCCCATGATCCTCTCGGCCGTCTCCTCGGCGTTCCAGTAATTGCCCTTGAGGAAATCGCGCAGGGCATCCCTGTAGCGGCCGTTCCATTCACTCCAGCGGTGATAGGCCGGGAAGCTCCCCACCTGGTACATGCCGCCGGCATCCCAGGGCTCGGCGATCAGCTTGGTCTCTGCCAGGACCGGATCCTCGGAGATGGCCCGCAGCAGGGGCGGGTCTCCCATGGGGACTCCGTCCTGATTCCTGCCCATGATGCTGGCCAGGTCAAAGCGGAAGCCGTCCACATGGTACTGGGTCACCCAGTGGCGGAGGCAGTCGATGATATAACGGACCACAACGGGGTGGTTGCAGTTGAAGGTATTGCCGCAGCCGCTGAAATTAAAATAATCCCCGCCGGGCGTCAGCATGTAGTAGACATTGTTGTCGATCCCCTTGAAGCAGGTGAAGGGACCGTTTTTATCGCCCTCGGCCGTATGGTTGAACACGACATCCAGGATGACTTCGATCTTCTGCTCCTTGAGGAGCTGGATCAGGGTCTTGAGCTCATTTCCCTCCTCGTTGTACTCGATCGAAGCGGAGTAGGCCGTATTGGGCGCGAAGAAAGCGACGGTGTTGTAGCCCCAGTACTCCAGAAGGCGCTTGCCGTTGAAGGTCCGGGTGTTGATGGTCTCGTCAAATTCAAAGACAGGCATGAGCTCGACGGCAGTGATCCCCAGGCTTTTGAGGTGGGGGATCTTTTCAATGATCCCGGCAAAGGTCCCGGGGTACCTGACTCCGGAGGACCTGTGACGGGTAAAGCCGCGGACATGCATCTCATAGATGATCGTGTCCTCCATCTTTGTCCTGGGAAAATCCGCCTTCTTCCACACAAAGCTGTCTTTGACCACCCTGGCGTGATAGGCGCCGGAGGGCTTGGCAATGCCCCAGGCCCGCTGACCCGTGACGGCTTTTGCGTAGGGGTCCAGGATCAGCTTCTTTTTGTCAAAGAGAAGTCCCCTGGAGGGATCGTAGGGCCCGTTGAACCGATAGCAGTATTCAAATTCCTCTATGTTCAGCTGGTAGACAAAAATGGAATAGATCCCGCCGGTCCGGTAATGCTCCGGGATCCTGATAATGGCATAGGGAACCTCCGACTTCCTGCGGAAGAGCAGAAGCTCGCAGGAGGTCGCATGCCTGGAATAAATTGTGAAATTGACGCCGCCCGTCAGCCGGGTGGCTCCGTTCAGCAGACAGTTGCCGGGCCTCACCCTAAAACCCGAGATCTCGTCAAATGGTCTGTCGACATCTGCAATTGTACTTATTACATTTGATCGCTTCATAGGATTATAACCGCCTGTGATGCCTGTATACTCTATTGAAAGGCAGGGATTCCTGTCCCGCTCATATCCGTTACATTCAGAAAAAACACCAACACTATCATAACAGATATTGCATGATTTTAATAGAAAAAAATCGCCGCAAAGGACACTGGGCAGTCCTTCGCGGCGCAATAATCAGTTTATTTTATAAAGCTCAGGCGGGATAGGCGCCATTCTTGCTGTCAGCCTTGGAAAGGTCAACGCCGGTCTGCTGGGCCATGCGGTATTTGAAATAGTCGACTGCGACCTGGGGGAAGAGGGCGTAGGACAGGACATCCTCATCCTGCTGCTTCCACTGGGCCACTTCCTTCTCGAACTGGGGCAGCTGAGGAGGGATCAGGTCTGCGGGACGGCAAGTGATAGGCTCCTCGTCGCCGATGATCTTCTTTCTGACCTCTTCCTTGATGGGAAGGGTGGTCCGGCCGTAGTGTCCGCTGACCAGGTCCTTGGTCTGGGCGGAGGAGACCTTGTAGC
>CAMNFJ010000127.1:0-8404 GCA_946536955.1 uncultured Lachnospiraceae bacterium
TCGAAGTCAAGCAGAAAAAGAAAACTGTGATCTTTGACAAGGATGAAGGCCCTCGTCCCGGCACAACTGCTGAGTCTCTTTCCGCTCTGCGTCCCATCAACAAGGATGGCGTTGTCACTGCAGGTAACGCTTCCGGTATCAACGATGGTGCTGCAGCAGTCGTCGTCATGAGCGAAGAGAAGGCCAAAGAGCTGGGCGTCAAGGCACAGGTCGAGTGGATCGGCGGCTGCCTGGGCGGCGTAGATCCCCGCATCATGGGTGTCGGCCCCGTTGCAGCTACCAGAAAGCTCTTCAAGAGACTGGACATGACCATCGATGACATCGACCTCATCGAGGCAAACGAGGCATTCGCAGCACAGTCTGTCGCAGTTGCCAAGGAACTGAACTTCCCCGCTGAGAAGCTCAACATCACCGGCGGCGCGATCGCTCTGGGCCACCCCGTAGGTGCTTCCGGCTGCCGTATCTTCGTCACTCTGCTCGCCAACATGGAGAGAACCGGCGCCAAGACCGGTCTTGCAACTCTCTGCATCGGCGGCGGCATGGGCTGCTCCATGATCGTCAAGGCTCTTGACTGATCAGGACCCGCTCTGTGAATGCATTTGAAAGGACCCTCTCAGGGGACCGGTCAGGTGCATGACAGTCTGACTGACTGATATATAGATAATAAAAAACAGGATGAGGAGATTTCTTCTCATCCTGTTTTTTCTGTTTTTGTAACTGTTCAGCACTCTGCGCCTCTGTCAGTCCGGGACTGCAGGTGCTGAACAGTTACCTGAGAATTTTTGTTTTACCTGTAGCGGCGGTTTCCGGTCCGGTCATAAGACGACTCTCTGCGTCCCTCTCTTCGCCCGGTACTGGAGGAGGGGCGGCGGCCGGCGGAGCCGGCAGGTCCGGAGCCCTGATTTGTCCCGGCCCGTCTTCTTCTCCTGCGGCTCTGTCTCTTCCTCTCCTCGATGATGCTGCGGATAAAGAAGATCACGCAGAGGAGGAAGGCGATGGCGAGCACCAGGGGCAGGATCAGCAGAATATTGAGATAGATGGAGCCGTGCGCGCCGGTGTGGGCGATGCCAAAGAGCAGGGACCGGATCCCGTGGATCTCTTCCGTGACGGAGTCGCTTCCGCCTTCGGAGGGGGAGCCTGAGGAGGCAGTGGACTCCTCAGGAGCCGCTGTGGCTCCGGTCGAGGCTGTGTCAGAGGCTGTATCCGCGCCCGCTGTCGTTTTTGTGGAAAAGACGGCTTTCTGGGAGGGGCGGAAGAGGACATTGGCTGTCCCTATGTCATAATCCCTGTACTTGTACTGGATCACACCCAGAATGCGGGTGCCGTCCTCCAGCAGGTGGGAGGGATCCTCTCCGGGGGTGGATGCGGCAGGCGCGTCGGATTCCGGGGATTCATTTTCGGAAGCTGCGGCAGAGTCTGTGCCGGCCGGGACCTCATAGGTGAAAGGAGTGATCTGCGCGGTCAGGTCGGCGAAGGAGGCCTTTTTGGGGATCATGAGGCTGGTGTCCTCCGGGATCCTGCAGGGGGACGCGGTGATCCCGAAAATATCGGGGCCCTTTGCGAGGAAGTCAGGGGACTGCATGGAAAATCTCTTTTCCTCCTCCGCCACGCGGACGGTCTTGAAGTTTTTAAAGGCATAGTCCAGCAGGTCGATGGTGTCGTAGTACTGGTAGGGGGGCTCCTCCCGCATGATCACGCAGACCAGGCGGACGCCGTCTCTCTCCGCGAAGGAGACCAGGGTCTCCCGGGCCTGGTCCGTATATCCGGTCTTGCCGCCCACGATATCGTCGCACTTGACCTCTCCCGTCAGGAAATCATTGGTGTTGAGGACCCAGAAATCATCCGGCTGCTTTGAGGACTGCTCAAAATGATAGTTCATCTGGGACATATAGTGGACGAGGTCGGGGTGTTTATAGACCTCTCTGGCGATCAGGGCCATATCCCGGGCACTGGTGTAGTGGTCGGGATCGGGAAGCCCGTTGGGGTTGACGAAGTGGGAATTCTGACATCCCAGCTCCTTTGCCCGCTTGTTCATGAGGTCGGCAAATTCGGATTCCGAGCCGGAAACCTTTTCCCCCAGGGCGACGGCGACCTCATTGGCGGACGCGATCAGCAGGCCGTAGAGGGCCTCCTCCATCGTGATCGTTTCGCCCACATCCATTCCGATATTGGAGCTGCCGGCTTCTATGCCGAAGACAGCGTTCTCCGAGAAGGTGATCTTGTCGGAGGGGCGGAGATTTTCATAGGCTAAAAGGGCGGTCAGGACCTTTGTGATGCTGGCAGGATAGAGGCGCTTGTCGACGTTCTTGCCGTAGAGGATAGCCCCGCTGTCCGCGTCCATGACGACGGCTCCGGCGGCTCCGATCACAGGTCCTTTGGGCCAGCCCTCGATCTGGTTGGTCTGGACAGGCTGTTTTTTGTTGTAGGCGATCTCGGCGTTGTAGTCCTCCAGTCCGTCGGAGCTGAAGATGGCTTCACTGTAGATCCCGTCCTTTTTCTTCTTTTTTTCCGCGGCTGCCGCGGGAAAAGGCAGGGCTGCCGCGGACAGGCACAGGGCTGTCAGAAGAGCCGTGGACCGGACCAGGAATCCTCTTACAGGAAGATTTCCGCCACCCTTTCTGCCTTTTGCGGCCGGCCGCGCATGGCCGGCCTTCGCATCAAAAAAGTGGTCATTTCTATATTTCATTGATTGCCTTTCGTGACACGGTTTTCGATTATTTCAGGGCATTTGAATGATCAAATTGCGTTGATCATCAGAATTGATCATCAGCATTGAACGATTGCATTGATCACCTGCGGCGGAGGATGTATTTGCAGATCTTATTTCCCTTTTTGGAAAATTTCTCCTCGTACTCGGTCATGATATTGCCGGCATTCATGGCGGGGTCATTGTGGAGGTCGTAGGTGATCTGCGCGATCTCGAAGGCGCTCTGGGCGGTCTCCTCCACGGCAAAGTCGAAGAGCCCCCGGTTGTCGGTCTTGAATTCGATGACTCCTCCCTGTGCCAGGATGCGGTCATACCTCCTCAGGTAGTCGGAGGAGGGGAGGCGGCGCCTCGCGTGCCTCTCCTTGGGCCAGGGGTCGGAGAAGTTGAGGTAGATCCGGTCGATCTCCCCGTCGGCAAAATAGGTGTTGATCAGCTCGGCGTCTCCGCGGATAAAGACCAGGTTCTGAAGCTGGAGCTCCTCCTGCTTTTCCAGGCAGCGGAGCAGGACGCTGGAATATTTTTCAATCCCGATATAGTTGATCTCGGGATGCTCCTGGGCCAGCTGCATGATGAATCTGCCCTTGCCGGTGCCGATCTCCAGGTGGAGGGGCCTGTCATTTCCGAACAGGTCCTTCCAGTTTCCGCAGTGGTTTTCGGGTTTCTGTACGACATAAGGGCTGGCCGCGATCGCGTCGCGGGCTCCCGGAATATTTCTCAAACGCATAGTGATATTGATTCCTTTTTGTGATAGTATTTGTGGTCCCGTTACAGTTCAGACCCGGCGTTACATGTACATGCCCTTCGAAGGGCCGTGTGCAGAAACGTGGTCCCTGTTTTAGGTACAGTTCCCTATTATAGCAAAAAGCAGTTAAAATGGACAATGAAAAGTCCATATTTGTTTAGGCTATGTTATAATCATTTTTGTGCACAGATGTCCAAATGGCTCCGGGCATGAGAGGAAATGGTTGATGATAATGAAATTGATACATTATAAATACAGACTGCCTCTGATGATCCTGTGTCTTCTGGGTATGGTTTTCTGCAGCTCCTGCGCGGGAGACAAAAGCAGCAGTAAGGAGATTGAAATACGGCTGATCCAGGAGGAGGGCAAAGACGGCGAGATCATACAGATACCGGAATTTTATTCCTCTGATAAAGAGGTTATGAAAAAGCTCCGCGATCTGGAAAAAAAGACCAATACCCTGCACAGGATCGTTGAGAAGGAGAAAAAGAGGGGATCGCATATGGAAATGCGGTCCTATATACACAGTGTGGAGGGCTATCCCCAGGTGACGGTCGTCTGGTATGTATCGGAGGATACGACCAGGCTTTACGATATGATGACCCTGGCGGCGGATGAAAAAAACTCCGAGCCGATCACCTGTAAGGAGGCTCTGGAAAAGACCGGGCTGAGCGGCGTGGACCTGAGCCTGACGATCGGAAAGCTGGCCGGGGAGACCGGTATCAGGGGAGACCTGCAGACCATGGAGATGCAGGGCTTCCGGCTGGATGAAAAGGGGCAGGTCGCCCGGATCTTTATGAAGCTCACCCTGAAGGTGACGGAGGAAGAGGAAGACAACCTGCAGGAGCACACAGAGGAGCACTACTTTTCCTGGGTCCCGGGAGAGGATAAGCTGGAGAGTATGTCGGGCGGGGAGTTTGCCGTTCCATGAAGGATCTCCAGTCCAGTCCGGAAAAAATCTGATCCGGAAATATCCGGTCTGAAAAAATTTCATTCCGGAAATATCCGGCCCGGAAAGAAAAATGCTGCCTTTGAAAATTGAATATCCGCAATCAAAAGAAATCAAAAGACCTGCTGCCGGTCCGTGACCGGCGGCAGGTCTTTTTGACTTTACAGTTTATTGACTTTTTACGGGAAATTCCGGTTTCTGGTCAATTGTGTTCCATTTCGTTTTCCGCTGCGACCAGGAAGGCTGCGCCGTACTGTTCGCGGAGCTTGGGCTTTTCAATCTTGCCGGTGGGATTTCTGGGAACCTCGGCAAAGATGATCTTTCGGGGCCTCTTGTAGCGGGGAAGCTTTCTGCAGTAGTTGTTGACTTCCTCCTCCGTGCAGGTGAAGCCCTCCTTGAGCTGGATGATCGCGGCCGCGATCTCGCCCAGGCGCTTGTCGGGAAGGCCGATGACGGCGACATCGTTGACGGGCGGGAAGGCGTGGAGGAAGTCCTCGACCTGGACGGGATAGATGTTTTCGCCGCCGGTGATGATGACGTCCTTTTTGCGGTCTACCAGGTAGTAGAAGCCGTCCTTGTCCTGCATGGCCATGTCGCCGGTGTAGAGCCAGCGGTCATCGTCCAGGACTTCTTTGGTGGCCTCGGGGTTGTTGTAGTAGCAGACCATGACGCCGGGGCCCCTGACAGCGAGCTCACCGACCTCTCCCTGGGGAACGGTCTGACGGTTTTCATCGACGATGCGGCACTCCCATTCGAAACCGGGGATACCGATCGCGCCGACCTTGTGGATATTTTCGACGCCCAGGTGGACGCAGCCGGGGCCCAGGGACTCGGACAGGCCGTAGTTGGTGTCGTATTTGTGGTTGGGAAAATAGTCCATCCAGTGCTTGATCATGGAAGGCGGGACCGGCTGAGCGCCGATGTGCATGAGCCTCCACTGGTCGAGCTCATAGTCCTCCAGGGAGACGGACCCGTTGTCGATGGCGTCCAGGATGTCCTGAGCCCAAGGAACCAGGAGCCAGACGACGGTGCAGTGTTCCTTGGAGACCGCGTCCAGGATGATCCTGGGAGAGGTCCCGCGCAGGAGGACCGCCTTGCCGCCGGAGACGAGGGAGCCGAACCAGTGCATCTTGGCGCCTGTGTGGTAGAGGGGCGGGATGCAGAGGAAGGTGTCGTTCTTCTGCTGGCCGTGGTGCTTCTGCTCCTGGATCGCCGCATGGGTGATGCCTGCATGGGTGTGCAGGATGGCCTTGGGGAAGCCTGTGGTCCCTGAGGAGAAGTAGATCGCGCCGTAGTCATCCTCACTGATATCGAGATTGGGAGCCTTGCTGGAGTAATTCGCGGTCTGGGACATGAGGTCTTCCGCGAAGGAGGGGCAGTCCGGTCCGATAAAGAGGAGGAGCCTGTGGCTGATGATGTTGTCCGCAATCTCCTCGACACGTCCGATGAATTCGGGGCCGAAGATCAGGACATCGGCCTCAGCCAGGTTGACGCAGTATTCGATCTCATCCGCGGAATAGCGGAAGTTGAGCGGGACAGCGATGGCGCCGGCCTTGAGAATGCCGAAATAGATGGGAAGCCAGTCCAGGCAGTTCATCATAAGGATCGCGACCTTGTCTCCCTTGACGATGCCGCGGGCCAGAAGGAAGTTGGCGACGCGGTTTGCCTTTTCGTCAAAGACACCCCAGGTGATCTCGGTGCGGAAGGGAACCTCATTCCTGGGCTGGATCAGTTCATATTCCTTCCAGGTCGTGAGCCTGGGAATCCTGACTTCGGGGTTCAGCTCCACCAGGGCGATATCATCCGGGAACTCTCTCGCGTTTTTTTCCAGAAAGTCTGTGATGAGCATGGTTATCTCCTCTCAAAATGATTTTTTGTAAGAATGATTTTGCGTAAGAATTTTTTGTTAAAAAGGATCTGTGGGTCAGGGGGAATCTCTGTCCGGCTGTCCGGAGCTGTGCTGATTCTCTTGTGATGCGGAGTCCTGCAGATTCCCTGCCTGCATACTTTAGCAAGTTAAAGCGTCACGCATCTACGCGTTGAAGCGTGACTTTCTATACTATAGGCTTTCTATGTCTGAAAGTCAAGGAAAAAGCAGTTATTTTGGTCATGTATTATTGTCTTTTTTTCAGAAATTGATCGAATCGCTTTTTGAAAAAAGTTCAGAAGCTTCTGAGCTCGGCCTCGTCCGCTGTATTGGAAGTGGTGATGCTGCGGATCAGAGCCTGGTAGCTGTAGCTGTCGCTGACCCGGATCGTGACGGTATCGCCGACCCGGTGGCGGAGCAGGGACTTGCCCAGGGGGGACTCGACGCTGATCAGGCCATGCAGGGAGTCCTGGCGCATGGTGCTGACCAGGGTGTAGGTCTCCTCCTCATCGTCCTCGGGAATATAGATGGTGACCGTCTTGCCGACACCGACCTCGTCCTCGGCGGAATTGTCCTCAATGACCCTGGCGGTTTTGATCATGCGCTCCAGGAAGCGGATCCGGCTCTCGTTGCGGTTTTTTTCGCGCTTGGCGGCGTAGTATTCAAAGTTTTCACTGAGATCTCCGTGGGCCCTGGCCTCCTTGACATCCTCCAGCAGACGGGGGCGGACCACCAGCTTGCGGTGCTCGATCTCTTTTTCCATATCCTCTATATCTTTTTCGGTCAGTTTGTTGTACATGTGAAAATATCCTCCTTTTTGAGTGTCACAGTCCAGGTTCCACAGGGGGCCTGAACTGTAACTCCACAGCCTTTGTATATTAGCATAGATTTCATTCAACTTGCAAAGCGGAATACGGAATAATATAATGAGGTTTATTATGGAATTACGGTATGGAATCATTGATGAAAATGTCCTCAAGAGGTCTGTGGAGGATGTGATCCTGCATGAGGGCCAGGCGGCGGCCGGGTGGAGAAAGGATGCCCGAAAGGCGGGCATTGACGCAGACGCGGGCCGCGGCGCGGCGGGTCCCGAAGATCCGGATGATATGCCTGATAAGCATGGACCCGGACGGACGCTTCCGTCAGTGGCTGCCGTGACGCTGGGCGCCGGATATGAAGGCGGGCTTGCCGTGATCCGGGCTGTCAACGGACTGGCGGCGGACGGGATCCGGGCGAAGCTCTTCCGGCCGGTCATCCTGCTGCCTCCCGGGACGCGGGAGGAGACGCTCAGGGACCTGATGTGGCAGATCTGCAGGACGGCCTTTTCTCTGGATCTGGAGGTGGCCGCAGGCCAGGTCGAGGTGACGGACGCCGTGACGCGCCCCCTTGTGACGGGCTGCGCGTCGGGAGAGCCCTTTGCCTGCCGGAAAAGGACTTCCTGCGGGAGGCCTGAGGAATCCGGTCCGGAAACCGGCCTCGCCGCAGATTTACAGGATAAAAATTTTTTAAAATATAAAAAATTTTTAAAATATAAAAATACGGTTTCTGAAAATGCCGGAAAAGACCAGGCGGGACCGGAGCCTGAAAAAACGGATATCGTCGCCGCAGGCTGGGTCGGCCTGGAGGGGACCTGGCTCCTGACTGCCGGCAGGATGGAGGAGCTCCTGCATCGTTTTCCATACTCCCTGCTCCACCGGACAGAGCAGCTCCGGGAGGATCTGTGTGTTGTGAGGGCTGCCGGGATCGCATGGGAGCATGGAGCCCGGGCCATGGTCAGCCCGGCTGACGGAGGGCTTATGGCGGGTCTCTGGGAGCTGGCGAAAAAGACCGGAAGCGGTCTGGAGGCGGACCTGCAGAGGATGCCGGTCCTGCAGGAGACGATCGAGATCACGGATCATTTTGAGATCAATCCCTATCTGATGAAGTCCGCCGGGTGCCTGTTGATAGCGGCGGAGGACGGAGAGGGCCTGGTCCGCAGGCTCCTGGAGGCCGGGATCAATTCCGTGAGGATCGGGAGACTCCTCTCTGATAATAAGAAGATCATTTACAACGGGGACGAGATCCGCCACCTGGACCGGCCGCAGACAGATTCTCTGGCGGCTTTCTGTAGGGAAGGCTTATGAACACTCCCCGGGATAT
>CAMNFJ010000128.1:0-8125 GCA_946536955.1 uncultured Lachnospiraceae bacterium
CTGTGACACAGTGCCTGTCCCCCTGTCACACCCAGTGCCTGTCCCCCTGTCACACTGCCTGCCGTATCAACTTGCAGTACTTCTGCCGGCTGTTATTATTTTTCCATATCCTGCAGGGCGCGGAAGCCATAGGCACTCGCAGCGCTGCGGACCGCCCTGAGGATGGCCTCGGAGGATGCCCAGGCGGCGAGAGAACCGACCGTATCGATGCCGGCACTGGCCGTCAGGCCCTGTTCCCCGTCCCTGTCATCCGTCTTTGCGCCTGGCTCTTTATAGGCGGAATTGACCGAGACCGCTATGATGCTGTCCCCGTCGCCGGCCGTATGGACCGGGGCGATGGACCTGGCAAAGCCGTCGTGGGCCATGGCCGCGATCTTGCAGAGCTCGGGCTTTTTGAAGGGCGCATTGGTAAAGACGATGCCGATCGTGGTGTTAAGGGCCGCCTTGGGCAGGACGACGCCGCCGGTCCCGCCTGAGAAGCCTTCCGCCCGGGCCGCTCCGTCCCTGGCCTCCTCCATCTTGCGCAGGAAGGTGATCATTTCCCGGCTGTCGTAGAATCTGCCGTCCTCCGCATAGGCGCCCGCGACCTTCTGTCCGGTCTTCCAGTCGTACACATCGCCGAGGGCGTTGACCGAGATGATGGCCCCGACCAGCAGGTCCCCGTGGCGGAGGACACAGGAGCCGATGCCTGATTTCATGACGCCGTCACGGCCGGCATATTTGCCGATGGTGGCGCCGCAGCCCGCGCCGTAGTTGCCGGACCGGAAATTGCCGCGCACACCTTTCTCCGACATTTTGCAGGCAGTATAGCCCATTTCCTGATCCGGCCGGACCCTGGAATCCCCGACTGCCAGGTCAAAGATATCCACCTGGGTCACAAGGGGCACATGGATGTCCAGGACAGTGACGCCGATCCCTTTTTCCTCCAGATACTTCATGACGCCGCCGGCCGCGTCAAGTCCGAAGGCGCTGCCTCCGCCGAGGACGGCCGCATGAATGCGCTGGGCGGTGGTGATCGGATCCAGGATCCCTGTCTCCCGGGTCGCGGGGCCGCCCCCTCCGATGTGAAGTCCGGCCGCCATGCCGTCGGGATCCTCACTGATCATGACTGTCAGCCCGGTTCCGGCCTGTGCGTTTTCTGTCTGTCCCACCCGTATACCCGGAAAAGTATCCAGAGAAACCTCTGTGACGTCCCCCTCCGGTCTGTTGATCTGTCTTTCCATTTTCTTCATTCTCCCATATTTATGATGCAGAAGCCAAAGATCCGCCGCATGGTCAATGTAGATCTGCCAGGCTCCCGGCCTCCGCACCCCGTTTTTTCAAGTTCATAAATAACTTCTGACGGCAGGGTCCGTTCAGTTCTTACTCGTAAATAACTGCTTTGACGATACCGTTCAGATTTTTCTCATAAATCACCGCATCCGGCAGGGGCCATTCAGGTCTGCCCCGCTTCCTCCTGCTCCAGCAGGGCGATCAGGGCTGCCCCCTTGGCCGCCAGATTGGGCTCATGCTGATAGGCATGGCGGATCCATTCCGAGACGGCCGGCGCGTTTCCGCCGGTCAGGATCAGGCTGAGGGGGCGTCCGAGCTGGTCCTCCACGTGGGCCGCGATGCCGTCGATCATGGCTGCGGTCCCGACGATCGCCGCTGAGAGCATGCAGCCCGGGGTATCCCTGCCGATCAGGTCGCGGGGAAGGACCTGGCCGGGTTCGAGCTCCGGCAGCTGGGCGGTCCCGGTCCTGAGGGCGCGCAGGGAGGTCCGCACGCCGGCGCCGATCATTCCGCCGAGAAATCTTCTCTCCTCGCTCACGATATTGATGGTCGTCGCCGTCCCCATATCCACCGTCATGGCCGGAAGGCCTGCCCTTGAAGCCGCCCAGGCAGAATCGGCTATTCGGTCGGCCCCCACCCGGTCGGGCAGGGGGATCTCCTCAAAGGAAAGTCCGGTCCGGCACTTCCAGCTGACAAGCGTGGGAGGCCTGCTGCAGATTTTCCCGGCCAGGGCCTCCGCGGCGGGTGTACAGGCCGGGACCACACTGGAGATGGCGACCGCGGTCACGGCATCCTTTTCCTCCAGAACCTCCTCCGGCAGGGCCTCCCTGGTCTTTTGCCAGAAAAGGGGCAGGTCCTTCCCGGTCTCCGTCGGGATCTTTTTTTCAAAAAGGACATGAAAATCCCTGCCGGCCTCCCCGTGCAGAAGCTCCAGGCCGGTAAAAGCGATCGTCGTGTTTCCTATATCGATTGCCAGTATCACTGTTCTTCCCCTTCTTATTTCTTCAAGCCTGTCCAGGGCTTCTCCGCATGGATCCCGTCTCTCCGGTCCTGTCCGGAGCCTCTCCGCTTAGATCCCGTCTCTTCGGTCCTGTCCGGGGCCTCTCCGCATAGATCCCGTCTCTTCGGTCCTGTCCGGGGCCTCTCCGCTTGAATCCCGTCTCTTCGGTCCTGTCCGGGGCCGGTTCTTATTTTCTCATTCCTTCGATCTTGTCCAGGATCCTGGCGGCGACATCGTCCTTGCTCATGATGGGGAGCTCCTGGGCGCCCTCAGCGGTAATCAGGGTGACGACATTGGTGTCCGTGCCGAAGCCGGCCCCCGCTGTGCGGAGACTGTTGGCCACGATCATATCCAGCTTCTTTTTGGCCAGCTTTTTGGAGGAATTGGCGAGCAGGTTCTCCGTCTCCATGGAAAAACCGCAGACAAAGAGACCCGGATGGTGGTTTTCGGCCACCCAGCCCAGGATGTCCTGCGTGCGGGCGAGGGGAATGGACATGCCCGAATCCCCGGACTGCACGATGGGATTATTGTCGTCGGCGATGCCCTTTTTGATCTTGTGGTCAGCAACGGAGGCGGGCCGGTAGTCCGCCACGGCGGCAGCCTTGATCAGGATATCGGTGTCGGAGATCTCCTCCCGGATCGCGTCGAACATGTCCGCCGCGGAGATGATATGCCGCGTCTTTACGAAGGGGACCGGGTCCAGGGAGACCGGACCGGAGACCAGGACGACCTCGGCGCCTCGCAGCATGGCCTCGTGGGCAATGGCGTAGCCCATCTTGCCCGTGCTGTGGTTGGTCAGATAGCGGACGGGATCCAGGGCCTCCTGGGTGGGGCCGGCCGTCACGACGACCTTTTTTCCCGCCAGGGTCTTTTCACAGCCGATCTCATGCTCGATCCACTGGCAGAGGACCGGGGGCTCCGGCAGCTTGCCGCTGCCTGTGTCGCCGCAAGCCAGGTAGCCGCTGGCCGAATCAATGATCTCAAATCCGTATTTGCGGAGCAGGCCGATATTGTCCCGGGTGATAGGGTTTTCCAGCATGGCCGTATTCATGGAAGGGGCGACCAGCTTTTTGCACTTTGCGGCCAGGACGACGGTCGTGAGCATATCGTCCGCGATCCCGTGGGCCATTTTGGCGATGATATCCGCCGTGGCCGGGGCGATCAGGATCAGGTCCGCCTCTTTGGCGACGGAAATATGGCGCACGTCAAACTCAAAGTCCCGGTCGAAGGTATCGACCATACATTTCGTGCCGGTCAGGGTCTCAAAGGTCAGGGGGGTGATAAATTTTGTGGCATTCTCCGTCATGATGACGTGGACCTTGGCACCCGCCTTGTGCAGGGCGCTGGCGACGTTGGCCATTTTGTAGGCGGCGATGCCGCCGGTGATCCCCAGAAGGACACATTTACCGCTCAGGTTTTTCATAGATTCCAGTACCTCATATGCCGTTTGAATGTGATAAAATCCGTAACTGTTCAGCATCCCCATAGTCATAGATGCTTACGCATCTATGATCGTGTATTGCAGGTGCTCTGCACCCGCAATCCCGGGCTGACAGAGGCGCTGCGGGGTGCTGAACAGATACAAAAATCCATAAATATCAATAGTGGCGCACGACCTCGAAGCGCTCCAGCTGATAGTCTTCCTCGTCTGTGTCCAGCCCGGCCTTCTGCAGGGCGATCCGGATCTGGTCCTCCACGGTGTCGACCCCGTCCAGGTTGGGCAGAAGGAGCCCCCGTCTGCGTCCCTTGGAGACGATGACGCCGTAGCGTCTGACATCGAGCTCCTCCGCGGAGTCGATCCTCTCCGTCTCTCCCAGCACATCGACCGTGATCTCCAGGTCCTCCAGCTCGGACGGGCGGATGGCGGGAAAGCGCGGGTCTCTGGTCGAAGCGCTGACCGCGTTCTGGGCGATCTCCTCCGCGATGCAGCTGCAGGTGGGGCCGATCGTTCCGATGCAGCCGCGCAGACTTCCGTTTTTGTGGATGGAGACAAAGGTGCCGGCCCTGCGATGGAGCAGGCCGTCGGAGAGATCCTCCCCGGAACCCCTGTCCGCAGGGTTCCCTGCCGTTTCCTCCTTTATGAGGGTCAGGATCTCCCTGTCCCCCAGCTTTTTATGGCGGCAGACCGCCGACTCGACGCCCGCGCGGGCCAGGCGGACATAGATGTCCTCCGAGGCTCTCTTCTCCGCAAGCTCCTGTCTTTTTTTCCGGGTCCAGACGTCCAGAAAACAGCGCATGGGATCCTCCCCTGTCACTTCATAGGTACAGACTCCATAGCCCACGCCGAAGGTCCCCTGGTGGGAGAGTCTGCGGGCGCGGACTGCCGTCCCGTCCAGGGCGCCCGCCATCATGACAAAGCTGCGGTGGCCGCACTCGGCCGCCCGGTCGCAGAAGCCCTCGTCAAAATCCAGCAGCTCGTCGAACTGCGCCCTGCCCATGACGTCCATGATCCGGTCATCGTAGGCCGGCCCGTTTTCATCAAAGCCATAGGGGCCCTCCGCCTTGAGCTTGTGGGACAGGTCCCCGCTGGCGATAAAGACGACCCTGCGGTCCAGCTTATCTGCAGCCTCCCGGATCTTCTGCCCCAGCCGGTAGTGGTCCGCCAGCGGCAGGCCCGAGAGCCCGATCCGGACGACCTGATAGGTGGCGGGATCCGTAAACCGGTTGAAGAACCAGAGGGGGATCATGGTGCCGTGGTCCAGCTCCGGGTCCCGCTCCCCCATGGTCCCGGCCGGGAATTCATCCCGGTCGCAGAGCGTGCTGAGCGTGTGGACAAATTCGTAGTCATAATCCACATGGATCCGGACATTCCCGGCCCGAAAGCGCCGGAAATTCCCCCTGGCCTCCAGGCCCGGGGAAATATGAAAATAATCGCCGTACATGATGCTGTGGGGCGACGCGATCACCAGAGTCTGCGGTTTCAGGGAGGCCGCGAAGGCCATGGCCTTCTTATAGGCATCCGCTGTCTCCCGGATCTTTTCCTCCTCCCCTCTGCCGATCTCCGGAAGGATGATCGGCGGATGAGGGACCATTACTGCACCCAGAATTGACATTTTCCCCTCCATCTGCTGCTTCACTGCAGCTCAGCAGTTTCCAGTGTACACATGATCGAGAGTCTCTCCCGCGATCCGCGCGAGCCGGTATACGGTATCGACCCCGGTCGCGGGCGCCGTCCACCGGTACCTGGGAAAATAGCGGGACACATGCAGGGGGATCTCCCTGCCGCGGCCTCCCCGCAGGGAGGCGATCCAGGCCGCCATGGCCCGCATCTCCTCTTCGCTGTCGTTGCGGTCCGGGATGATCAGCTTGGTCAGCTCCACATGGCAGGACCCGGCGGCCTCCGCGATAAAGTCCTTCACCATCTGCAGGTCGCCCCCGACAAAATCCCGGTAAAAGGCATCGCTGAAGCCCTTGAGGTCGATGTTCATGGCATCGATCAGGGGCAGGAGCTCCTCCAGCACCTTCCCGGAGGCCATCCCGTTGGTGACCAGCACGGTCTTCATCCCCTGCCGGTGAAAGAGCTCCGCCGTATCCCGGACAAATTCCCAGCCGACCAGGGGCTCATTGTAGGTAAAGGCGATCCCGATATTTCCGCGGTCCCGCAGGCCCAGGGCCAGGTCACAGAGCTCCTGCGGGCTGTAGAGGACTGTCTCAACCGGGCTGAGGCGGCCGTTTTTCAGGCAGACGACCTCGCCCGGGCCTTCCGGGGCCCCCTTCTGACCGGCGGCGGACGATCCCGGCTTCCTTGCAGCAGCCTGTCCCGCTCCCTCTGAAATAGTCTGTCCCTGCCTCTCTGCGGCGGGCAGGTCCGCCTTCTCCCTGGCGGTCGCTATCTCATAATTCTGGCAGAATGGACAGCGCAGGCTGCATCCATAGCTGCCCACAGACAGAATCCGGCTCCCCGGATAAAAGCGGGCGAGCGGCTTTTTTTCTATGGGATCGAGGGCCAGAGCCGTCAGTCTCCCGTAATTGGAGGCGATGATCCTTCCCCCTGTGTTTCTGCGGGCACCGCAGGCTCCCGCCTGCCCTTCCTCCAGCCTGCAATGATGACAGCAGACCCTGCATTCAGCTTTCATAGATTACAATCTCTTAAATAAATGCTACAATGTGCTGTGTATTATCCTGACCATTATAAAACATATTGCGGATTCATACAATTTCCGCCTTCGCCGCAGCCGCTTTTCTTTTTCCTTCCGGCTGCTGTCCGCACCCTTTGGCAGCATGCCGCCCGTCAGAGCGCGAGGAGAAAGCCCGCAAGGGTTTCCGTAAGTTTCTCCGATGCGATCAAAGAAACAGGCACCCGGAGACCTTTTCGCGGAGGCGGAAACATCCATTGAGGTTCATCATTATGTCCGAAAAATCCCCCAATACCGCCGGAGCCATGAACAGGGCCGGCCGCACAAATGTGGAACTGTTTGAGACCGCCCCGGTCCCCGCGGCTGTCATGACCCTGGCTGTCCCCACGATCATCACCCAGCTGATCAATATCATTTACAATTACGCGGACACCTGGTTCGTCGGAAGAACAGGAAATGCCTCCATGGTCGCGGCCCTGTCCGTCTGCATGCCGGTCTTTGTCCTCCTGTCCGCCATCGCCAACCTCTTCGGGATCGGCGGCGCCAGTGTCATTTCCCGCGCCATGGGCCGGAAGGACCCCGGCCGAGCCAGGAAGGCCTTTGCCTTCTGCCTCTACGGAGGTCTGGCCGCATCCATCGTCTATGCCCTGTTCATTCTCCTCTTCCGCAGCAGGATGATCCTGCTGATCGGGGGAGATGAATCCAGTTATTCATATATTTACGACTATATGTTCTGGACCATGATCGTGGGTTCTATCCCCACCGTCGGAAATGTCCTCTGCGGCCACCTGGTCCGGTCCCTCGGCGCGGCAAAGGAAGCCGGCTTCGGCATGTCCATGGGCGGGATCCTCAACATCTTTCTGGACCCCCTCTTCATGTTTGTCATCCTGCCGCCCGGAAATGAAGTGACCGGAGCCGCGATCGCCACCTGCCTGTCCAACCTCGCGGCCCTGATCTACTTTGTGATCTACCTCTGCAGGCACAGGTCCCACCCGGTCATGACCTTTTCCACCTCTGATTTTACCCTCGGAGAAGGGATCCCAGGCGCCGTGATCTCCATCGGCATCCCCGCCGCCCTCGCGACCTCCCTGGCCATGCTCTCCAACATGACAGCAAACGCCCTGGTCAGCGACTACGGCAGCGCTGCGGTCGCCGGCATGGGCGTCGCCAAAAAGATCAATATGCTGGCCTTCAACACCACCATGGGCCTGACCCAGGGCGTCCTTCCCCTTCTCGGCTACAACTACGGGGCCGCCAATTACAGCCGCCTGAAAAAATCCATCCTCTTTACCGGGGCCGTCGGCCTTGCCTTTAACGCCCTCTGCACCCTGGTCTTCCGCGGCTTTGCCCCCGGCCTGGTCGAATTTTTCATCGCCGAGGAAGCCTCCGTCCGCTTCGGCAGCTCTTTCCTCCGCGTCATCGCCCTGGCGACCCCCCTGGCCTCCATCAGCTACCTGACCAATACCGTCTTTCAGGCCACAGGCCGCAGGGTCAGCTCCTTCCTGCTCTCCATCCTGCGCAAGGGCTGCATGGACATTCCTCTCATGTTCCTCTTCAAATCCCTGTTCGGCATGTACGGCATCGTATGGGCCACCCCGACAGCCGAGGTCTGCTCCCTCCTGGTCGCCGCCGTCCTCATCCGTCTGATGATCAGAGACATACGCCGGGAGGCGTGACAGAGGGTGTGACAGAGGCAGGTGTGACAGGGGCAGGTGTGACAGGGGCAGGTGTGACAGGGGCAGGTGTGACAGGGGCAGGTGTGACAGGGGCAGGTGTG
>CAMNFJ010000129.1:0-8030 GCA_946536955.1 uncultured Lachnospiraceae bacterium
GCAACTTGACGAGTCTCAGAGCCTTTACGATACTTTTGACCTTTACATCATTAAATGATATTTCAGAATAAACCGGAGGCTCGATCCTATGGAAAAGCCCCGGCCCCTTCAGGCTGCCGGACCAGCAATATTCTGCTGCAGGCCTGCCGGGGATCAGGAAAGGAGATATAAGTCACAGGAATGGAAAAACAGTTTATCAGGAGCCGCATGCTCCTGGGGGCCGGGGCAATGGAAAAACTCGCCGCGTCGCGGGTCGCGGTCTTCGGCGTCGGCGGTGTCGGCGGCTATGTGGTCGAGGCCCTGGCCCGCAGCGGCGTCGGGGCCCTGGACATCGTCGACAATGACACTGTGGCCCTGTCCAACCTCAACCGCCAGATCATCGCGACCATGGATACCCTGGGCAGGGACAAGGTCGAGGTCATGGCGGAGAGGATACGGTCGATCAATCCCGCGGCCGTGGTCCATATGCACAAGTGCTTTTACCTGCCCGAGACGGCGGACCAGTTTGATTTTACCAAATATGATTACGTGGTCGACGCCATCGACACGGTCTCTGGCAAGATCCAGCTGATCCTGCAGGCAAAGGAGGCCGGAGTGCCCGTCATCAGCGCCATGGGGGCCGGCAACAAGCTGGATCCCTCCCGCTTTGAAGTGGCGGACATCTACAAGACCTCGGTCGATCCCCTGGCCAGGGTCATGCGGCGCGAGCTCAAAAAGCGGGGGGTGAAGTCCCTCAAGGTCGTCTACTCAAAGGAGGAACCGGTCACCCCTCAGCAGGAAGAGACAGAGGAGATCCCGGAGGGCTCCTCCCGGAGATCCACGCCCGGCAGCCTGGCCTTTGTGCCCTCCGTTGCGGGACTCATTCTGGCCGGAGAAGTGGTCAGGGACCTGGTAAGCCTGGTCTGAGCGGGTGAATAACAGAGGAAGGAGTCGCAGGGAACCTGAGTCGCAGGGGACGGTGAGTCGCAGGGGACGGTTCTATTGACTCATTTTTGAGAAGCAAAAATGAGTCAATAGAACCGTCCCCCGTGACTCAGAACCGTCCCCCGTGACTCAGAACCGTCCCCCGTGACTCACTTCCCCAGGCCTGTCAATTTAAGAAAGGAATAAACTATGTACAAGAATCTACTCGACACTCCCAAGCTCGGTTTCGGCCTCATGCGGCTTCCCACCCTGGAGGGCGATCCCGACGCGATCGATCTGGACCAGGTCTGCAAAATGGTTGACCTATTCATGGAGGCGGGGCTGACCTATTACGATACGGCCTATGTCTACGGAAAGGACGGGGCCTCGGAAAAGGCCGCGAAGGCCTGTCTGGTCGACCGCTATCCCCGGGAGAGCTTTACCCTGGCGACCAAGATCAACGCCTGGCTCCTGGCAAAGGACGAGGCTGCCTGCAAGGCCCAGTTCTACACCAGTCTGGAGCGGACGGGCGCGGGATATTTTGATTACTACCTGCTGCATGCCCTCCAGTCCAACACTTATGAAAAATACGACCAGTATCACATCTGGGACTACGTGGCGGACCTCAAGAAGCAGGGCCTGATCAAAAATATGGGCTTTTCCTTCCATGCCTCCCCGGACCTGCTGGACAAGATCCTGACCGAGCATCCCGAGGTGGACTTTATTCAGCTCCAGCTCAACTACGCGGACTGGGAGGACCCGTCCGTCGCGTCGCGCGCCAACTATGAGGTCGCCCGCAGGCACAACAAGCCCATCGTGGTCATGGAGCCCGTCAAGGGCGGGACCCTGGCCAATCCGCCCGCGCCGGTCCGCGAGATCCTGGAAGCCGCGGAGCCCCATATGTCCCTGGCTTCCTGGGCCATCCGCTATGTCGCGTCTCTTCCCGGGATCCTGACGGTCCTGTCCGGCATGTCCAACGTGGCGCAGATGGAGGACAACCTCTCCTATATGGGCAGGAATGCCTTCCGCCCCCTCAATGAGGCGGAGCAGGAGACGATCCGCAAAGCCCAGGCCGCGCTGGCCGCCATTCCCTCCATCCCCTGCACGGGCTGCAGCTACTGCACGGCCGGATGTCCCCGGAACATCCCGATCCCGGATATCTTTGAAGCCAGAAACAGCCAGATGGTCTACGGCAAGATCAAGGAGGGCCGGGAGGCCTATGACCGCGACACGGCCGGAAAGGGAAAGGCCTCCGACTGTATCGCCTGCGGCCAGTGCGAGGGCGCGTGTCCCCAGCGCATCAATATCATCGAGCGCCTGCAGGACTGCGCGGCTGTCTTCGACAAATGAATGACGGCGGGACTGCGCCAGCTGCCCGCATCCCTCGCGTGATCTGAGGACGGAGCCTTTTCCTGCTGATTTGCATAATCTTTATAAGCCAAACCTGGATTTTTTGTGATGTTTTTACAAAAATCTATTGAAAAAGCCCTGTACCTATGAAAAAATAATAAAGGCATATCCCGGTCATAACGAATCTGGGATAGATAAAGACCAGCAGCGGAGAGCAGTTTGGATATGACAGAAGCAGATAGGGATTTTTATTCGGATACAGAGAGAACAAGCAAAAGGGCCCCGGCCGGGGTGTCACAGGAAAAGCCGGATAAACTGCCGGCAAAGCCTGCGAAAAAAGCCTCCGGGAAATCGGCGGACGGATCCGGGGGCAGGGCATCTGGAAAAACCGTGTCACGCACTGCGGCAGAGGCATCCGGAAAAACCGTGTCACGCACTGCGGCAGGGGCATCCGGAAAAACCGTGTCACGCACTGCGGCAGGGACATCCGGGAAGTCTGACAGCCGCCGCTCCACAGCCGCCCGGAAGACAGACCGGACAGCGGGCAAGCGGCAGACGGCCGGAAAAAACCGCAGCGGCAGAAAGAGGACCGGCAGACAGCCCCTGCCGGAGAGCTTCTCCCATGCCTTTGA
Source organism: uncultured Lachnospiraceae bacterium (assembly GCA_946536955.1). Taxonomy (GTDB): domain Bacteria; phylum Bacillota; class Clostridia; order Lachnospirales; family Lachnospiraceae; genus CAG-791. The sequence goes on from CAMNFJ010000129.1 coordinate 2,886, forward strand.
CGGAATCCTGATCGGGACAGGGGAGAGAAACATGCGGATCCACATGGGCTTTGCCCTCCTGGTCGTGATCTTCGGCCTCCTGCTGCAGATCTCTGTGACCGAGTGGTGCCTGTGCTTTGTCCTCTTCGGCCTGATCATGGGCCTGGAACTGGTCAATACCGCTGTCGAGGCGGTGGTGGACCTTGTGACAGAGGAGTACCATCCGCTGGCAAAGCGGGCCAAGGACGCCGCGGCCGGTGCCGTCCTCATTGCCGCGGTCATGGCGGCGGTCACGGGCCTGATTATTTTCATCCCCAGGCTTTTATACGCGTTGCGGCTGATCTGAATCAATGTGAGCCATGACTTTGCGTTTCGAGCCATGTGAGTCATGGGGACGTATCAGTCCGGCTCCTTTTTGTGAGTCAATGACCCCGGTCATGACTGCCCGTTTTAGATTCTTTTCATATAGTTTCCAATTACATGTTTCTTAAGACACAGTCTGTTAACACTTTTCTGTGACGATTGTGTTGTGCGGATATCCGCCAGCCGGATACCGCGTTGGTAAAAATCGACAGGTTCGTGCCGGAGCGACACGGACAGATTGTCGGATGTTCAGGTTGTTTCGCTCCGGAAAGAGAGGAATTGAAATGGCAATGGACAAAATCGGTGATGGACTCAAGAAGGTTCTCCTGGTCGGAATCGGCGCTGCCGCGACGACAGTGGAAAAGTCCCAGCAGATCATTGATGATCTGGTCAAAAAGGGTGAGATCACAGTCGAGCAGGGCAAGGAGCTCAACAAGGAGCTGCAGCACAATGTCAAGAAGACGATCGACGCCCGCAAAGCGGATGCAGGAAATATCGAAGAGAAGCTTTCCAAGATGACCGCAGAGGAACTTGCCTTCCTCAAGGCCAAGATCAAAGAGGCCGAGGATGCGATCGCTGATGTGACCGGAACCGCGGAAGGTGATGAGGCCGCGGCCGCTTCCGCAGAGCTGGATCAGATGGACGATGACCTCAAAAAAGAGGGCTATGCACCTGCCACTGAGGACAAGGACGCGGAATAAGAGGCCGGGTCTTCTCAGATCCCTCAGAGCTGTGAAAAAAGAAATGATGAGCGGCCCGCAGCGGGTCGGCGACAGAGCCGAGGCCCGCTGTGGGCGTTTTCGTATGCTGTATTGACGGAGCCTGAAAAATGCAAAGTGCCCGCAGGTTGCTGTCCCGGTTCCGAAGGGACTGTGGTCAGGGATGGACCGTGACAGGAATGGACCGTGACAGGAATGAGCTGTGACAGGAGTGAGCTGCGACAGGACTGAGCTGTGACAGGAATGGACTGTGGAAGGGATGTTCCGTGACAGGAGTAAACTGAGACAGGAGCAGACTGAGAACCGGGACCATGCTCATGCAGGCGGGGACCGGACCGGGGACGAGAAAGAGTCGGGGAGTACGGGAGTATTATGGAAGAAAACAAGGCTAGAATGGACAACCGCTCCAGGACCAGGGAGATCCGCGAGGTCCTTTTCCGCAATAAGATCACCAGAGGTGTGACGCCGGAGAAGCTCAGGGTCATTCTGGAGGAACTCGGTCCCACCTATATCAAGCTCGGCCAGATCATGTCCCTGCATTCGGATATCCTGCCCAGGGCCTACTGCGATGAGCTGATGAAGCTCAATTCCGAGGTGGCCCCCATGCCCTTTTCGGATGTGGAGGAGGTCATCAACCGGTCCTACCGGGAGGACTGGCACCAGGTATTTTCATCGATCGAGCAAAAACCGCTGGGCTCCGCTTCCATCGCCCAGGTCCACAGGGCGACCCTGCGGTCCGGGGAGGATGTCGTCATCAAGGTCCAGCGAAAGGGCGTCTATGACACCATGGCCAGGGACATCGGTCTGCTCCACCGCCTGGTCCACCTGATGCCCTCCGTCGGAGGGATCAAAAATGTCGTCGACCTGGGCATGGTCCTGGATGAGATGTGGGCGGTCGCCCAGGAGGAGATGGATTTCCTCAAGGAGGCGGCCAATGTCGAGGAATTTGCCCGCAACAACGCGGAGATCGCCTATGTGCGCGTCCCCCATCTCTATCACGAATACACGACCAGCAGGGTCATGGTCATGGAGTATGTCGGCGGCTGCGCCATCGACGACAGGGACCACCTGCTGAGCAGGGGCTATGACCTGCAGGAGGTGGGCCGCAAGCTGATCAACAACTACATGAAGCAGGTCATGGAGGACGGCTTTTTTCATGCCGATCCCCATCCGGGCAATGTCAAGGTCCATGACGGCAAGATCGTATGGATCGACATGGGCATGATGGGACGCCTGTCCGCCCGGGACAAAAAGCTGATGGAAAGGGCCATCCGGGCGATCGCGGTCAGCGATATCGCGGGTCTGGAGAGTACCATTCTGGAGCTGTGCGACTCCAACGGCCGCGTGGACGACGGCCGGCTCTACAGGGAACTGAGGACCCTGATTGAGCGATATGGAAAAATGTCCCTGGGCAGTATCGATATCGTCGATTTTTTCATGCAGATCCTGGATATCATGAAGGAGCACGGCCTGCGCCTGCCCCACGGCATGACCATGCTGGGACGGGGTCTCAACCACATTCAGGGGGTCCTGTCCGAGATCAGTCCGGACATCAATATGATGGAGATCGCCGCCGCCCGCATCCGCGAAAACGCCATGGAAAACTTCGACCTGAAGGAGGAGTTGAAAAAGGGCGGCAAAAAGATTTACACGGCGGCCTACAAGAGTGTGGAGATCCCGCCCCTGGTCAAGAGCGTTCTGGAGGAATATCTCAAGGGCCAGGCCGAGATCAGCATCAGGCTGGATGCCACCAGAGAGATGTCGAGCCTGCTCAGACGCCTGGTCAGAAATATCGTCATGGGCCTGTGGGTCATGGCCCTGCTGATCGGCTCCAGCATCATCTGCACGACGGACATGCATCCCAAGATGCTGGGGATCCCCGCCCTGGGCTTTTTCGGCTTCATGCTGGCCTTCCTGATCTGCCTGTATATCTTTGTGAGGCACTGGCTCACGCGCAATAAATAACAATGTCTGCTTCGCAGACTTTGTTAAAGTCTGCTTCGCGGACATTGTTCAAGCCCGGTATGCAGGCTTTTCCGGCAATTCCGGGAAAGGGACGTCAGAAAAAACATAAGAAAAAACATAAGAAAAAAAGGACGATCGATCGACCGTCCTTTTTTTCTTATGTTTGTCTGTGGCCGTCTGCCGAAAATGATGGAGACAGCTGCGAGCTGCGTCTCTGCCGGTGCACTGCTCGCGCAAAAATAGTCAGGCGCCTGCGTCTCTGCCCGTGCAGGGCTTGCGCAAGATAAGTCACTTTGTTGCGTCCCCGGTGGCTCAAAATGAGTCACTTTGTTACGTCCCCGCTGACTCATCTGCCGAGTTCGGCTCCGGGGTAGGTGGAGTTGTCCGGCTCCTCGTTGAAATCGACGGAGTCGGAGGTGCTGTCGGCGGGCACGCCGAAGTCGGCGGGGTTCTGGGTCTCCGCCGTGAAGTAGAGGGAGGCGGAGTCTTCATCCAGGGCTCCGTCGGACCCGGGGGCTTCGACCAGGGGAACCTGGGGCGTCTGGAGCTGTGACGAGCTGCTGGCGGGGGTGCCCATTTCGGCCTGTCTGTTGATGTCGTAGGGAGAGGCGGCCGGGGCGGTGTTCTGGGTTCCGGTCTGAGTGTTCTGGGTGCCGGTATTCTGGGTGCCGGTCTGGGCAGCGGGTGCCCCGAGTTCAGCGGAGGAATCCACAGAGCCGGGAGTCACGCCGGCTGGCAGGGTTGTCTGAGAGGGATCAGTGGGTGTGGTGCCGGGAGCAGTGGGGGCCAGATCCTCCGCGAAGGGGGTCTGGCCGGCCGTCTGCGGATTGGTTCCGGGGACGGCGTAGGGAGGGATGGTTCCGGCTGTCGAGGGATCCTCGGCGGCGGGAGCGGCGGTGGCTGCGGTTCCGGACAGGGCGGCCGCGGCGTTGCCTGCGGCGCCGGGCGTCATGCCGGGATGCAGGGCCAGTTCCTCTTCGGGCATCTCGGCGAACCAGCGGTCGAGGCCGTCGGCGATGGCGTTTGCCATGTCGATCCGGTAGGAATCCTGGTTCATCTTCAGGTCTTCATCCGGATTGCTCATGTAGCCGAGGCAGATCAGGGTCGTCGGCACCTGGCTCCAGTTGGAGGCGGTCATGGTATCTGTCATCTCAATATTCTGCTGCTTTGCCCCGGTCTTTTCGCAGAAGGTATCCAGGATGGTCTTTGTCAGCCGGTAGGAGGCCTTGAACTGCTCGGGGTGATAGGGGTTTTCCTCGGTGATGCACATGGCGGAGGCCCCGCTGATCGTGGTGTCCTCCGAGCTGTTGGCATAGATCTGGATGAAGGCATCGGCCCTGTTGTCATTGGCGACGGTGGCCCGCTGGGCCCGGCTGATGGGGAGGACCGTGTCGGAATGGGTGAGCACGACCTTGTAGCCGCGCTCTTCCAGCTCAGTGCGGAGCTTCTTGCTCACATTCATGGTCAGGTCGTATTCGAAGGTAGAGCTGGCGTTCCCGAAGGCTCCGAGGGTATCGGCCTCCTTGAGCTCTTTGGAATCGGGGCCGACCGGCTCAGTCCATTCAGGGACCTGGGCAGCGTGTCCCGGGTCCAGGACGATCGTCAGGTCTTTATCGGCGGCGGAAAAGGCCGGGGCCTTTTCCTCTTCGGCCGGGGCCAGGGTCCCGGCAAAGCCGGACTCATCCAGGGTCGCGGCCGCCGCGGAGGCGAGCTCGGTCGCCCCTGTATCCGCTGCGGACGGGCTTTCCTGCCCGGCATCGCCCTTGCCTTTTCCACAGCCGCTGATAAGCAGGGCGGCGCACAGAAGGACCGCCGGCCACACTCCGCGGGACAGGAGACGGGCTTTTTTCTGTCTGCTGTCATGGATCGGGAATTGCACAGGTCTGTTTTTTTTCATTGTGTTCCTCCATGTCGAGGCTCCCCGCAGGGCGCCGCGTCATCTGGCCGCCGGGCGAAGCCCCTTCCGGATCAGGCTCCCCGCGGGGCGCCGCGTCGTCCGACCGCCGGCCGAAGATTCTTCCGGACCGGGGCCTGGTCAGATAAAAATGTATTTCCGTTACGTTTTAATGATGTAAAGGTCAAAAGTATCGTAAAGGCTCTGAGACTCGTCAAGTTGCAC
>CAMNFJ010000130.1:0-8001 GCA_946536955.1 uncultured Lachnospiraceae bacterium
TAGCACCACTGGCAGTAGTCCTCATTGAGCGAACCGTCCCTGTTCCTGCCTATGATCGAATCCTCGAGCGGCATACCGCAGCACTGGCAGATCAGCTGTCTCGGTGACCCCAGGAGTGTATTGATCGATACATTGAATTCCTTTGACAGGGCCCTGAGCGTGTCCGTATTGGGCTGGGTCTCTCCCGTCTCCCAGCGGCTCACGGCCTGTCTGGTGACCATCAGGCGTTCCGCCATCTGGTCCTGGGTCAGATGGTGGCTCTCGCGAAGGTGTTTCAAGATCGTCTTTGTATCCATGTTGTTAACCCCCCTTTTTCATGCCCGCAGTCCTCTGCAGAGGGCTGTATTTTTTTTGTCTATGGAACCGGCACAGATTTCTGATCCCAATGGATCTTCATGATTATATTATGCTTCGAAGGCTGCCGGGGCGCAAGCAACCTGCTGTTGCTTTCTGCAAGGCGATGGCGGAGAACGGGGCAAAGATTGCTGCCTTTGCCCGCAGGGAAGGCCGTCTGCAGGAAATGGCCGACGTTCTGAGACGACGGAGTGATCCGGATGGAAAATGATTCCCGGCCTCTTTTTTCACGCGAAAATGTTCATGCAAAATGTTCATGCAAAAATGATCACGCAAAAATGTTCCGGCCACGTAAGAACGTTCCTGCTACGTAAGAAGGGGTTCGGATTACCGCATATCTACGGTTTCCCGAACCCGTTCTTTGTTCCAGTTACCTTGTTTTTCCTGATGGCTATGAAAAACCCTGTTTTTTCCTGTCGGCTGTCAAACACCCTGTTTTTCCCCTGCGGCCTCAGGAAGACTTCTTCCTGAGGCCGCAGGGGTAAAATGAGTCAATCTGTTACGTCCCCGGTGACTCACCCGGTGACTCACTGCCGAAGCAGCAAAAAGAATCCGCCGAACCGGTCCACACAGATTGGTGTGGCTCGGTTCGGCGGTTTTTTTTTAATTTCCTTTCCGGTACTCCCGGGGTGTGCATTTATAAATCTCGCGGAAGGCCTTGCTGAAGTAGCTGTCGGACAGAAAGCCGCATTTTTCGGCGATCTCGGAGATGGTCTGCCCCGTCCCCAGCAGAAGGGAGGCCGCCATCTGGGCCCGGTATTCGATCAGGAACCGGACCGGCGTGCGGCTGACGGATCTCTTGAAGCAGCGCGTGCATTCTCTGAGGCTCAGGTCTGCGGCCTGTGCAATCTCCTGCACGCCGATCTGGTCTGCATAATGCTCATAGATAAAATTGAGCATGAGCTTCATGCGCTCCATATCACGTTCGTTTCCCCTTTTGTCCTTTGCCAGGATTTCCTCGGCTTCCTCCGAAAGGAGGAGCAGAAAGTCCACCAGGCTCTGCCGGACAGTCAGCTCGTAGGCTGCGGGCTCCTCCCGCAGGGCGCGCAGAAAGTCCAGAATGCAGTTGATCATCCGGATCCTTCTCTCCGTGTCGGGTCTGATATGGAGGACCGACAGGGACCTGGACCGGAGGATCGGGGAAAAGAACTTTCTGTCGAGATATCCCCCTGCTTCTCCTCCTGGAAAACGGGTCTCGCATGAGAGGGAGTAATAGCCCGTATCCTTTGGGAAATCGTAGGCATGAAGGATGCTGCTGTTGATGAACACGGCTTCTCCCTGGAGGATCTCCATGTTTTCATCCGGTGTCTGGAGAATATAGGATCCCCTCTCGGTATAATTGATCTCGAACCAGTCGTGCCAGTGCCAGGGAATATGCTGCCCTATGAAGTACCTGCTCTCATTGAAGTTGCAGATGAAGGGCATGCCGTTCGATTCCATTTCCAGCAGCTCCTCGCTGTTGTTGGTCACGATGATCCTTTGCTTCTGGTAGCGTATCATTGTTCACCTCTCGGGAATATGATCCGAATGTCTCTCCGGAAAAAGGGCCGGAAAAAGCATGGTGCCCTCTCCGGCCGGATTTTTTTCTTTTGCGGCCTCAATCGTCAACGGAAACGGGATCCGAATTTGATATCGTTACTCCGCGGTTGAGGACTGCCGCAAGAAGGAGCAGAACCGCGGGGACCAGCAGGATGCGCATGCCCGTGCGGATGCCGGCGCTTTCTGCGACGGTTCCGATCACGGAAGGGGTGACGATGGAGCCGACTCCCGACAGGGTGACAAAGATGCCCATGGCGAGGGGGTAGCGGCCGAAGACATCGCCCGCATTGGCGACGGTCGTGCCGTACATGCCCGAGAGCGACAGGCCAAGCCCGATGGTGCCCGCCAGCATCAGGGGCAGGCTGTCCGTGAAGAGGACGATGCAGAGAAAAGCCAGGATCCCTGCGGACAGGACGCGGATGATGGCGGCGGGGGCAAAGCGTCCGCCGACCGCGCTGCAGCCGAACCGTCCCAGGAGGATGGTGATCCAGAGGAGGGAATTGAGCAGCTGGGCGGATCCTGAAGCCAGGACGCCGCATTCCTCATAGTAGGTGACCATCCATCCCATGACGGTCGCCTCGACGCAGAGGTAGAGGAACATGATGACGATGGAGACGCGGAAGGGCTTTTCCCCGAGAAAACCGAAGGCGTTTTCCTTCTTTTCCGTCCGGGAATAGGTCACACTGTCCATTTTCATAAAGGCCGAGGTGAAGACGGACAGGATGAGGAGGGCGAGAATGATGCCGACGGCGATCCGCCAGCCGACCTGCCCGGCGCGGCTGCAGGCCAGCGCGATGAGGGGGGCTGTGACGGCACCGATGGCAAAAAAGCCGTGGAGGGCATTCAGCGGGGAGGAATTCCCGCCGGACAGGGTGCTGACCGCCTGGTTGTTGTAGTTGCTGATCGAGCCGCGTCCCAGGCCGGTCAGCAGGAAGGCAAAGATAAGGATCAGGGGGTTGCCTGTGACCAGCACAAGGAAAAAGCCGACGATGGGCAGGAGGTTCAGGGCCATCAGGGAGCTTTTGATCCCGATCAGGAGGGGGATGAGGCCGGCGAAAAGGCCCGCGACGATATTGCCAGTGGAATGGGCCGAGATCAGGTAGCCGCCGATCTGGTAGCTGAGGCCGTATTCGGCCTTGATCATGGGCAGGATGGACCCGATCAGGATCGTATAGATTCCCTGAATCAGGTACAGGAAAAACAGGTTGCCGATCATGTAGCGGTCATTTGGAGCCAGTGAAAGGAAGAAGGATTCTTTTTTGTTTTGCTTGTTCATTTCATAAACCTCTGTATTTGATGAACTTTATTATACACCCTTCCGCAGCATTCCGCTGGTCAGAGCAGCACACTTCACCAGTACGCCGCCTCATGCTGAAACCGCCGCACCAGGTATTTGCCCCGGTACAGCGGCCTCAGGAACTGTTCAGACTGCCTCGAATTCGAGGTGTGTTTGCGTGGCTTGCTTCATGTGCCTGTCTTCTCTTTGACAGCAGCTGTTTTCATGTTATGATCTTCGGTCCATATCTTATATGCTGCATTCGTCATTTATCCGCCGGTCAGTTCAATTGGGCCTCAGTTGCCTGCCGCATAGTCCTTCGCGTTTTCAGCGGTCACTTTTTCAAAGGGGACATAGTAGATGTTCTCGCAGTCAGCTGAAACAGTGCATCCGGCGTCCTCTCCGGCGGGCTTGCCATCCACAAGGTTTTTGGCGATGCGGACAGCTGCTTCAGCCTGTCCTGCGGCACTCTGGAAGACGCTCATGGACATTTTTCCGTCCGTGATTGCCTTCACGGCGTCCGCGGTCGCGTCAATTCCTACGATCGGAATGGAAGCGGGATCGATGTCATTGTTTTCCAGGGCCTGGATGGCACCGAGTGCCATGGCGTCATTGTTGGAGATGATGCAGTCGAACTCCGCACCGTCCTTGGAGAGGAAGGTGTCGACGCCGGACTGGGCTTCCGCGCGGTTGTAATTGGCGGAGATCGTCGTCACTTCGACCGGATTAAGTCCTGCCTCTTTCATGACTTCGAGGGGCTTCTGTGAGCGGATCACAGAGTGGGACAGGTCCATGGGGCCCTGGAGCATCAGGTAGCGGACGTCTGTCTGGCCCTTATTTTTGAAATAATCTGCGAGATATTCGCCCTGGAAGGTTCCGGCAAGCTTCTCATCGGAAGCGACACCGATGATATTATCGCCGAGAAGTTCATAGTCGGACTCCTCGGGGAGGCGGTTGACGAAGACCAGGTTCATGTCACCGGCAGCCTCCACGCAGGCCCGCACGTCGTCCGAGTAGGCAACGTTGACGATCGCGGCGTCCCGGCCCTCTGCCTTGGCCTGTTCGACGCACTGGATGACTTTGGAGGAGTCATTCCCGGCGTGCTTGATCTCCAGATCCACGCCGTTGTTCTTTGCGCTGACGGTCATGTCGTTCATCAGATCGGTGAGCCACTCATCCTCCACCGTGGAGATGTAGCACATGTTGTAGGCGCCGTCTGACTTCCCCCCGGTGGATGCTCCGCCGGAAGCCTGATCTGCAGAGCCTGTACTCGCCGTGCTGCCGCAGGCGGTAAGGAACATCATGGCGATCACTCCTGCTGCCAGGATCTTTCTGTACTTTTTCATTTCAGTCCTCCTCTTTCATTCATGTTCAGTGTTTTTAAGTTCAGTGTTTTTAACAGCTGCCTGTGCTCTGTTCAGGATTTCTCTGTTTCTTGTTATGATTAGATTATAGAAGATCCTGCTGACCATGTTCAGTGGCTTTATTGACTGAAAATGTAATAATACTGACAGATTTAAAATGCAGATTATTCGGGAAAAACTCCTTATTTTATGGATACAGAGCTGAAGTCTGTAACAAATCTGAATCAGAAATATAACAAAACTGACATTTTCAGGGGGACGGCGGCATGGTGAGATCCGGCGGTTCTGCACGTCCATGATCTCCCCAAAAAGCCGCCGTACCGGGCCTCATGGGAAGGTCCGACGACGGCGGCTTTTTACGTTGTAATACTGAGTAATGAGTCAATCTGTTACGTCCCCGCTGACTCCCGCTGACTCATTGGTCAGGGAGAGTCGGGGTGCACCACTCCGTCTTTGTCAATTGTGACATTTACGGAAATGCTTTCCAGGTAGTCCAGGATCCGGGATTTCCATTCGTCGGTGTCAGCCAGTCCGGTGTAAGCGCCGCTCTGGGTGCCTGGATAGAGTCTGAGTTCGATCCCGGCATTATCCGAAAGGGAGTCGATCTCCGCTTTTTTGCCCTTTATATGGAGGCGGGCGACAAGGGTATCGATGTCATAGCCGTCGAACCAGAAATTGCCCAGGCTGTAGAGGATGGGTTTGCCCTTGTAGTATTCGATTCCCTGCAGGATGTGGGGGTGGGCTCCGATCACGGCGTCCGCTCCGGCATCGATGTAGGCATGGGCGCCTTCGGTCTGGGCTTCCTCCAGTTCGGTGCTGTGTTCCACGCCCCAGTGGGGGAGGGCAATGACGTAGTCGGCATTTTCTGCCGCCTCCCGTATGGACTCCAGAAAGCGGGTATTGTCATAGCACCAGAGGATGCCCGGCTCTGTATCGGTTGCCTCCGGGGTGTAGATCGTATACTCCGCGCGGGAGGCGGCGACATAGGCGATCCTGACTCCGTTGGTCTCCAGATAGACCGGGGCCTTTGCCTGGTCCAGGGTCCTTCCGGCACCGACATAGGGGATCTTTGCATCCTCCAGGGTCTTGAGGGTGTCCATAAAGGATTCCTCCCCGTAATCGAAGGTGTGGTTGTTGGCGAGTCCCACGATGTCCACACCCAGGTCCTTGAGATATTTTACGTTGTCGGGATCCCCGCAGAAGGTCCAGGCCTTGGTGGGCAGGGGCTCCCCGCGGCGGCTGTAGACAAATTCGTTGTTGATCCACATCAGGTCCATGTCCCGCATGATCCTGATATAGCGGGGATCGATTCCGTCGGCGATATCCTCCGAACCGATCTCCTGCAGGTGCTGCATGGGGATGTAATTGTCGGCGAGGCAGATGTCGCCGGCAAAGCCCAGTGTAAGGTCGATGCTGTCTGCCTGTGTTCCGGTCTCCGCCGCAGCCTCTTCCTGTGATGTGGCTCCTGTTTCTGCTGTGTCCGCTTTTTCTTTTGTGGAGCCTTCATCCATAGCGGCTGCCTGCTCTTTCGTGGGCCCTTCATCTGTAGCAGCTGCCTGTTCTTTCGACATCGCCTGCTCTTTCGAAGTTTCGATCTCCTGCGCGGTGCCGCTGTCCTTCGCGGTGCCTTTCTCCCGGGCGGTGTCACCCTGGTCCGCGGACATTCCCTGCCCTGTCAAAGCGGTCTGCGAGGCCGTCCCGGATGAATCGGATCCTGCAGGACCCGGTCCCTTCCCCCGGCTGCAGAGGTATGCCGCTCCGGCACACACCAGACATGCCAGGATAAGACCTGCGATCAGGCTCTTCTTTTTCATTATACGGGAGAATAAATTGGGGTTCGGATTCAGTTCCTGGGCAGATTGTTCAGGTTCCTGCACAGGCTGCTCCGCTTCCGGATTGGGATCCTCCGGTTCCGGTTCCTGAGGAGATCCTTCCGCTTCCCGGGCAGAATCCACTGATTCCTGAGCAGAATCCGCCGGCCCCTGCGCGGGCTGTTCTGGTACCTGAGCAGGATTCTCCGGCTCCTGTGTATATCCCTCTCCGCCTTCAGTATATTGGTCTTTGGACAAAGTTTCTGTTCCTCCCTGCAAATCTGTTTGTACTGCCGTCTATTCCTGTAAAAAATCCTGTAAAATATTTCTGCAAAAATATTCCTGCAAAAAATATTCCTGCAAAAGAATATCCTGGTTTACCCAAAAGGACACTTCCCTGTTCTGCTCTTTAAGCGGAACCGGGAAGCGTCCTTTTTTGAAGTTTCATGCTTTAGTCTATTCGGTCATTTTTCGTCTTACCGATCAGGGCCGAAGCCGGCCTTTCACAGGGCTGCCCTTATAAACTGTCCGGTGTAAGGCCCCGCGGCTTTCGGGGTGTGGTCCCCCGGGTATGGGTCCCGGCCGCGGGTCATATAGCTGTCATATACTTAGAAGAGGCCGCTGATGACGCCGTTCTCGTCCACGTCGATTCTCTCGGCGGCGGGAACCTTGGGAAGTCCGGGCATGGTCATGATGTCGCCGGTCAGGGCCACGATGAAGCCAGCGCCCGCGCTCACCTTGAGGTTGCGCACGGAGACGGTAAAGCCCTTGGGAGCTCCGAGCTTGGCCGCGTCGTCGGAGAAGGAGTACTGGGTCTTGGCCATGCAGATGGGAAGGCCGGCGAAGCCCAGGTCGGTGAGCTGTTTGACCTGCTTGACGGCATTGCCGACCAGCTGTACGCCGTCAGCGTGGTAGATCTTTTTGCAGATCGCGTCAAGCTTGTCCTCGATGGACATATCCAGGTCGTAGGACTGTCTGAAGTCGTTGGGAAGCTCGCAGAGGCGGACGACCTCCTCTGCCAGGGCCTTGCCGCCCTCACCGCCCTTTGCCCAGACCTGGGACAGGGCGACATTGACGCCGAGCTCCTTGCACTTCGCCTCGACCAGGTCGAGCTCAGCCTTGGTGTCGGCGGGGAATTCGTTGATGGCGACAACGCAGGGAAGTCCGAAGACGTCCTTGATGTTGCTGACGTGCTGCAGGAGGTTGGGCAGGCCCTTCTCGAGCGCCTCCAGGTTCTCGTTGTTGAGGTCGGCCTTGGGCACGCCGCCGTGATACTTGAGGGCGCGGACGGTCGCGACGACGACGACAGCGCTGGGGTGGAGGCCGGCCAGGCGGCACTTGATGTCGAGGAACTTCTCGGCGCCGAGGTCGGCGGCAAAGCCTGCCTCAGTGACGATGTAGTCGCCGAGCTTGAGGGCCATCCTGGTAGCGGTCACAGAGTTGCAGCCGTGGGCGATGTTGGCGAAGGGGCCGCCGTGGATAAAGGCGGGGGTGTGCTCCAGGGTCTGAACGAGGTTGGGCTTGAGGGCGTCCTTGAGGAGGGCCGCCATGGCGCCTTCCGCCTTCAGATCGTGGGCTGTGACGGGCTTGCCGTCAAAGGTGTAGGCGACGATGATCCTGCCCAGGCGGGCCTTGAGGTCGCTGATGTCGCTGGCCA
>CAMNFJ010000131.1:0-7708 GCA_946536955.1 uncultured Lachnospiraceae bacterium
CCAGCATATCGCGGGCGCTGTTGGCGTGCCCCGTACTCAGAGATCCGTCATGTCCTGTATTCATAGCCTGGACCATATCAATGGCCTCGCTCCCCCTGACCTCTCCGACGATGATCCGGTCCGGCCTCATGCGCAGGGCCGACCGGATCAGGTCCCGTATGCTGATGGGCCGGCAGCCTTCCACATTGGCATTTCTCGCCTCCAGCCTGACCAGATTGTCGATGTGCCTGATCTGCAGCTCGGCGTTGTCCTCGATCGTGATGACCCTCTCATCCGCCGGAATGAATTCCGACAGGGCATTGAGAAAGGTGGTCTTTCCCGATCCCGTCCCGCCGCTGATAAAGATGTTGTAGCCCGCCAGGACCAGGCAGCGCAGGAAGGAGACGATCTCTTCGGAGACCGAGCCCAGGGCCAGCAGGTCCTCCATCAGGATCGGCCGGTCCGGGAAGCGGCGGATCGTGACGATCGGCCCGTTCAGGGCCACGGGGGGCAGGACCACGTTGACGCGGTCTCCGTTTGCCAGCCTGGCATCCACGATCGGTGTCGATTCATTGACGACCCTGTTGCAGGCGGAGACGATCTGCTGCACGACATCCTCCAGCTTCTCCCTGGAGACAAAGGTCCTGTCCGTCCTCAGGATCCTCCCGCCCTGCTCGATAAAGACCGCGTCCGGACCGTTGATCATGATCTCGGTGACAGAGGGGTCTTCGATCAGCTCCTGGAGGATGTCCAGTCTGCGGATGGTGTTGAAAAGCTCCAGGCGCATCTGCTTCATCTCGTCCAGCGACAGCCCCGTTGCCCTCTTCGCGCGGATGATCTCCTCGTCGATCAGGCCCAGGACCTCCTCATCCTCAACGCTTCTGGAAAAATCGATCCCCCGCATGATCGCGCCGTGGATCTCATCCCTGACCTCGGTATAGACCTGTGCCGCCATATCCGCTCCTTCCTCCGGCGTCTTCCGCGTCCTCACTTCTTCTCATCCCTCCGGCTGCAACTTCCCGCGTCTGCACTTCTTCGCATTTCCCGGCCACATCTTCCGCGTCCATACTTCTTGTCATTCCCCCTGCCAGGCCTCCCCGCTTTCGGGGAAAGCTCTTTCCGGAAGGCCCTCCCCGCAGAGGAGTCTCCCGCGTATATAGGCCGCGAGTTCTCCCCTGGTCAGGTCCTCCAGCCCGGAGGGGAGCTCCCGGAAGACCGGAAATCTGCAGTATTCGGTCTTCATCCTGACATCCTCATAATCCATCCTGCGCAGAAGGTCCTCATACTGAAAATATCTGGCCCGGGAAAAGGGCTCGTCCCGGATGATCGTGTAGACCCTGTCGCAGGTCCTGAGCAGGTCCAGCAGGCCGTCCGTGTGCTCGGTCAGGTCCATGAGCAGGTACTCGTATTCCGTCACTTTTTCGATCGTCCTGAGCAGACTGCTCCACTGCTCCTTCCTGATGGACCGCAGTTCGATAAAGGATTTCATGGGAGGCAGAAAATACATCCCGCCGGCTGTCTCAGTCATGAGCTCCAGCTGTCCCGCCATCTTCTCCCTGGCGCATTCGTTGTAGTAGATCAGGTCGCTCACGCTTCCCCGGAATTCTCTGGACAGCATCTTTTCCAGGCCTGAGAAGGCTTCGAAATTCATATACAGGACCTTGTGCCTGCGGGCCAGGATCTGGCCCAGGGTCATTGTGAACGTCGTCTGCAGGCAGCGGGTCACAGGGGTATAGACCCCGATCCTGATCATGGGCCTGCCGTGCCGCATGGACGCGACGACCGGCTCGTCTCCGATCCCGCACCTGAGGCGTATGGCCTGTGCTATGTTTGTGATCGGCTGATATTTGCTGATATTCTCCGGCTCCTCCATCCATTCGTCGCTCTCATTCAGGACCAGAAGCCTCTCAAAACCGGCCCCGGCGACAGCGCCGTCATACTGGGACTGGGAGATCACGACCAGGGAAGCCCCCTTTACATCCGGATCCTCCAGCAGCTTTTCCGCCCCTGTATAGAGCCGGATCTCACAGGGAAAGGCGGCCTCCCGGCGCAGGTATTCCACCAGCCTGCCCGCATAGGACAGGTCGCTGTCACAGATCGCGATCGTTTTTTCTGTTCTCTCCAGGTTATTCATACAAACCTCCTATGATACAGGCCTCCCCTAATACAGGCCCGCCAGATGCAGGATCACGCCCGCAGCGACAGGCACTGCGAAGTGGACTGTGCGCGCCCGCCCCCCTGACAGGATCAGACCGGCAAGCCCGCCCGCGGCTCCGATCAGAAAGGAAGCCGCAAAACATCTGAGATAAGCCTCGGACGTCATAAAGGCCGAGACCGCCGCAAGCAGCTTGATATCTCCGGCCCCCAGCCCGCCCGCGCTGTAAAAGGGAAAAAGCACAAGCAGGGTAAAGCCGGCACTGCACAGGACCTCCAGAAGCCCCGTGGATCCGGCCCGGTCCGCCGCAAAGATCAGGCCGGCCACAAGTCCGGGGACCGTGACCGCGTTATAGACCTTCCCCTTCATCAGGTCTGTCACCGCACAGATCCCGGCAAGGCAGAGCAGAACCATGTCCCCCGGCCGGGACAGGGCGGCGGCAAGGAGAGCGCCGCCCTGAATGATAGAGCACTCCGGAATCTTCATATGTACCCTTCCTTTCCATTCTTCCGCAGCATGCCGGAGCACGAAGTGCGCCGGCAGACATCCCGGCCAAAGCATTGGCGCAGCGGAAATCTCTGATCCGCCGCGGACACGGCGGCGGATTTATATCATATTGTTGAATCTTCATAAGCTTCCGGCCTTCCTTTTTGGAGAATTATAGCTGTCCGGCCAGGCCTTTTCAAGCCATCTGTATGAAATACTTCACTTTCTACGTTTTGACGAAAAGTATCCCTTTTTTTATCCACAAGAGCCCTTTTTATGCATTTTTATCAACATTTTACCTGTCAAAACTGACACTTATCCACATACTTATCCACATTATCACAAGTCAAAAATTCTTAATTTTAAGCTATTTCATATATCAGTACATCCCTCCGGCGAGGACTTCAAGTGATACATTATTATGAATAACAAGAAAAACCGGCATGCATCCGCATACCGGTTTTTCTGCTTTTCTTCTCTGACCGCTTCTTTTATAATTAACTAACGAAGGCACTTTATTTCCAAAACAGCCTAAGAAAGCGCAGCAATATTGCGCTCGCTATTCGAGTGAAGCGTCAGGGAAAAGTGTTAACAGTTACAATTTGTATAAGTGATCACCGGACAGGTCCCGGCTCTGGACAAGGAGGCTTCAGAATATGACAGAACTTCACCCGCTGCTGCGCGAGTATTATGATGAGATCGATCCAGGAAAGAGGTTCAGGCATCTCACTGCCTATCTGGCGGAGGCGGAGACGCCGCTTTCCGCGGCCGACAGCTGCCGGATCGCTCTGTTCAACACCCGCTATCACATTCCTGCCTCCTCCGGTCTCTTCGGCTTTCTGGGCAGGTCCAGGGCGGACGATCATAAGGCCGCTGACTCTGCGGACCCTGCAGCCCCGCTCCCTCCCGGGGAGGGGGACCTCTTCCTGAGAGAGATCATCACCCTGCTTTCCATCTGCAAAAATGCCGGATTCCGGCCTCAGAAATACCGCAATACAGTCCTGAAGTCCCTGCGCGCCCTCAGGCTGGAGGAGATCCCCGGCCGGGAGGGAACGGATGAAGCCCGCGCAGAGGCCCTCTACCTGGAGCTGCGCAATACGGTCAGGCGCTATTTTTCCACCTGCCACTCCAGCTCCTACGGCAGAAAGCTCCTGGGCTTCAACACCTCCGATGACAGGGACAAGGAACGGCTCCGCTGTCTGGACACCTGGAATTTTTCCTTCGGGATAGCAGACCTGCTGGGCCTGCGGGAGGAGATGGACCTGCTCTGCCGGGCCGCCAACGATGAATATGTCGCGTCTGCTCCCGAGGCGGAATCCCTGGAGAGCGCCTTCAAGGCCTTCGGCGGAGAAACCGGAAAACACTGAGGGGCAGCCCGTTTTTTTCTCCATAGGGCGTCCCCCTCTCTTTAAGCGGCCTCCGCAGGGCCTGCGGACATGCGGACAGGTTCCGGAAGTTTCCCGCTCAGCCCCATTCCTCCCATCCCCGCCTGTAGAGCCAGAGGCAGATCAGGATGGACAGGAGCGATCCCATGGGAGCGGCCAGTCCCATTGGATAGAGGGTCTCCGGAAAATACACCGCGGCCAGCCAGGCGCCCGGGATGCGGAAGGTGACGATGGAGATCATATTGTGGATAAAGGAATAGCCTGCTTTCCCGTAGGCACTGAAGAAGCCGCTGAAGCAGAAATGGATGCCGGCCAGTATGCAGTCCAGGGAATAGGTGCGCAGATACTGGCTCCCCAGGCGGACGACGGTCTCCACATTGTCTCCGTTTTTGACAAAAAGCGATACGATCCACGGGGCCAGGGGCTGGCACAGGACAAATATGACCGCGCCGAAGCCCGCACAGATCATGCAGCCCATGCGCAGGATCTGCCGGCTCCTGCCGTTCCGGCCCGCGCCGGCGTTCTGGGCGGACAGGGCCGAGACCGTTGAGAGCATGGCTCCCGGCACCAGGAAAAGAAAGCTGATGACCTTCTCCACGATCCCGACCGCAGCCGATACCTCTATGCCCCGGCTGTTGGCGATCATGGTGATGACCAGGAAGGAGACCTGGATCATGCCCTCCTGCAGGGCGATCGGAACGCCGACCCCCAGGATCCTGCCCGCGTCCTCTGCCCGGGGCCTTTCCGACAGACGGAAGGCATCCGGGTGATATTTTTTGAGGGAAAAAAGTCCCAGCAGGACCGAAATGCCCTGGCTTGCCACAGTCGCCAGAGCCGCGCCGGCCGCCCCCATGGCAAGGGGACCCACCAGCAGCCAGTCCAGACCAACATTGATGAGTCCGGCGACGGCGACGTAGTACATGGGCCGCCGCGTATCCCCCAGTCCCCGGAAAACGGCCGAGACGACATTGTAGGCCGTGATAAAGAGAATGCCTGCGAAGCAGATCCGCATATAGGCGGCCGCCTCGGCAGAAGCTGCCTCCGGCACCCTGAGGATCGCCACCAGGCTTTCCGTCAAAAACAGGAGCAGGACCGTGAGGCCCGCGGCCAGGCCCGCGAACAGGGCGAAGGTCGTACTGACGGCGCCGCCCAGGCCCTTCCGGCTGCCCGCGCCGACCCCGCGCCCGATCAGGACCGTGGAGCCCATGGCAAAGCCTGCGATGACGACCGTCAGCATATGCATAAGCTGGCTCCCGACCGACACGGCCGTGATCGAGGCCGCCTCATTAAACCGGCCCACGATAAAGAGGTCCGCCATCCCGTAAAAGGACTGCAGAAAACAGGTGATCAGATAGGGGATGGAAAAGCGCAGCATCCCCCGCAGGATACTGCCGCTGGTAAATGTATTATCTTTCATGTTTTTCTCCAAATTTCTGAAATCGGCATGGGAGACCGCAGACTTTTCAGCTGCGCCCTCCGGGCAACAGACGGCTGACCGGCTTGTGCCATCCGGGCAGCAAGTTTCCTGCAGACAGACGGCAGACAGGCCCGGGCTCCGGGACACGCCCTCCGGCTGGCAAAAAGAGAAATCTGCTGCCGGCAAAAAGGTTTTGACACTATAATCCACTTTTGTTATTGTACTTAAGAGGAAGAGACGGCGGATCTTTTCCGCAGCTGCGACAGCTCAGTCATGGCAGCTGCCCGCTCTTTTCCGCCCAATGAAATCCATCATACCTGAATATTGGAGGAAAAACCATGGCTAAATTTGTATGTGATGTATGTGGCTACGTCTATGACGAGGCTCTCGGCGATCCCGATGCAGGCATCGAGCCCGGCACAAAGTTCGAGGATCTCCCCGATGATTTCGAGTGTCCCATGTGCAGCGTAGGCAAGGACGAGTTCTCCCCCGAGGAGGAATAAAACAGCCCTGCCCGTCCCGCCAGGACCAAAACACCGGCTTCGGCCGGCCTGCTCCGCCAGGATCAAAAGAACACTCAAAAAGCACCAGACTCCGCCTCCCGGCGGGTTCAGGTGCTTTTTACTTTTTCTCAGCTTCTCAGCCGTCTTTTTTCACAGCCGCTTTTCCTGCGCTTTCCCGGGCCTTATTTTTCGAGCGAACGGACAGGACCTGTTTCGTCCGGAAAGCTTAAAAAACCTCCGGGGGAGGTCCGGATTCCCTTATCCCCCCGTGCCCCGGTCAGGTCTCCGCTGCGAAAGGGCCGGATTTCCGAATTTTCCCGTGCCCGGTCAGGTCTTCTCCGCGTCCTCGTCCCCGTAAATCTCGTCCAGCTCGCGGCCGATCGGAGCCAGATCGATCCTGCACCGGCCCTCGCTGATCCAGACCGGTACCTCCTCGTCAAAATCATAGATCCTGGACCGGAATTCTCCCCGGTCATTCTCGAAAATATTGACGATGACCTGTCTCGCCTTCGGTTCCACCATCCAGTACTCCCTGACACCGGCTCTCTGATACTTTCTGTTTTTGAGGACCATATCCTTTGAGTGCGTGGACGGTGACAGAATCTCCACCAACAGGTCCGGGGCCCCGATGATCCTCTTGCGCCTGAGCTTTTTCATGTCGCAGAGGATGATCAGGTCCGGCTCCACGATTGTCCGGTCGTCCATGTCCAGCTGGACGTCTGTCGGAGCCGCAAGCACTTTACAGGCTGCCGCGTGTTCTTTTATACAATTGAAAAACGCGACGTGCAGCATCCCTGAAATAATCTGATGTTCCGTCGTCGGCGAATCCATCCGGATCAGGTGTCCGTCAATCAGCTCCCAGCGCTCATCCTCCGGCAGAGCCAGATAGTCCTCCAGCGTATATTCCCCCTGTTTTTTCACAGGCCTTCCGGAGGAATCTGTCCGGTAGACGGCAGCTGCCTCCCGCCCCTGCCCGTCCGGCTTTTCCTCCATACTGTCCACCCTGTACCGGTAACTGGACCTGTTCTGTTTCTCTGCCTGTCCCTCTGCTTCCCTGTGATCCTTTTTCTCTCCTTCCATCTTCTCTCCCCTGTATTTCATATTTATGTTATTTGTACTACATTTAACTGTATCAATAATACTCCAGCCCTCTGTGCACGTCAAGTGTCTTTGTACAACAATGATAGGGCCCTGCCAGGTTCTTCCTTCCCTCCGCCAGTTATTTATTGGTTTTTCATCCATTTTTATATTTAAAACCGCTTGCATTTCAAAAAACAGAGTGCTATTCTTTGATAAACCGTTGAAGGAGAGTGAGTAAGCTTTATCCCTGACGCCACAGAGAGCCGCGGGCGGTGAGATCGCGGCGTGTCACATACTGCTGAATGGACTCCTGAGGGCAAACAGAAAAGAAGTCCCGCCGGACCGCGCGGCCGCAGGCCCCTCCAAGACAGGCCTGCCGCAGTCCCGCCCTTCCCAGTATGTGCGACGGAGGAGGCACTCCGTAACCAAAAGCCGGCGTATGTTGGTACGCGTTGAGTGGGTACATATGTACCAAGCCGGGTGGCACCGCAGGAATCTCAGATCCTGTCCCAGCAGAATACTCTGCAGGGACAGGATTTTCTTTTTGCGCGAAGCAATGAGCCATGCGCGTACAGGACGGCGATCTGGACGCTGAGAGCAGCGCTCTCGGGCGGACAGGCGGCAGACCGGACGCTGAGAGCAGCGCTCTCGGGCGGACAGGCGGCAGACCGGACGCTGAGAGCAGCGCTCTCGGGCGGACGGG
>CAMNFJ010000132.1:0-7628 GCA_946536955.1 uncultured Lachnospiraceae bacterium
GTCCGCTCCGGCGGCGGCCGCAGCGGCTTCCTGCGCAGAGGCCTGGGCCGCAGCGTCCCCGGCAGCCCCGGTTCCGTCTGCATTGCTGTCGGCAGTGCCGTTTTCCTCTGCATTGTTATTATCTATATCATTACCCTCTGCCTCCACCGCGTAGAGGCTCTCCTCGACATTCACGGTCGCCCAGTCGATCTGGGAAGTGTTGAGGTCAAAGCAGAACCAGCCGCAGACCTTTTCGCCGGCTTTGGTCTGGTTGCCGTCTTTGTCATATTCGTGCTGGTTTCTGTCCACCGTGTAGGTACTGAAGGTGAAGACCAGGTCTGTGCCGATATAGCTGCCTTCGGCATCGCAGACGTCCTCGGTGCGGACGACGGCACTGATCAGCTCCTGCGGGTCGGTCCCGTCTTCATTTTTGTCCAGGCCGGCCAGGTAGTCTTCCACGGTCTGGCCGGGTCTGCGTCTGCCCTCAACGGCCTCGGCGCCGATATAGGCAGTATGGCGGCCGGGGTCTGTGATCTCAAGGGCGTCGTAGTTCATATACTGGCCGGAGATCCCGTTTTCAAAACCGTTGATGGCCGCCTTCTGGGCATCGCTCAGGTGGATGTTGCCGGGCAGGCGGTATCTGGCGATGTCGTTGGTCGCGTTGAGGCTGCCGGCCGGGATCGTGTAGGACAGGTAGATCCTGAGCAGGTCATTGGGCGCCAGTTCAGTGTCTTTCTTTACCTTTTCCCAGTCATAGAGCAGGGAGCTGTCTTCAATGACTCCGTCCTCTTCCACGGCATGGTAATAGATTCCTGTATTCTTATCCAGGATGGCATTGAAATCCAGGGCGTCAAGCGCAGGGACGTAGGCGTCCGCCGCCGTGGTCTCTGCTGCGTAGCCGGTGGATTCGGGCTTTGTATCTGTTTTGTCTGCGGGAGCTGCACCGGTATTGCTTTTCGCGCTGTCGGCAGTCCCGGAAGTATCCTGATCATCTTTTCTGTCCTGACCAGCTTCTTTTTTATCGGCTTCTTTATTATCAGTTTCTTTCTTATTATTTGTATTTTCCGCGGCTTCCTTGTTGTCATCTTCAGGATCTGCGGCTTCTGTCTTCTCACCGGCTTCTTTTTCCGCATCTTTATCAATTTCGTTATCCAGAGCCTGCTGGTTTTCGTCCAGGTCCGCTGTTTCCGGATCTGCGGTATCCTGGCCCATAGCGTCCTGGCTCTCAGCATCCTGATCCGCCGCAGCTGCGTCCGTTTCCGTACCCGCACTCTCCGCATTCTCCACGGTCTGATCACCTGCCTGGCCGGCCTCCGCTTCGTCGCCCTCTGCAGGGTTTCCTTCGGGGGCAGGGCCTTCTCCGCTCCCCTGAACGTTCTGATCGTCCTGACCGCCGGTCAATGCCCCGTTCTCCACGGGTGCTTCCTCCGCAACGGGTTCCACATAAGGCTCCTGATAGGGTTCCTCATAAGGCTCCTGAACCGGCTCCTGGTAAGCTTCCTCATAGGGTTCCTCATAGGGCTCCTCATAGGGCTCCTCATAAAGCTGCTGAGGGGGCTCCGCGTCCGTAAAGACGGTCTCTTCGGTAAAGTCCGCATCCCAGTTCTCTCCGCCGTCGAAGCTGTCTCCGCCGGGCTCCGCATCGATAAATTCCATGCCGCCGGAAAAATCGTCCCGGCCTTCGAATTCATTCCCGCCGAAGTCATCTCCGCCAAAATCCTGGCTTCCGGGATCCTGATCAAACTGGCTTCCGACCTGGTCTCCCGCGCCGAAGTCATATTCCTGCCCATCAAAAACATCTCCGCCCTGGTCATCTCCTCCGAAATCCCCCTGGCCGGATTCATTTCCTCCGCTCTCCGTGCCGACCGTTCCGGGACCGACGATTCCTTCTCCATCGGTAAAACCGGGATCCGCAGCCCCTGCGTCGTCCTCATAGCACTCTGGTCCGTGTGTATGGACCTGTTTGCCGCATATCAGGATCTTTTCATAACAGGATTCGTCGTGGTGGTGGCCCCCGGACTCCTCAAGTCCGCAGACCAGCTCCCTGTTTTCCTGATAGCACTGGCTGTCATGAACATGTTCAGTTTCCGTGCAGACCAGGTTTCCTTCCTCATCATAACAGCCGTTTTCCGCACTGTGCTGATGCTCCGGGATCCCACAGGTGAGCACCTGCTCCACCCGGAAGCAGTCCTCTGTATGGACATGGCCGTCTGCCTCCTCCTGCGTGCAGGTCAGTTGCAGCTCATAGCAGGAATCGTCATGCTGGTGGGCTTCTATACCACACTTCGCTTCCTTTTCCATGGTGATGGCCGGAAGGACCAGCGCGTAGGTCGTCACAAACACGACAAAAGCCGCCACGATACTGACAGTTCTTGACAGCATGAGACGGGTCCTTCTATTTCGCAGAATTCTTCTGATTTTTGTGATCAGTGCCTTCATCGGGTTTTCCCCCTTCTGTAAATGCAAAACCAGCTATGGTCCGTGTCTCTGGATGAACATCTTTCTCATGTGTATGGATTTCTCCGTTTTATGTCTTTGACTTGTTTTTAGTTCCGGATTCGTATCAGTCTTGAATCTCCTGATCACTGCAGTAACAAAACTATCTCTATAATCCGCGCAATATGGGGTCCTGCTCCCCTGTGACGAGGAGGTCACCCGGCTGATCGACTATAATCCGCGCAATATGGGGGTCCTGCAGCAAGGAAAAGTACTGCTCAGTCTGCTACAGATCCCCCATTTTGTGTATCTCTGTCCCTGATATTCTATTAGCTTTTCTGCCTGTATGCTTCGGCCGGCCGCGCGGCATCAAAGCTTTTCCCGGGTCCTGTTACAGCCCTTTATGGAATCAGCAGAATATTCCTTTTAAATATCTGATAAAAGGATAGCACCCGGGCCGTCAAAAAAAGCAACAAAAAAGCCTTATTTGTGTGTGAATTTATATCATAATCCACTTATTGTGTATTCATTTCGATTAATTTAAGATATATTACTGTTTATTTCTTATATATTACAAAACTATGAACAATATATTGTTTGACTTTTGCAGTCAAAACCTCCAGTCCGAAATACACTTTGCATATAGTATTTTTATAAAAAAAGAATCCCGGATTTCTCCGGAATTCCTTTGCTATGCTTTATACTGTTGATCCTCATTGTCCGCTTTTCCGTGAGTCAGACTGTTACGTCCCCACTGACTCACCAACTGACTCATGACTCATGCGGTTAAGCGAATCTGGAAATGCAGAGCTGTCCCTTTTTACAGCTGCTTGGCGAATGCGCGGATCTCCTCCAGCTTTGCCTCGGATTTGTTCTCGTCGCCGGCGGCTGTGAAGATGCCGCAGTTCTCGATGCCAGTGAAGGCGCAAATGCCCTTGAAGGTCCCGATCGCGCCATCATAGGGGTTGGGGGAGGCGGAGCTGAGCAGGAGCGCAGCCTTTTTGGCCTTTGCGGGCTTGCCGATGCAGTAGACTCTCTGAATCGCTGCAGTGATCTGAGCAGTCATTCCGAAGTAGTAGATCGGGGAAGCGAACACGACCATGTCGCTGTCCATGTAAGCGGGCATGACCTTTTCCATATCGTCCTTCTGCACGCACTTGCCCTCGCCCTTGGTGTGGCAGTACTCGCAGCCAAGACATCCCGCGATCTTCATCTTGCCGACGTGAAGGATCTCAACTTCATGTCCGGCTGCCTTTGCACCTTCTGCAAAAGCTTCTGCCATAGCCAGGGTGTTTTCTTTTCTGGGGCTGCCGTTGAAAATAGTGATCTTCATTTTTTCCTCCTGTACTGACTTTGTTGCCGCACTGCGGATGCAGTGCTCTTCCGCACCAGTTTTTCAGCAGACGCAGAAGAGTTGTGCGTAATCGTGTTGTGTACATTCTATTTTTTATTCTACACGATTCAGAGGAAATACCAACCAGTTTTCACTAAAAGGTTGGAGTCTTGGGGCGCCCCTTCGAAGGACGTGGACATGTAAGGCCGCATGCGGCGCAAAGGCCAGTCACCTGGTACGCCCTGGCCTGCTCCGGGACATATTACTCAGAAGAGCGAACTCCACAAAAAATCCTCGATCGCCTTGTTGTTTTCATCCGGATTGTCGGAGACATGGATGATATGGTCCAGCCTGTAGTCCTCGTCAAAGGTAAGACGCATCTGGTACCAGCGGGCTCCTCCGTGGATCGACTGTGAGACTCCTTCGTTGACGAATCCGAATTTTTCATAAAAAGGGATCTTCTCCTCCTTGCAGGTCAGGACCACTCCCTTTCTGCCTGCATCGTCCGCTTCCTCGATCACGCGCCGCAGGAGCAGGCCGCCCAGTCCCTGGCGGCGGCAGTCGGGCACGGTGCAAAGGGAAAAGATCATCTGCCAGTCTCCTTCGGGATCGTGGACGGACGGGTCCGCATACATCCAGTCGGCGAGGTCCTTTTCCTTTGTGACCGGTCCCGCCGCGAAGGCGATCAGCTCATGAAATTCACTCCGGCCCAGCCAGAAGCAGTTGGGGTAGACCGCCAGTCTTCCCTCGATCCGTTCTTTTGATTCCGCCTCTTCGGGCGGGAAGCAGGCCGCCGCGACACGGGCCAGATCCTCCAGGTCTTTATTCTCTGCTTTTTTTATATACATGTACATATCGATCAGTACCTCCATGCTTTCATTGTAATGAAAAGGCAGAGGCAAATCAAGATTGCCGCCCTGGCCGGTCCCATGCCGGCACAGCTGGCATAAGCCGGCATCGGCTGGCACCGTCTGATTCGGCTGGCATTTCCGCCGGCATCGGCTGCGCATCCGGATATGGCATTCATCCAGTCCCTGTGCTATAGTCTTGGTAAATGTTCTATTCTCTTACTTCCGGCCGGAATGATCTGTGATCTGTTCTGCGGCCAGGGCGGCGGACAGACTGGCATCAGCTGTGTGCGCGGGATTGCGTTCATAATCGCGGACACCTGCTCTTTATTTACATGGAGGCTTCAACCGGAGGCGATCTAATGACAATATCTGAAGTCTCAGCCCTCTCCTGTTACCGGGAGATCGGTGAGATCAGTGCAGACCACGGCGTGTTTCTGGTCCAGCATACCGGGACCGGGATCGTCTATGTCAAAAAAATCCTGACTGTCTATAACGCGGAGGTCTATCGTTATCTGATGGACCACCATGTCAAGGGCACACCGGTAATTTTTGATATTCAGGAAGCTGACGGACGGCTAATCGTGATCGAGGAATATATCAGCGGCCATACCCTGCGCGACATTCTGGACAGGGGGCATCTGTTTTTTGAATCGGACGCTGTCGATATCGTGGACCAGCTCTGCCGGATCCTGCAGGAGCTGCACAGCGCGTCTCCCCCCGTTCTGCACCGTGACATCAAGCCCTCCAATATCATCCTGACTGCGGACGGGTCGATCCGTCTGCTGGACATGAATGCCGCCCGCCGGATGACTCCCGGCAAGGCCCAGGACACGCAGCTGATCGGCACGGTCGGCTACGCGGCGCCGGAGCAGTACGGCTTCGGTACCTCCAGCATCCAGACCGATATCTACTCCACGGGAGTCCTGCTCTGTGAGCTGGTGACCGGCCATCTGCCGAATGCCGGGATCCCCGGCGGCAAGATCGGCCGCATCGTCCGCAAATGCACGCGCATCGATCCCGCGGACCGGTATCTGGATATGGCCGATCTGAGGAATGCCCTCAGCGCGCTCATCAAAAGGCCCGCCGTCGACCTGAGCATGACAGCCGGGAACTCCTCCGGCTTTCGATACACCCTTCCGGGCTTTCGCAGCGGGAATCCCATCCACTATATAATCGCCGGCTTCGCTTATTTCGCTCTGCTGTGCCTCAGTCTCACCTACACGGCAGAAGGGTTCCCTCCCGGTCCCGTCCTGTGGACGGAACGTTTCATCTACCTGATCTGCGGTTTCTGCATCCTGCTCTTTACCGGCAACTACCTGGATGTGTGGAGGCCCCTGCGGATCCGCAGGATCCGGAATGTCTTTGTGCGGCTGGCCGTGGTCCTGGCCATTGACGTTTTTCTGGCCGCCGTCATGATGACCTTTATGATCTTTGCCGCTGTCGTCCTCAAACCCCTTATGTCCTAGCCGGATTTCCGGCTGCCGCCACACTGACCAGCTCTGACCTCAGCGGCATCGTCTTCAAAGGCTTTGCAACAAAGGCGTTTTTCCGGCTGCCGGACCACCCCTGCGGAGGCTTCCATGACCCTGTCTGATACAAGCACGATCGCTTCCTGTGAGGAGATCACTGTACTGAATACCGCAAAAAATATTACGCTGGTCCAGGATCCCGCCACACGCCGGATCTATGTCAAAAAGGTCCTGCATTTCCCCGGGGCGGACGCGGGCCGGGTCTACAGGTATCTGCAGGCCCACTATATCAGAGGTCTTCCTCTCGTCACGGATGTCAGGGAAAGGGATGGAGAACTGGTCATCCTTGAGGAATATATTACCGGCCAGACTCTCCGGTCCGTTCTGGACAACGGCAACCGCTTTTCCGTCGAAGAAGCTGTCGGGATCCTGAACCAGGTCTGCGGGATTCTGGATGCCTTCCAAAGCGCAGGGCTCCCTGTCCGCTTCTGCAATAACAGTTCCGACAATATCGTTCTGACCTTCGACGGTTCCATCCGGCTTATGCATCTGCAGACTTCCGGAAAACCTTCTTCCAGGCAGCTAGTCGGCACAGAGGATCCCGGCCAGTATTTCGAAACAGGAAAAGCCGGCAGGCAGGCCATCGCAGAGGATTCCGGCCTTCAGGCTGCCATCCGGTCCGTTGGAATCCTTCTTTGTGAGCTTCTGACCGGCCGGCCGCCATTCAACGGCCAGCCCGCAGACAGAAGCAGTCTGCCCGAAAGGACCCACGGATCCCTGACCGTGAGCAGCCTCCCCCGCCGGGGCTCCTCGTCCCCGGCCGTCACCGGTCTGCCCGGAGGCAGACCCGGCCGGATCATCCGTAAATGTCTGCAGAAGGACCCGAAAAAATGCTACCGGAATCTGCGCAGCCTCCGGCAGGACCTGGAAAAATGCCTGGACAGGCCCATGGCTGACAGGAGCCCCACCTCAGAGGACCGCTTCGAACGTTTTCCGGATGAGAGCATGGAAGTGTTGATCAGCAGGAATGATAAACAGACTGACGCAAAGCCCTGGCTGCTCCCCGGATTCCGCAGCGGAAATCCCATCCATTACCTGGCAGCCGCCTGCGCCTACGGCCTCCTGCTCTACTTCACCTCCGACTTTCATATGGATGATTTTCCTCCGGGATTTCCCACCTGGACAGCTCGTATCGTCTTCCTGCTCTGGGGCCTGATGATCCTGCTTTTTACAGGGAACTATATGGATATCTGGGACATTCTGAGGATCACCCGCATCCGCAGCCCCCTCCTGCGCCTCCTGGCCGTGCTTGCCGTTGACGCCGTCCTCGTCGTGGGATGGGCCTTTGCCATCGTCCTGACCGGCCTGGCGCTGGGAGTCTACCATTCCAGGTACTTTGGATAAGTTCTTTGGATAACAGAGAAAAAACACTGAATCATAAGAGCCCGCAATAAAGGCAGCCATAAAGGCAGCTTAAAACCATAAAGGCAACTTAAACCCATAAGTATAGTAAACGACATTAATAACTTTACTTTGAATTGACGTAGCATATATGCTATA
>CAMNFJ010000133.1:0-7613 GCA_946536955.1 uncultured Lachnospiraceae bacterium
AGGTCGCGATCATCATCTCCCCGCCCTTGATCTTGTTGAGGAGCCAGCCGTAGACAGCGCCCAGGATCAGGGCAAAGGGGGTGGCGATCAGGATTGCCATCAGAAAGGACAGTCTCCCGGTAAAGCCGAGTTCGATCGAGAGGGTCGCCCCCAGAAGTCCCGAGATGATTCCCAGCGGGAGTCCGAAATTGAGGCCGCAGCCGGAGTGCACCATGGGCACCATGGCCAGGACCAGGATCCCGTTCCAGCTGAAACGGTTGATGATATTGGAGATCTGGGTCGGCAGGTCCGCCCCGACAAAGGGCGCCATGATCAGCAGGAGCAGCAGAAAGCCCGTGATGATCAGGCGGGGGACGCCGAAGGATCTCAGCGATTCCGTTATTTTTTCTTTCATGTATACCTCCTGTGCCGGAGCGTCTGCCGCGCCGGCACTGCCGCAGAGTGATCTGCAGCGTGACCTGCAATGTGATACTGATCCGAAGCGCCTGCAGCGCAGGCGCCGCACAGAGAGAATGCCCCGTGCAGAAAGACCTGCAGGGGATTCTCAGATCACATTCTTCAGCATCAGCGATCCGAACTCCTCCACCGGCTCTGACGCGGGCAGGATGCCTGAGATCCTGCCGCCGGATACGACGGCGATTCGGTCGCAGGTCGACCGCAGCTCCTCCAGCTCGGAGGAGACCATGATGACTGTGACGCCTTTTTCGCGGTTGAACTTTTTGAGGGCTTCCAGGACCAGGGCCTTGGCGCCCACGTCGATGCCGCGGGTCGGCTCGGAGACGAAGAGGACCCGGGGCTCCAGGGCAAAGGCCTTGGCCAGGCAGATCTTCTGCTGGTTGCCTCCCGAGAGCTCTCTGGCCTTTTGTTTGGACCCGGTACACTTGATCTGCAGGTCGCGGATATATTTTTCCGTCACTTCGCGGATGGCTTTTTCATCCCTCCATTTGATCAGGCCGCCCAGGTAGTTCTTTAAAAACCTGTTCTGGATCTGCATGGCCGGAAAGGCGACGTTCCACTCCAGGGATTCATCCAGGAGCAGGCCGACGCCGCGCCGGTCCTCCGACACAAAGGCAAAGGAGGAATCCAGGCATTTGCGGGGGTCGTTGAGAGGGATCTCCTTTCCCTCGAATTCCACGCGGCCGCCCGCCTCATACAGGCCCATGATGCCGTTGGGGATGCCGAGCTTGCCCTGGCCAGCCAGGCCGCCGATCCCCAGGATCTCGCCCTCTCTGACCTCCAGGTTGACATTTCTGACCGTCTCCCCGGGCATATCGACCCAGAGCTTTTCGATCTTCAGGACCGTCCTGGCATCCTTATTTTCCTCCCGGCGGCCCTGCGTCTTCTTTTTGTCCGACTCACTGCCGGTCCGGCCCATCATCCAGTGGGTGATCTCCTGCACATTGGTCTGCGCGGCCGGGACCTCCCTGACCAGGACGCCGTCCCTCATGACCGCGACCGTGTCGCAGACCGACAGGATCTCCTGCAGCCGGTGGGTGATAAAGATGACAGAGATCCCGCGGGCTGACATGCCCCGGATGGATTCCAGCAGGGCCTCGGCCTCTCGCTCCGTCAGGACCGCGGTGGGCTCATCCAGGATCAGCAGACGCAGCTGGTCCTTGGACAGCTCGCGCGCGATCTCGGTAAACTGCTTGTGGCCGACGGGCATGGAGCTGATGACCATGTTGCGGTCGATGGAGACGCCCATTTTTTCAATGGCCTTCTGTGCGGTCTGATCCATCTGTCTGCGGTCGATCGTATCGAGCCTGTCCCCGAAGATCTCCGCCAGAAGGTTTGGCTTTTTGGATTCGCGGTTGAGGACGATATTTTCCTGGGCCGTAAAGCCCGGGATCAGGGAAAACTCCTGATGGACCATACCGATCCCCGCGGCGATCGCGTCAAAGGGGGAGGAGAAGCTGACCTTTTCACCATCCAGCAGAATGTCCCCTCCATAGCCTCCTGTCGCGGCAATGTCAGCGGCTCCGAAGAGGATCTTCATAAGCGTTGATTTGCCCGCTCCGTTTTCACCGACCAGTCCCAGCACCTGCCCGGCCTCCAGCTTCAGATTGATATCCGTCAGCACCTGGTTGCCGAAAAAGTCCTTTTTGATATTCCGCATCTCAAGGAGCGGTGCTTTGTTTTCATTCATTCCAGTCCTACCTCCGGTGGCCCGGCGCCCGGTCTGTTTTCCGGCGCGGAGACACCTTTTTTCATTCAGGACCCGCCTGCGGGTCCCGCGCATGCCCCAAAGGCATGTTGACAGTTCATCGCGTTCATGTGTTATCCGGATAAAGTCCGCCTGACCAGTAAGGCGAGGAGAAAAGCTTTCCCCTCGCCGGACTGTCACTTCTTTACTTTACAGCTGGCACCCGCGCTTTCCGCGGGCGCATCGCGATGCTGTAACCACGCATTTTCAGGCTTTACAATTCAGGTTCTTGATCACTTGACTGTAAAATACTTCTCAGGGACTTCAACCTTTGTGGCTTCCATGTAATGTCCGGGATTGCCCATGATATAGGTATCCTGGTAGATCAGGAAGGTGTTGTCCGCCTTGACGCCGGTATCGACATTGGTGTAGTTGGAGCCGTTCCACTCCGCGCCGGGGGAGAAGACTCCATAGGCCGCGGAGATGGCGTCGATATCGCAGAGCTCGCTCTTGCCCATGATGACGTTCCTGGCATGCTCGGCAAGACCCGCTGAGACCGTGTAGCCGTAGGAATAAGCCCAGGTTCCGAAGCGGCCTTCACCGCCGTTCTCGACGACTGCCTGCTCGACCTTGGCCAGGATCTTCTGGAAATCACCTGCCTCCTCGGTCAGATCCAGGCCCAGAGCGCCGGGATAGCCCATCAGAGGGGAGGGAAGGTCGGCCTCGATGAAGTAGCCGCCGTACTTGAGCAGCTGCTTGAGCAGGGGCTCGGTGTGGGCATCGTTGGTGCAGAAGTAGGCGGAATTGGTGCCGTACTTGTCGATCCACTCCGGCACATGCTCCAGGATATAGGCCTGGGCACCGGGAACGCCGACATCGGTGGTGGGATCGGGAGCCGTCTCCATCTCAAACTTCATGCCGAACTCTTTGCAGGCCTCTTTCATGATGGCCACGCGGCGGCTCATCGTCTCATAGGACAGATGGCGGGGGAAGGAAATGTGGACGAAGGTGTCGCAACCCAGGTCGTGAGCGGTCTTGATCATCAGATAGCCGCGGGCCACGAAGTCGTTGTTGACGACCAGGTCTGCAGCCGACCCGATCTCGGGGAGGTCTTCGTGGGACTCGCCCGCGATGCAGATGATGTCAGGCCTCTTCTCCTTGATCTGCCGGAAGGCCTCTGTCGTGCCGGGGATCGCCTGGTTGACGATGATGGCCTTCATCTTGGGGTCATCCGCCAGGTTGACGATGGTCTGGATCGTGGTCTCCAGCTCCTCGGTGAAGTTGTCGGGATAGATGGCCAGGATCACATTCTCCTCGCCGTACTTTGCCTGGAAGGCCTCGGCGCCGCGCCTGTCATCCTCGGACTGGGAGACAGAACCCGTGACGATACCGATGTGGAAATCCTCATCCACTGCAGCGCCCTCATCTGCCGGAGCCGCATCCGCCGATGCCTCCGCAGTTGCTGCTGCGTCTGCCGCCGGAGCTGTGTCCGTGCTCTCAATCTTTGCGCCGCCGGAATTGCCGCCGCAGGCTGCCAGCGACAGGACCATGGCTGCTCCGAGAAGAATACTGATCAGTTTCTTTCTCATAACGTCCTCCTTGAAAAACAGTGAAGTGTTACTAACGGACCATACTTTCACAGGATTATATTTATGCAAAACTGATATTTTTCGCTTTGCTATCGTTATTTTTAATAAACATATACCGCTATAAGGATGGTCGTTTAGGCTATATTATACATTCACTGGTCTCAGAGGTCAATTCCGTCTTAAAAACCGGGACTCTTCTGTCCTGAAAAAACGTGGCCGGAAGGCATAAAAAAAGCCGGCCCGGAATCATCCGGGCCGGCCGGGTGTGACGAGGGAGTGCGGCAAGGGGGTGTGACAAGGGGGTGTGACAAGGGGACAGGCACTCTGTCACAGTAATGTGACAGAGTGCCTGTCCCCTTGTCACACCTGTCCCCTTGTCACACCTCCTTTGTCACATGCCGACTTCAGTCTTCCCTGTCGAGGACCAGATCCACGACAGAGTCCAGTGGAATCTCCATCCCCCGCTCCAGCAGCAGAAGGCGTCTGTAATCGTCGATCCACTGGACTCTGCCGGAGACAGTGACATAGGAACCGCCCTGCTTTTTTTCATCGGGCCGGAAAAAGCTGACATGGATCAGCGGTCCGCTCTCCCCCGGCCCTCCGTCCCTGCCTTTTTCCCGCAGAAGGCCGCGGACCTGCATCAGGACGCTGTCCAGCTCCTCCAGCCGGTCCTGGTCCATGAGGATCCGGTCCTGTGTCAGGCGGGCGGTCTCGCGAATGGCTGCGCCATGGCCAGTCAGGGCGGCAAAGGGCGCGAACTGGGCGGCCCGGTCCTGCAGAGGCATCTGCGGGTGTTTTTTTGAGACGTGGCGGGGCAGGTTGATAATGTCTTCATACTGGTCCTGCATCATGCCCTGTTTCCTCCTGTACTCCGGCTGCGGTTCCGCATCATGCCCTGTGTCCTCCTGTACTCCGGCTGCGGTTCCGCATCATGCCTTGTGTCCTCCTATGCTCTGGTTGCGGTCCCGCATGGTCGCGCCCTCCTGCAGGCTGGTCCCCTTGAGGATGGCATTTTTGCCGAATTTGCTCCGGATCTCCAGCATGGCCTCCTGGAGTCTGCGCTCCTTTTCCATGGCGGCCTGCTCGCGCTTTTCCTCTTCTTCCCTGGCCTCGTAATCCGTAAAGAGGTCGAGCTGCTCCCATTTTCCGAGGGCTTCCTGCCCTTCCCTGCTGTCCGGCAGGTCCGGATCCTGGGAAAAACCTCCCCCTCCCCGCGTCTGCGCGGGATGTCTGCGGTCCGGGCTCCCGGCGGGATCCGAAGGGATCCCCTCTAAGGCCGCAGAGTCTGCCCTGTGCCCTCTTCGTCCTCCGTTCCAGGAGGGAACACCCTCAAAGGCCGCAGCTCTCCGTCCTGTGGTCCCTGCCGGTTCCTCATGCTCCTTCCGGACCGTCACATGGTTGGTGTTGAGATAGATCCTGCGCACGAGCAGGCCCGGGTCTACGATCTGGTCGTAGAGGTCCAGCACGGCCCGGACGATCCTGTCCGCCGAGGAGGTCGGACCGGGCAGGTTTGCGGTGCCGTGGGCGGCCTTGGGAACCCTGCGCCCGTAGCGGTCGGTGTGGACCGGGCCCCTGTAGGCCCTGCGCCTGGCCGGATCCGAGAGATTTTCAATGTCATAGCCGACGGTCAGGACCATCTGGTCTGTCAGAAGCTGCTTTTCCACCAGGTCCAGGGCGGCCGCCTCGGCCATCTCCCGCACCACGATCCGGGCTCCCGCCGCCTCATAGGGGCAGGTCAGGACCTGGCCGGAGGAAAAGGACCTGGCCTGCGGGGTGTAGGAATGGATCAGTTCCATGGTGCAGAGCTCCCAGCCCCAGGCGTGGTCGATGAGGAGCTCCGCGTTGACACCGAAAAGAGAATACAGAAGGTCCTCATCCTGCACGGAGCAGCGGGCCACATCCCCCATGGTAAAGATCCCGTGCCTGGCAAGCCTGTCTGCATAGCCCCTGCCGACGCGCCAGAAATCCGTGATCGGACGGTGTCCCCAGAGCTTTTTCCGGTAGCTCATCTCGTCCAGCTGCGCGATCCGGACCCCGTCCGCGTCGGGGGCGATGTGCTTGGCCTCCACATCCATGGCAATCTTGGCCAGATAGAGGTTGGTCCCAATTCCGGCCGTCGCCGTGATCCCCGTCTCCTTCAGGACCGCGCGGACCATGTCCATGGCCAGGTCGTGGGCGCTTTTCCCGTAGAGGGGCAGATACTTTGTGGCATCGATAAAGACCTCGTCGATGGAATAGACGTGCATGTCCTCCGGCGCTATAAAGCGAAGGTAGATCTCATAGATCTTTGTGCTCCATTCGATGTAAAAGGACATGCGGGGAACCGCGACCAGATAATCCGCCTCCAGGGACGGGTCCGCCGCCAGGTCCGGGGCAGACGAGGACTTTCCCGAAAAAACCGCCCCCGGACCGAGCCTCCTCTTCCGCTCGCGGTTGACCTCCTTCATCCTCTGGACCACCTCAAAGAGCCTGGCCCTCCCCGGGATCCCATAGGCCTTGAGGGACGGGGAGACGGCCAGGCAGATGGTTTTTTCCGTCCGGGAGGCATCCGCCACGACCAGATTGGTCGTCAGCGGATCCAGTCCCAGGTCCATACATTCTACCGAGGCGTAAAAGGATTTGAGGTCGATCGCGATATAGGTCCTTTGATCAGTTTCGTTCATTGCTTCAATATATATTCCTTGAGTTCGCTGTAGATCTTGTCCGGCTCGGGAGGACATCCCATGATGCAGGTTTCAAAATCCTTTGTGCAGCGGCCGATGCCCAGCTTCCCGGTCTTTCCCTGCATACCCTGGCCGATGCCGATCCGGTCCTGCAGCCTGTCCAGAAGTCCCTCCTCCTGGAGCTGGTTCAGGGCATGGACCAGGTTCCCGTAACAGGCGCTGCAGGAATCCACCTCCTCCACGGCATAGGACACCTCCAGGATCCGGTCCGTGCGGGGCAGCTCCTCCTCCTCGCTCTCCCCGTTCAGCCGGATGATCTCGGCTGTGGACAGGTCAGTGCTGCCGACTCCCAGGCGCTCCGCCATGCGGACATAGGGCACCTCGTCGACCGAATACTGCATCAGATGGCAGGCGTAGCTGTCCACCAGGACGGGGTCTGTCGCCGCCATCACGCAGTTGCGCACGACGGGGTTGCCCCCCTCTTCGAAATCCAGGTCCCCGCAGATGTGGTCGACCACGATGAAATCCTGATGGATACCGGTCTGCAGATGGGCGATCGGCTTGTGCAGCCCCATGCGGTGGAAGCGGCTCTTCTCACTGTTGGGCAGAAGGCCCTTCATATTTTTCAGGGCGCAGGTCATCTTTGTCTGACAGTGCCCCTTCATGACCGGGACATTGATCAGGAAATCGATCCGGTCCACGACATTGGTGATATTGAGCTTCATGCCGGCGCAGTCGACCGCGTGAGACTTTTCCTTCTGCGTGTCGACAAGGGGGACGCCGTATTTTTTCGAGAGGGCATTGTAGCCGCAGTAATCAAAGGCCAGGACCGTCCGGTCCCCCACCCAGGATCCCTCCGCGACCACCAGGTTCCGGAAATCCCGCTCCTGCAGATACTCGATGATCCCCGCGACCACCTCCGGATGCGTCGTCCCGCCAAACTCGGCCGGAGAAGCCACGACCAGATTGGGCTTGATCCCAATCCTGGCCTTCCGGTCCCCGATCCGGCCCGCCAGGTCCGCCGCCGCCAGAACCTTCTTGGTCATCTCCTTATAATCCGTGCCGTAGATCTTCCAGATCCTGCGGCTGTCCTGATCCATCTTCTTTTCCAGAGACATATCCTGTTTCCTCTCTTTTCTCCGGTGATCCATTGTGAGTCATTGGGGACGTTTCTATCCGACTCATTTTTCATGAGCAATTCGGAACGCTTTTATCCGG
>CAMNFJ010000134.1:0-7595 GCA_946536955.1 uncultured Lachnospiraceae bacterium
AATGCGGCACCTGCCGCGTCCTCACACACGGACGTATTGTTGAGTCCTGGGACCATCCCATGGGCGGCATGGGTGTAGCTTTCCGCAAAGGTTAAGCTCCATTCGGCAGAGGTCTGTTTCGTTTATGTGTAATTAATAAGCCGCCGTGGCGGCTTCCGCATGCGAGGTTTTGGTGTATGCAGGTAAAGAACGCGCAGCCTGTGCGGCGGATCACCTGGAAAGTTTTTGTCGATATGATCACTCCCGGAGCAGTTCTTCTCTCTGCCATCAATCCTGCTCTGCTGGGAGTGATCATAGCCCTGCAGCAGGAGGGAAGTCTGTCTATGCCGTTGACGTTCTTTCTCCTGCTGATTCCTGCTCTGGCAAATTGTTCGGTGAATCTGCTCAACGATTATTATGACTATATCAGCGGTAATGATACGGCTGAAAATATTGTGGCAGAAGCAGAGGGCCCTCTTGCTTATCATCAGGTGGAAAACCCGCGCCCGGCTCTTATTTACGGGCTTCTTTTTTTTGCCGTTGCCTGTCTGATGGGCATATATGTGGTGATAAAATGCGGACCGGTGCCGGCTGCAATCGGAGTCTTCGGTGCATTGGTCACAGTAACTTATTCTGGTAAATGGGTTTCCACCTCCCACATGCCGTTTGGAGAGGTGCTCTCAGGGATCACAATGGGCGGGCTGATCCCGCTGGCCGTCTATGTTTCCCTGACGGGACGTTTGCAGGATACACCCATTATTCTGCTGCGATCTCTGCCCATGATTCTGGTGGTTTCTCAGTTCATGCTGGAAAACAACACCTGCGACATGGAGCGGGATTATGCAGCCGGCCGACGGACTCTCCCCATGTATCTGGGACGTACGAGAGCAAAAAAGCTTGCGGATCATCTTAATATTGTCTGGCTGACGTCTCTTGTCCTGAATGTGGCAGTGTTTTTTCCCTTCGGACTGCCTGTGCTGGCAGCATCGCTGTATATGGGCAGAGAGGGAATCGCGGGGACATTCCGGGAGGAGCGGACGCATGACAACAAGCTTCCTGCAACGGGTGCGCTTGCGTCAATGGCTTTCTGGATTTCTGAAGGCTATCTGGGGTCTGCGGCTGTACATCTTGCGGCGCGGTGGCTGATGACGAAATTCTTTTAATGTAAATCATTGAATAATCTTTTTTGTGAGCACTACGTTATCCGTTCACAAGCCCGTCCGGTTGTGAATAAGTACATATGTGGATCCAGGGGGAGTCTTTGTCTACACGGGAAGAACAGCACTGTACAGACAGACCTTAAGGCAGGAAAACCGATGAATCGTTACGAAGAAAAAGAACTGCAGCAGGAAATGGAACAGGTGGAAAAATATCTGTCAGACTACCTTCGCGACCCCGGATACGGGGGCGCTGTGGGAAACATTCTCCGCGAGATGCAGATATCGAAAGGAAAGCGGCTTCGTCCGCGGCTGTTACTGATGGCCGGCCGGTACGGGGATATGCAGGAGCCCGGCAGGAGAGAGAAACTCTGCCGTCTGGGAGCCCTGGTGGAGCTTGTCCACATGGCATCGCTTATTCATGACGATATTGTCGACGATGCGCCTCTCCGCCGCGGACTTCCGACAACACAGTCCAAATACGGCAAGGATATGGCTGTCTATGCGGGCGACCTGATCCTGAGCAGGATCGTCCAGAGCCTGTTCCGGGACGGCTTTTATCGTGAGGGCGTCCTTTTCGGCCAAGCTGTTGAGTCCATGTGTCTGGGCGAACTGGGACAGATGGAGTGCCGCGGCAGAGAAGATGTCACGGTAGAGCAGTATATGCGCAATATTTACGGCAAGACAGCTGCCCTGTGCAGACTGGCCTGTCTGGCGGGCGCATTGGAGAGCGGATGCAGTGAAAACGAGCAGGCACAGCTCGAACGGCTGGGGGTCAATTTCGGGTATATGTTCCAGATTCGCGATGACCTGCTGGATTTTGTTTCCGACACAGAGGAGGAAGGCAAGCTCGCGCAGATGGATTTCAGGGAAGGAATCCTGACGCTCCCTGTACTCTATGCCATGGAGGATCCCCAGGCTAAGAGCCGGATCATCGATCTTCTGCGGGTGGTAAAGGAAGGGGCTTTTACCGAAGAACATGCCCGGACTCTCAAGACGATCGTCGCGGCTTCCGGCGGTCTTATCCGCGCAGCGGCGGATATGGAAATGTATGCGGAGCGTGCTCTGCAGGCAGTTGAAACACTGCCTGATCACGGTGTCAGCGCCGTTTTCAGGGAACTTCTGCAGACCAAATGTAAAGTGTCTGCGGCAGGATAGAGCCGATTTGAACGGAGGTCATTTTTAACCGTCTCGTCGCGCAGGACGTACCGGCGGGTTATAAATGAACCACATACACGTAAACAAAAAACAGGCGGGACAGACCGGCACGGGAATTACCCTGTGAAGGCCTGTCACGCCTGTTTGTGAAAGACGGAAACTTATCCGGTATATTCAGGAGGCCTTATGAAAAAAGAGGACGTAATGGAAAAGACAGGTGTTTTCAAGAATGAGAAAGTATATCAACCTGCAGATGCATGGAAGACTCTGGGGAAAATGACTTATCTGCCCTGGTGGTTTTTTCGCAGCCGCATCCTGAATCAGAAGAGGCCGCTCCAGACAGTGCTCTTTGTGACGGACTACTGTAATCTGAAGTGCAGGCACTGCATGGAAGAAGGCCATCAGGGCTCCAGAATGAAGCCTTATGAGGAGATCAGAAAAGAACTGGAGTATTCCTATCAGAGAGGCTCCCGTTTCATCGATTTTGAGGGCGGGGAGCCGACCCTCTGGCGCGACAGCGAAGGCAGAACGCTCAACGACCTGTACAGGCTGGCTAAAGAGGTTGGATTCTGGTCCTGTACCCTGACAACAAACGGCCAGCGCCCCTTTTCGGACACTCTCGCGGATTCCGTCTGGGTGAGTGTGGACGGCTATGGCAAATATCATGACCGCGTTCGCGGTAAGGGAACTTTTGCTAAGCTTGACCGGCATATCAGGGAAGCAGGGCACCCGGAGATCTGCATTGCCATGGCCGTAAACAGGATCAACAAGGACTCTGTGGGCAGGCTGATCCGATACGCGCACGAAAACCCCGCCATCCGCCAGATCGCTTTCAACTTCCATACCCCCTTTCCCGGCACCGAAGCTATGATGATGGACTGGGAGGAAAGAAACCGTGTCATAGACAAGATCATTGCTTATAAAAAGAAGGGGTTTCCTGTTATGAATTCAATCTCAGGCCTGAAGATCATGAAAAAACGCGGCTTTCCCAAGGACTGCTGGATCGCCAACTATATTCTGATCGATGGCCGCAGACTTCCCAACTGCCCGGGCAGCATCATGGGAGCCTGTGATGACTGCGGGTTTTCCATGGCCGGTGAGATGTACAGCGTTCTGCGCATGAAACCCGATACGATTCTGGCAGGACTGCGTCTGCGCATGCCGGGATGAAGACGCTCGATCATGCAAGATCCTGCATGCGTGTACAGGATACTTGTGAAAACAATATGATTCTGTTATCGTATGGTATGATGTAAGGGTCAAAGGAATTGTAAGAACACTCTGACCAGACCCAGACCATCCCCTGACATAACATGATCTGTGAGAGGAACCTGTGAGAGATAAGGCAGATGAAAACAGACAGTAAGGACGACTTCAAACGGACTGAAGGTAAGAGATCAGTCCGTTCAGGTACGGGAAAAAAAACACGCGGTAACGGGAAAAAAACCGGAAGCCGCCGGAAAAGAAATTCCTCAAAAAGAACCGGGTTCAGGCCTGAACGCATGATTGCGGTGGTTCCGGTCATCATGCTCCTGATCCTGATTTTGATGGTTTTATTTCCGGAGGGAATCGGACAGGGCTCTGAATCGTTTCCCGATGGAACCGGTCAGGGCGCTGGAGTTGTAGGACAGGCCGCTCCCGGCCTGCAGGGGGGGACAGTAGGAT
The DNA here is from genome assembly GCA_946536955.1 of uncultured Lachnospiraceae bacterium. Lineage (GTDB taxonomy): Bacteria > Bacillota > Clostridia > Lachnospirales > Lachnospiraceae > CAG-791. The sequence goes on from CAMNFJ010000134.1 coordinate 3,960, forward strand.
CCGGGCAGCTGACCCGGACCAGTGTCAGCACCCCGGTGGCCGGCGGAGCCTTTAACGCTCAGGCGGAGGCAGCAGATCCAAACGCTGCGGCAGTCCTGCAGCAGACAGAAGCCCCTGAGACAGCGGCCCCTGAGGCAGCGGCTCCTGAGACAGCAGCCCTTCAGGGCGCAGGAGATCAGGCGGGAGCGGCGGACCCGAACGCGGAGCCTGCTCTGTCACAGAACCAGATTGCAGCAGAAGAAGGTCAGCCGATGCCTGCAGAACAGGCGATGCCGGAGCATCAGACTGCCGGCGCGGCCCCGCAGGCAGCCATCCCCATCCAGAAGCTCAGGCTCTCCGCAGACCGGGATGACATGATCCTGTGCGACACCCTGCAGATCACGGCGGAGGTATATCCGCCGGATGCAAGCGATCCCGGCCTCTTATGGACATCGGACGACGAGACCGTGGCCAGAGTCGACCAGAACGGTCTGGTCACAGCCGTCGGGGGCGGCCACGCGGTGATCACGGCCATTGCCTCCAGCGGAGTCCACACAGACTTCGGCATCGATGTCTCCTCCCGGAAAAAGAGAATGACCGTCTCTGTCAGCACGGAGATGGTGGAAAACAATTCCGTCGGCCGCAAATGGCAGTACGAGTACTATGTGAACGGCAAGCCTGCGGACCAGGTCAGAGAGATCATCGTCTCCAGAGGAGACAGGGTCACGGTCGGGTCCACGATCACCGAGAATGACAGAAGTCCTGACATAGGGGCCGCGGAGGGCACCTATACCGTCGACGATGACGGCTTTGAACAGGGCTTTGTGATGCGGCAGGAGATCACCGTTCTGGAGGATACGCCGCCCAACAAGGGCAACGCGGCTTTATTTGTTGTGACTTATAACTTCCTGGACGCAGTCCAGTGACGGGGGACGCCGCAGGCCCCAGGAACGGGGCGGTGCATGAACTTCCTGCAGGCAGTCCGGTGACTGGGCTGCCGCAGGCCCCCGGGGCCGGGGATCCGCAGGGAGGATCCCGGACCGGCAGTCTGCGGGAAGGTCTGTGTACGGGCCGGATCAGGGAAGAAAAGATCAGAAACAGATTCAGAAGGGCAAAAACAAATGGCAGGAACCATCCGGCTTGAGACCGGACGTCTTTTGCTTCGGAGATACCGCACGGAGGATGCAGGTCCCCTCTACCAGTCTTTTGGAAGAGATCCGGAATTCTGGAGATATTCCGGCTGGAATCCCTATTCCGGCAGGGACCGGGCGGAAGACCATGTGCGGCAGTTTATTGACTCCTACGCTGATCCGCATTTTTACGGATGGGTGATCGAGTGGAAGCCGGAGGATCCGGTAACAGAGGGCGGCGCGGCCCCGGCAGCCGGCAGCAACCGGCAGACACCCGCGGCAGAGGCCCCGCGGCCTGTGCCTGATAATGGCCTCTGCGGGGAGATCATAGGCACGATCGGCGCCTATGATTACGATCCCGAAAGCAGCTCCATCGAGGCGGGGCTCAGCATCCGCCGGGACCAGTGGGGGAGGGGCATCGCATCGGAAGCCCTGCGGGCCGTCCTGGAATACCTGACCGGGGAGGAGGGAATCGCCTGTGTGAGAGCCTGGTGCGCCGCCCCCAATGCCGGATCAAAGAGGGCCATGGAAAAGGCCGGTATGGTCCAGACTGCTTTCGAAGCAGAAGGCCTGCGGGTCGGAGACCGGGTCTATGACAGGCTGGATTTCGAGTACAGGATCCCTGTCGACCTGACCTTCTCCGTGAAGCAGGGCATCTTCAATTACCGGGTGGGGGCTGTCATCATCCATGACGGAAAACTCCTGCTTATGAAAAATGACGAGGAGCCCTACTATTATACAGTCGGCGGGAGAGTCCGCTTCAATGAGACGACGGAGGAGACCGTCCTGCGGGAGGTCCGGGAGGAGATCGGGATCGACCTGGAGATCGACCGCTTCCTCTTTTTCCAGGAACAGTTTTTTGACGGCAAGGTGACCGGGACCCACGTCCATGAGCTGGGAGTCTATTATCTGATGAAGGACAGCCCCGCCCTGGAAAACCTTGTCTGTCATTCGGTCACGGCCCGGGGAGTGGCGGAAGGCATTTTCTGGATCCCGCTCGAGGAGGCCGCCTCCTGCTACATCGTCCCCGAGTCGGTCGCGGCCAGGCTCCGGGACCTGCCCCTCCATCCGGAGCACCTGATCGAGATCGATGAGAGGTGAAGGGTAAGGGTAAAATAATATTTTTGCAGAACATTGAAAATAATGCTTGCATTATCAGGGAGCATCTGATAATATATGTCTTGCGTTGAGCGAACAGCCTGACGCGGACATACATGGCTCGTTGGTCAAGGGGTTAAGACGCTGCCCTCTCACGGCAGAATCATGGGTTCGATTCCCGTACGAGCTGCGTAGCAGGGAGACAGGAAACTGTCTCCTTTTTTCTGTTCTGTGATTGAAAAATACGGCAGGCGGATCCTGTCAAAAATCCGGGATCCTGGAAGGATCACGCGAAAAAAATACATACCTCCGGGGTCCCGGAAGAAACATACATAAGAATCCGGGGGACTTGAAAGAACTATGCATAAAAAGGTGCGGCGGAAAGGATCCGCCGCACCTTTTGTCTGCGATCATTTCTATAATATATAAAGAAAGAGTACAGGAACCTTCTGAAGAACTTCCTCCATGATCCCCGGCTCAGTCAGTCAGGGCAGGGGGCCGACGTCCGGCTTCCGGTCAGGGAAGCAGGTCGTTCAGGTCCTCATCGCACAGGGTCTTGATGCCGTTTTGGGCCAGGATGGCCTCAGCCTCTTCGTTGTCGTTGACTCGAAGGACGACATAGGCGGATCCGGGGGTGGAGGCGGCGAAGGCATAGACATATTCGATGTTGATGCCGTCCTTCTCCAGGACCTTGAGGATCTCCTTGAGGGCGCCGGTGCGGTCGTCCATGCGGACTGCGATGACCTGGGTCTCGGCGGCGGTATACTCATCGAGGGCTTCCTTTGCCTTTTCGGCATCGGGGACGATCAGGCGCATGATCCCGAAGTCCCTGGTGTCGGCGACAGAGAGGGCGCGGATGTTGATGCCTGCGCCGGAGATGGTGCTGACGGCCTTGCAGAGTGTTCCGGGTACATTATCAAGAAAAACGGACAGCTGGGTAATAGCCATGATATTTCCTCCTTTGGTGGATCATATGAACGGATCGATTCCGCGGCCGGACAGGACCGGGGGCGGCGGGGCCGTCTGCGGGGTCACAGCCGCGGGAATCCTTTTGCAGAGTGCGCATCCCGATCAGGGTGCAGCCTGAACAAAGCACAGTTTGATCAAAAGATAGTTTTATCAAAAGACAGTTTGATCAGGGCGCAGTCATATCTGAGCTGCCGGATCAGTCGTGGAGCTTACGCTTGTCGATGACGCGGACAGCCTTGCCCTCGGACCTGGTGATGGTCTTGGGAGCTACCAGGTGGATCTTGGGACCGATGCCCAGCATGGACCGCATAGCGCCGTTGAGGGCCTTTTCGCGGGCCTGGATATCGGAGATCTTGTCGGAGAACTGCTCGGGAGCGAATTCGACATAGACATCGAAGGTATCGGTGTTGTTCTCGCGGTCGACCACGATCTGGTAGTTGGGCGTGTAGCCTTCCTTGAG
>CAMNFJ010000135.1:0-7538 GCA_946536955.1 uncultured Lachnospiraceae bacterium
ACAGATTCTCTGGCGGCTTTCTGTAGGGAAGGCTTATGAACACTCCCCGGGATATGTTTTGATATCCGCATATGATAAGTTCATTTAAGATAAGTGCATTTAAATGCGGAAACAGATTCAGCAGTCAATGGAATCATGTAAATTTTCAGCAACCTGTTTTGCAGGTACAATGCACTTGCAAAATAATCAATAAATCAGGATACCGAAGGCTTCGAGTCATGACTTCAGGCAATGGGAAGCCTGAAAGAAAGGAAAGAAAGATGGATACTTTGAAGCAGAAGATACTGGCAATCATTGAAAAAAACAGCCGCATCGACATGAAGGAGCTCGCGGTCCTTCTGGGCACCGGTGAGATGGAGATCCTCAATGCCATGCAGGAGATGCAGGATGCCGGCATTATCTGCGGCTACCACACCATGATCGACTGGGAAAAGACCGGAATTGAGCGCGTGACGGCCCTGATCGAGGTTCGTGTGACCCCCCAGCGCGGCAAGGGCTTTGACGATATCGCGGAGCGCATCTACAAGTATCCCGAGGTGGACTGCACCTACCTGATCTCCGGCGGCTATGACCTCATGGTCATCCTGGAGGGAAAGACCCTAAAGGAGGTATCCGGTTTCGTGACCAACAAGCTCTCCACCCTGGACACGGTCATGAGCACGGCGACCCATTTCATCCTCAAAAAATACAAGGACCACGGCACCATCATGGCCAGGAAATACGAGGACCAGAGAGAGATCGTCTCCCCGTAATGACCGTAAAACAGTAATTTTTGATCAGAAAAGCAGAGACCGCAGGAAGTCTCTGTGATCATAGAGAGCAGGTTTTTATCATGAATAATAAGAAAACACTTTCGGATAAGACCGTGGGGCTCAAGCCCTCCGGGATCCGCAAATTTTTTGATCTGGTCAGCGAGATGAAGGATGCCATCTCCCTGGGCGTCGGCGAGCCGGATTTTGACACGCCCTGGCATATCCGGGACGAGGGCATCTATTCCCTGGAAAAGGGAAGGACCTTCTATACCTCCAATTCCGGTCTGAAGGAACTCAGGCAGGAGATCTGCAATTATATGAAGCGCACCCAGGACATCGATTATGTCTGGGACAAGGAGGTCTTTATCACGGTCGGCGGCTCCGAGGCCATCGACCTCATGTTCCGGGCCATGATCAACGAGGGGGACGAGGTCCTGATCCCCCAGCCCTCCTACGTCTCCTATGAGCCCTGTGCCATTCTGGCAGACGCAAAACCGGTCATCATCAACCTCAAAAATGAAAATAATTTCCGACTCAAGCCCGAGGAGCTGGAGGCGGCCATCACGCCCAGGTCCAAGATCCTGGTCCTGCCCTTCCCCAACAATCCGACCGGCGGAATCATGGAAAAGGAAGATCTGGAGGCCATCCGGGAGATCATCATCAAAAATGACCTCTATGTCCTGTCAGACGAGATCTACGGGGAGCTGACCTACACCGGCAATCCCCATGTCTCGATCGCCTCCCTGCCCGGCATGAAGGAGCGCACGGTCGTCGTCAACGGCTTTTCCAAGGCCTATGCCATGACCGGCTGGAGGCTGGGCTTTGCCTGCGGCCCTCAGTTCATCATCGAGCAGATGGTCAAGATCCACCAGTACGCCATCATGTGCGCGCCCACGACCAGCCAGTACGCGGCGGTCGAGGCCCTGCGCAACGGCGACGACGATGTCCGCAGGATGCGGGAGTCCTACAATGAGCGCCGCCGCTTCGTCCTTCATATGCTGGACGAGATGGGCATCCCCTGCTTCGAGCCCCAGGGCGCCTTCTACGTCTTCCCCTGCATCAAGGAATTCGGCCTGACCAGCGAGGACTTCGCAAACCTTCTGCTGGCCGAGGAGAAGGTCGCCATCGTCCCCGGCACCGCCTTTGGCGACAGCGGCGAGGGGTTCCTGCGAATCTCCTACGCCTACTCCATCGACAACCTCCGCGAGGCCCTGAACAGGCTCGGACATTTTGTGGAAAAGATCCGCGCCCATGAGAAGAAAAGTGACTGAACCCGGACGATCACGATAAAAAAATGCTGCGGATCATTTAGCGGAGTCCGCAGCATTTTTCATGAAATGGAAAAAAATATGCACATCGTACTTCACGAGCCGGAGATCCCCGGCAACACCGGAAACATAGGGCGCAGCTGCGCCGCGACCAACACCTCCCTCCACCTGATCGAGCCCCTTGGCTTTGACATCACCGAAAAAGAGCTGCGCCGGGCAGGCCTCGATTACTGGGCCCAGCTGGACGTCCACCGCTATCGGGACTATGAGGATTTCCTGCTGGAGAATTTCGGCGGGGATCCCGATATCATATTGCGGGACAGCCCTGCATCGAAAGCCGCGGACAGCAGGGAAAGTCTGAAAGAAGGATTGCAGGACCGGGAAAATTCCAGAAATGCAGAAGCCTCCCCGATCCGTCCGCCCCGCATCTGGTACGCGACGACCAAGGCCAGGCGCCTCTACTGCGAGGCCGACTTCGGCCCGGACGACTATATCATGTTCGGCAAGGAGAGCGCCGGGATTCCCGAGGAGATCCTGGTTGACCACGAGGAGACCTGCATCCGCATCCCCATGGGATACAATATCCGGTCCCTCAACCTGTCCAACGCGGTGGCCATCGTCCTCTTTGAGGCCCTCCGGCAGACCGGCTTTCCCGGCCTGGAGAGGGAGGGAGACCTGCACCGGCTGCACTGGAAATAAATGAAAAAAGCACCGTACATAAATTGCTTCGGGGCAATGGATGGGCGATGCGGATATCGGCTATAAGTATTTAGATATAAGGATTTGGAAATAAGGATTTAAGACGTGAGAGCATTACTGGAGCTTCAGTTTATTATTTTTGCCCTGATCGGCGTCGGCTGTTTTGTGCGCAAAAAGAACATTGTCAGCCGCGAGGGCCAGAAGAATCTGACGGATCTTGTCATCTATGTAATCCTCCCCTGCAATACAGTCACAGCCTTTATGCAGGAGATTCCCAGGAGCAGCCTGTATGACTGTGTCAGGGTCTTTCTGATCTCCGCCGGAATCCAGGTCTTCTGTGTTCTATACGGCAGGATCGCCTACAGGAACATGGAGGAGAACCGGAGAAAGAGCCTGACCTACGGAATCATGATCTCAAACGCGGGATTTCTGGGAAATCCGGTCGCGGAAGGCCTGTACGGGGCCCAGGGACTGATGCTGGCCAGTGTCTATCTCACACCGGTCCGCGTCATGATGTGGTCGGAGGGACTGGCGATCTTCAGCGGCCAGAAGGACAGAAAGGCCACTTTAAAAAAAGTGGCGACCCATCCCTGCGTCCTGGCCTGCTTTATCGGGATCATCCTGCTGATCACGAGGGTATTTACAGGCATTGTCCTTTTACCGGGCCCGGTCCTGGTGCTCCTTCAGACGATCGGCAGGTGCAATACCGCCCTGTCCATGATGGTGATCGGAATGATCGTTTCCAATGTCAAACCGTCTGATTTCATCGATCCGCTTGTCTTTCGGTATAGTGTCGAGAGACTGGTCGTGATCCCTGCCATCACCTTTGCGGTCATGATGGTCCTGAAAAGGATCGGGTGGGTCTCCGGCATCGTCCCGGGACTGAGTGTCATGCTGGCTGCCATGCCGGCCGCGACGACGACCAGCATGCTGGCCTCCCGCTATGACTGTGAACCGGAATTTGCCGCCAAGATGGTCATCGTCTCCACGGTCCTGTCCATTCCGACGATCTTTCTGTGGAGCCTGATTTTGCTCTGAGGATTAAGATTCTACTCTGAGGATCAGATCCTGCAGTCTTCGGATATCCTTTTTTAGTAAAAAAGACATCCGGCTCTTCGCTGAGCTGGATGTCTTTATTTGAATGCTTTAGTCGGTGATCTCGATTTCCCCTTCCTCATTTAATTCATCATTGTGGCCGGACCGGCGCAGGGTGAAGGTGAAGGTGCTGCCGACTCCCTCGGTGCTGACAAGATTGATATTCTCCTCGTGAGCGCGGATGATCTCACGGACAATGGACAGGCCCAGGCCTGTCCCTTTTTTGTCCTTGCCGCGGGAGAGGTCGGTCTTGTAGAAGCGGTCCCAGATCAGCTTCTGGTCGTCCCTGGGGATGCCGATCCCGCTGTCGCGGACGGAGACGAAGACGGTGTCGCCCTTTTCGGTCGTCTCGATCGAGATCTCCGAGTCATTGCTGCTGAATTTGAGGGCGTTGTCGACCAGGTTGTAGAGGACCTGCTGGATCTTTTCCAGGTCGGCGTTGACGTAGAGGATCTTTCCGGTCAGGACCAGGTTGACCCGGATATTCCTGGTCCGGCAGGTCTGTTCAAAGGAGGCCGCGACGGACCGGATCACCGCGTTGATGTCAAAGTCCGTGCGCTGCAGGAGCATGCCGCCGGTGTTGAGATTGTTGAGGGTCAGAAGGCCGTTGGTCAGCTTGGTCAGGCGGTCGGTCTCCTTGAGGACGACCCCGATGTAGTGCTCGTGCATTTCGGGCGGGATCGTGCCGTCCAGCATGGCCTCGAGAAAGCCCCGGATCGAGGTCAGGGGAGACCGGAAGTCATGGGAGACATTGGCGATGAATTTTTTCTGGTCGTCCTCGGCGCGTGCGATCGTCTCGGCCATATAGCCCAGGGAGGCGGACAGGTAGCCCATCTCGTCCTCGCGCTCCACGGGAATGCGGTAGCGCATGTTGCCCAGGGCGTACTGCTCCGCGGCCCTGATGATACGCTGCAGGGGGCGGTAGACATATTCTGTGAAAAAGAAGAGGATGATCAGGGAGAGGACGATCAGGATGACCAGCTCCATGTAGGCGATGTTGAGCATGCCGTCGACATCCTTGCGGATGACGGCCATGGGCAGGTGGATGACCACATAGCCGCGGATCTTGAAATTGCTGGTGATCGGGGCGATGACGCTGAGGACTTCCTCCTCAAAGGAATCAAAAAAAGTGCCGGTCATGTAGTAATTGCCGGCTGTATAGGTGGAGTCAAAGCCCTCCACGATCGTTTCCTCGGAGGGGTTGGGGGCCTGGCGGGAATTGACGATCATGCGGCCGGAGGGATTGAGGATCCAGATCTCCGTCTCCATGTAGGCGAAGAGGGCCTCCATCTGGCCCTGCACCGTCTCCAGGGAGACCCTGGAATTATAGAGCTCGGTCGCGTAGGAGTCGGAGATGCGGGTGGCCTCCCCGTAGAGGGCCCTGGCCCGGTCCCGGATACAGTAGTCCGTCGTGACCCGGGAGATGACCGTGGCGACCGCTATAAAGCCGAACAGGCCGAAGAGCAGATAGGCGATGATGATTCGCAGATAGAGTGATTTTCTCATAGCTGATCAGATCATAATTCCTCAAATTTATATCCGATGCCGTAAATAGTGGATATCTTCCAGTTTCTGCTGCTGCCGGTCTTCTCGCGGATCCGCTTGATATGGACATCCACCGTGCGGGTATCCCCGACGTATTCATAGCCCCAGATCTGGTCCAGGAGCTGCTCCCTGGTAAAGACCCGTCCGGGGCTGGAGGCCAGAAAATAAAAGAGCTCCAGCTCCTTGGGCGGCATATCCAGGCGCTTGCCCTGGAAGGTCACCGAATAATTGGTCAGGTTGATCGTCAGGTCCGGATAGGTGACGATCTTGTCCTGCGCTTTTTCCGGCGCAGCCGCGGCCGCAGCGGCGGACTGGGTCTTGTAGCGCCGCAGGACAGCCTTGACCCTGGCGACCAGCTCCTTGGAATCAAAGGGCTTTTCCATATAGTCGTCCGCGCCCAGTTCGAGCCCCAGGACCTTGTCAAAGACCTCTCCCTTGGCGGAGAGCATGATCACGGGCGTGTCCGAGACTGCCCGGACCTCCCTGCAGACCTGGTAGCCGTCGATGCCGGGCAGCATGAGGTCCAGCAGGATCAGGTCCGGCTGGAAGGTCCGGAAGGCCTGGAGGGCAGATTCCCCGTCCCCCACGATCAGGGTCTCGAAGCATTCTTTTATGAGATAGAGACTGATCAGCTCGGCGATGTTGCTGTCATCGTCCACGATCAGGATTTTGTTCTTGGAAACCATAGGTGCCTTTCTTTGGGGGAAGCTGTTAGCTATTAGCTATTAGCTGTTAGCTATTAGCTATTAGCTATTAGCTGTTAGCTGTTAGCTATTAGCCGCAAATTTCCAGTTACATAGCTAAAAGCTAATGGCTAAAAGCTAAGAGCTCGAAGCTAAAAGCTAATGGCTAAAAGCTAAGAGCTCGAAGCTAAAAGCTCACAGCTTTTAGCTTCTTAACGTCACAATCGTCACTCCGGCGTCGCCTTCTCCGAAGTCGCCCAGGCGGAAGCCCTTGATCCACTTCTGTCTGCGCAGGTACTGGTGGACGGCGTTTCTGAGGGCGCCGGTGCCCTTGCCGTGGACGATGCGGACGCTCTGCAGGTGGGAGACGCGGGCTTCGTCCAGATATTTGTCCAGCTTCCAGACGGCGTCGTCGGTCGTCAGGCCCAGAAGGTTGAGCTCGGGGGAGACGGAGGAGCCGCGGGAGAGGTCCAGGTCCTTGCCGGAGGAGGCGGCCTTGTCCGCGTCCTTGAAGGCGCGCTTGATGGCGCTGCCGCTCTGTTTTGCGGCAGAGACGGGGTTGCCGAAGACGTCCTCGTCGATCAGGCGCAGGTCGGAGAGGTCGACCTTGCTCTGGAGGATACCGCAGCGGACGCTGACCTTGTTCTGTCTGTCGGGCAGGGCACTGACGGTGCCGGTCAGGCCCATGGAGACGACCCGGACCTTGTCTCCGACGTGGAGGTCGGAGGCCTTGAGCTTTTTGCCGGCCGGGGTTTCCTTTTTCTGCATACCGACCCTGGAATTCTTTTCATTGACCTTGTTGCGGAGGGCGGTGCGGGTCCTTTCCATGGAGGAGAGGTCGCCGTTTTTGTGGCCGTCGCGGGCAGCTTTTCTCAGGTCGGAGATGGCCTGGTCGGCCTCCTCCTTTGCCCTGGCCAGGATGTCCCTGGCCTCCTCATTGGCCTTCTGCAGGAGGTCTTCCCTGCGCTTTTCGAACTGCTTTTCCTTGTCCTGGAGGACCTTCTTTTCCTGCTCCAGCTGGCTGCGGAGCCGGTCGTTGGCCTCTTTTTCCTTTCGCAGCTGCTGGCGGGACTGCTCCAGGTCGGCCAGGAGGTCCTCGAAGTTTTTGGCGTCCTGGCTCAGCTGCTCCTTTGCCGTCTCGATGATGTAGTTGGGCAGGCCCAGCTTCTGGGAGATGGCGAAGGCGTTGCTCTTGCCGGGGATGCCGACCATGAGCCGGTAGGTGGGCTGCAGGGTCTCGACATTGAACTCGCAGCTGGCGTTGACGATGCCCTCGGTCCGCATGGCGTAAGCCTTGAGCTCGGCGTAGTGGGTGGTCGCCAGGGTCCGGATCTTTCTGACATGGCAGAAATTGAGGATGGAGATGGCGAGCGCCGCGCCCTCGGTGGGGTCGGTGCCGGCTCCCAGCTCGTCAAAGAGGCAGAGGCACTGGCGGTCGACCCGGCGGAAGATGTCCACGATGGTCTTCATGTGGGAGGAGAAGGTGGACAGGCTCT
>CAMNFJ010000136.1:0-7466 GCA_946536955.1 uncultured Lachnospiraceae bacterium
TCGCTGTCCCCGCTCTCTTCATCGCCTGTGCTTCCGAGCAGGCTCATGGTCTCGGCCTTGTCCTCCTCGGTCAGAAGGCCGTTGGCCTCCAGAATCTTGTCATCCAGTTTTTTGATATTCACGGATCCGCCCGTGCGCGGGCGCTGGGACAGGAAGTACAGGCCGTTGTACCTGCCGTTCAGATAGAGGTTGACGAACTCTCCCTCCGGCGTATCGCGCATCTCAAATCCGGCCGCCAGCTGGGAGGAGATCCTGTCCAGAAGGTTTGTGGGGTCAAAGGTATTGGCCAGCAGGCAGTATTTTTTGCACTCCCGGATCCCCAGAATGCTCTGCTTTTCCTCCAGATTCAGGTTATAGGGTTTTTTCATCATGCCCCAGGTGCTGTTGCCGCGGCCCCGGACCCTGCACCTGCCGCTGGAATCCGTTTTTCCGTCCGGTCTGCAGACCACAAACTGCGCCTCCTCGGAGGTCTGCTTGGTCTTGTCGGCGTCCACGGCCGCAGTGCTGCCGCTCTCCAGGTCCAGGTACATGGTCGGCATGTCCTTACAGGAAAAAACATAGAGGTCGGTCGTCTGCTCTGTTCCGTCCGCGGCCGTCATCCGCACGCGGAAGGCGCTGCCGTTGGTCAGGTCCTCAACCTCCTCCCCGGAGGCATAGCTGCGGGCACCGGAGGCTGCGGCATCGAAGGATTCCGCGGCAGCTCCGCTCAATGGGTTCTCCGCTGAATTGTTGCCGGCAGATCCGGCGGCCGAATCCTGCGCATCGGTGTCCTGGCCGGCTCCGCCGGCCAGGACACCGGTTCCCAGCCGCTCCCACTCCTGCAGGGGCTCAAAGGTCACATTTTCATAGGCGGTAAACTGCAGATACGGGTGGTCCGCCATCTCCGCCGGCAGGAAGACGGCCCAGCACTTTGTGCCTTCCCCGCCGCCCAGGATCGCGGCATTGATCTGCACCGGGACTGACCGCTGATGGTCCGCTTTCTTCTTACAGGTAAAGGAGATTTCCTTGACCGGATCGTATTCCTCAGCGGCCGCGGCCGCGGTCACACCTTCGGCTTCCTCTGTACTGTCCGGTGTACCTTCCGCAGCCGCAGCGTTATTTTCTTCCTGAGCTTCGGAATCTTCAGCTTTTTGATCCCGGCCCGCTTCCCCGTCCTGCCCGGCATCCCCGCCGCGGCCAGCGTCCTCCGCTTTTGCGGACTCTGCGGGGGCGCCGCTGCCGGCCCCGGCCCTCTTTTCTGAATTTGACAGCAGGACCACTGCCGCCAGTACAGGGATCAGGATCAGGAAAAAGATCCGTTTATTTGTGATCCGGTGTTCTCTTCGCTGCATTTGCGTCCTCCGTTTGTTTCCGCCGTTTTTTTGCGGGCCATGAACTGATCCGGCAAATCCCGGCAGGGAATGTCCCGATTCTTTAAAATCGGGAAAAAGATCCCGGCAATGACCGGGGCTCATCAAATTACCATTCGTATGTTATTGGTATGTTAATTTTATATTAATTTTACAGCGTAGATAATCATACCTTTTCGTACAAAGAAGCGTCAAGCAAAATAGTGATGCGAGGTTTTTTCATGCTCAGAGATTTATCCGATTTAAATGTGCGCAGTGAAAATAATTGTGGTTCCCCGAATGAAGGCGCCTCCGGAGAAGAAGCCCTGCAGGAGGTCCGTCTGCGTCCCCACCACCTTCTGTGTCTGCAGAATTTCCGCGGCCGGGGCTACAGCCCGGAATTTGTGCAGAGGATGACGGAAATATCCGGCCGGACGGGGTTTCTGCCATTTTTTGATCGCGGAAAGGATGAGTCAGGGGAAGGCAGCAAGTCCGGTGAATCGGGGGAAGGCGAGCCGAGAGGCAAAAAGACAGGAGCCAGGGAGACAGGAATAAGTGAGACGGGAATAAGTGAAACTTCCATCCGGCTGGTCCGGGGCTGTGACGACCTGTGCTGCAGCTGTCCCAACTGTGTTGACGGCCGGTGCCGGTCTGATAAGCCTGAGCGTTTTGATGAGCTGGTCCTGGACTATGCAGGCCTGGCGGCAGGCCATGTTTTCACGGAGGGGCCGGCGTCCAAGGGCATGCCGCGCATGAGTTCCGAACTGCTTGAGGCCTGCTGTCCGGACTGCGAGTGGCTGTCCCTGTGCAGAGAGATCTGCTCGGGGCGGGCGTGAGTCAGCAGAACCGTCCCCTTTTGACTCAAAACAGGTCCGGACATACTGAAGCAAAATCAGTACGTTCGGACCTGTCTTTGTTTTCTCTCGTGCCTGCAGAGCTTTGGGTGAGCATCTGCAGATAAACTCTTTTCATGATTTCAAGGCTCGCTCGCGGGTCTTGCGAGCCGGATGCCTTATGCAGCCAGCTTGCGGCAGACGTCCTTCAGGATGACCTCATCCTGGAGGGTATTGGTGTAAAGGCCAAACTGGTCGGCATCGTTGTTCTTGTTGCCCTCTGTGAGTCTGAGAATGCCGTTGATGAACTCCTCGGGATTCTTCATATCGTAGGACTCGTCGTTGGGGCCCATGAGCCAGACGGAGTTTGTGCACTTTTCAAGTGCTGCGTTGAGTTCCTGGATTTCGCTGTAGTTTCTGATCTTCATATTTATTTCCTCCTGCGCTCTCTTTGCGCCTTCATCCGCATTTTTTCCTTATTTTCCGGATGAATCTGAATGGTATTTATCGATTGGTGTTTGTCAAATTGTAATTTGTTTTTTCCCGATCAGGTTTTCCCCTGATCTGTGTACATATTAGCATTGGGACTTGGGGGAGGAAATCTATTTCAGGACAGCTTTGATAAAAATCAGGACAGCAAAATCCCGGCTTCTTTAGGTCTTTTTTGATGTTTTCTGGCCAAAAGGGGGCGATTTCTGCAAGTTTTGCGCAGGTGGATGGTAAAATCGGGACGCCGCCCCCGGGACGCGGATCAGGCCGCGGGAGGATCAGGACGCAGGAGGATCAGGTCACAGAAGGATCAGGACGCAGAAGGATCAGGCCGCAGGTGGATCAGGCCACAGGTGGATCAGGCCGCAGGTGGATCAGGCCGCAGGTGGATCAGGCCGTGGACATGTTCTTTGGTCACATAAAAACCGCCGTACCGGGCTCATGTAAGGGCCTGGCGCGGCGGTAGAATTTCATGATCTTATCGACCGGATAACATCCCTGCCGATCATATTCGGTCGGCTGAGGAATAGAGAATTCCTTCTCATGATTGCAGCTGACGGCTTCCCGGATGATTGCATCTGACGGCCCTTCCGGGCGTCCGCAGTCTTACAGGATGGCTCCTCCGACGGGGCGGATGGAGAGGACGTGGCAGCTGCCTTCGCCGATGGCGGCATCGATGCCGGCGCGGAAGGTCTCGAGCATGTCCAGGGGGACAAAGGCCTGGACGGTGCCGGCGAAGCCGCCGCCGTGGACGCGGTGGGCGCCGCGGCCTCCGAGGAGGACGTCGCAGAGGGCCAGGGCGACGTTGACGGCCTGGCTGGAGACGCTGCCCTCAACGGCAGTATTCTGCAGGTATTCATAGCTGGAATGGCCGGAGGTATTCACGATGCCGAGGAAGCGGTCGAAGTCCCCGTCCCGCAGGGCCCGGGCCTCCTGCTGAGCGCGCTCGTTGTCCAGCACGAAGTGCATGGCGCGCAGGAAGGCGCGGTCGCCGCAGGCGCTGCGGATCTCTTCAGTCTTTTGCAGGAGCTGGTCCATTGTGATCCCGCGCAGATATGTCTGGCCAAAGAGGGCGGCGACTTTTTTCATCTCTTCGGGGATCGCCGCATAGGCGTCGGTCAGGTCGGCGTGGCTGGACCGGGAGTCGATGATGCAGAGGGCATATCCTTCCTTCGCAAGGTTGAGGTCGATCTTCTCGACAACGGGCTTGTCCACATCTGCGAAATCAATGGCGACGACACCGCCGACGGAGGAGGCGGACTGGTCCATCAGGCCGCTGGGCTTGCCGAACCAGAGGTTCTCCGCCTTCTGGCCCATCTTCGCGATCTCCACCGCGTCAAAGGTATTATCGCAGTAAAAGTCATTGAGGATGACCCCCGTCAGGGTCTCAAAAGCCGCTGAGGAGGAGAGGCCGGAGCCGCCCAGCACGCTGCTGGTGCAGTATGCGTCAAAGCCGCCGATCTCGAATCCGCGCTCCTTTGCCTGGGCGGCCATGCCGCGGATCAGGGCGGCCGTGGACTCCTTCTCGGACTCGACAGGCTCTGTCCGGTCCAGATCCACCTCGATCATCCCGTACCCTTCTGAAAAGAAGCAGATGGTATTTTTGCCATTGGGGGCCGCAGCCGCGACCGCATCCAAATTTACGCTGGCAGCCAGCACGCAGCCGCACTGGTGGTCTGTGTGGTTGCCGCCGATCTCAGTGCGCCCGGGTGCGCTGTAGAGGCCCAGCCGGTCCGAGGCGTTGTCCGCAAATGTGGCGTCAAATCCCTCTGCCACCCTTGCCAGCCGCTCCGCATAGACTTCCGTCTGCGGCGAGCTGCAGCCGTAGACCTCCTCGATCCTGGTGTTGACTGCTCCCCGGCGCAGCTCCTGCGCCAGTGTCTTTCTGTCATACATGTTCTCTTCCCCCTTTCCTGCCCTGCAGCTTCCCCGATGGTTCCTGCCCCGGCAGACTCCACGTCAATACTTGCGCCCATGTGCAACCTATTCTTTTTTATATTTCATTATACGCGCAGAGCGATTTAGTCTTGTATGGAAAAATGGCTTTTTTTTATGCATTTTTTGCGACCGGCACAGGGGTGACCTTTCTCTCTTTTGGCTCCTCTGTCGCTTCGCTTTCCCGAATCATGCGTGACCTTTTGTCGGATATGTCCTCTGGGCGACACGGATTTCTCGCACATGCGTGACCTTTCGCCCACGCGGCGGCTCTGTCGCTTCGCTTTCCGGAATCATGCGTGACCTTTCTCTCTTTCGGTGCTTCTGTCGCTTCACCTACCGGAAATATGCGTGACCTTTTGTCTGATATCCCCTCTGGGCGACACGGATTTCTCGCACATGCGTGACCTTTCTCTCCCGCGGCAGCTCTGTCGCTTCCCCTTCTGAAAATATGCGTGACCTTTCGTCAGATATGTCCTCCGAGCAGAACAAGTCCGGCAGGAACAAGTAAAACAAAGTCCGGCAGGAGCAAGTAGAATCAGTCCGGTCCGGCAGGGGGCAAAAAGAATCTTGTGGATTTTTGTCGATACGTTTATGATGAAAAAAGTACTTTGCTGAAAATATCGCCGGCTCACTCTGTCAATATCAGGCCATGGCTATACGATTTGAATGCCGCTCCGGCAGTTTCATGTGCGCGGCAGCTATGACAGTTCATACGCCGCTCCGGCAATTTCATGTGTTTTCATGTGTATGGCATCAATGCCGTTTTTCAAATACAACAGCCGAAAGGTTTTTATATTATGAAGAAAAAATACAATCACGCGGTCCCGCTCCTGCTGCTGGGCGCGCTGAGCATCATTTTCATCCTGGGCGCCAGGATCGAAAGCCACCACGAATACTATCCCCACTGGCAGCTGGATCCTGAGGGGCGGGCGGAGGATTACCCTGCCGGTTTCGAGGGGCTGACCTTCAGCGGCAGGGCCGACGAGAGGATCATCGGGAACCCTGTCCCGGACAAGGGGCACGAGAACGAGGAGGCCTGGTTCCGCCTGACCGAGGACAAAGACTCCGGCACCTGGTACGCCTATGTCCCCGCGGAAATGGACGACCACCTCTTCCTGCGGATGAACAGCGCCGAGACCCTGTCAGTCGAGGAGGCCCCCGACGACAGCCGCAATGATTCGAAAAAAAAGATCTCCGGCTCCTTCCGGTCCGGAGACAGGCTCCCGGCTTTCGCTGAGAATGTCCATTACACCTTTACGATCCTGGACGCGGACGGCAATTCCGCGGACTCTCAGGATGTCGTTTTTCTCTATACGCAAAATATCCCTTCCATGTATATCGAGACCGCCAGCGGATCCATGGAGGCTGTCAACGACGACCGCCATCACGAGACGTCGGAGGACGCGGTCTACCGGATCTATCAGACGGACGGCACGCCCGACAGCAGCGGAACCTGCAGCATCAAGGGCCGGGGCAACTCCACCTGGTCCCAGAAAAAGAAGCCCTACAACCTCAACATGGAGGAGGAAAATGAGCTCCTGGGCATGAGCAGCTGCCGCAAGTTTGCCCTGATCGCCAATTTCTGGGACTCCTCCCAGGTCCGCCAGTACTATGCCTTCCTGGCCGCGGAGCGGCTGG
Organism: uncultured Lachnospiraceae bacterium; assembly: GCA_946536955.1. Classification (GTDB taxonomy): domain Bacteria; phylum Bacillota; class Clostridia; order Lachnospirales; family Lachnospiraceae; genus CAG-791. Next base: position 6,227 of record CAMNFJ010000136.1, read on the forward strand.
GCCTGGCCTACACGCCCCAGACCCGCTTCGTCAACCTCTATATCAACGGCCGCTACCAGGCCCTCTACCTGCTCAACCAGCGGCTCAATGTCAGCGGCGGCACTGTGAAGATCAACAACCTGCAGAAGGCCAACCGCAAGGCCAATCCCGAGCAGGCGGACGCGGACGACCTGGGGGAAACGGCCGATTCCGGGACCGGTTCCACGGAAGGCGCCTCTGCCGCGGACAAGAGCGATTCCAGTCCTTCTACTGCCGATGGCGCGGCCCTCCCCCGCAAGACCCTCAAGAGCATCGTCATGGAGACCGATGAGGACGGCCACGAGGCCCTGGCCTACGACTGGGAAAATGATCCCGAGGACATCTCCGGCGGCTATCTGCTGGAAATGGACGAGCGCTACAGCAAAAACGACGTCTGGTTTTCGACGGATACCCACCACATCGACATCCAGTCGCCCTCCCAGCCTTCGGTCAGCGAATACCAGTACATCGCTGACTATGTCCGCGAGGCCGAGAAGGCCCTCTTCGCCGACGACTGGACCAACCCCGACACCGGCCTGACCTGCTTCGACTACTTTGACATGGATTCCTGGGCCCGCATGTACCTGATCCAGGACTTCTTCGTCCAGTCCGACGACGAGTTCTACAGCTTTTTCTTTTACAAAAAGGCCGGCGACCCCCTGCTCTACTGCGGCCCCGTCTGGGATTTCGACCTCTGCCTGGGCAACATGAACTGCGGCGACTACTACAAGACCTCCGCCCGGACCCTCTGGCTCAGGGACGGCCGCAAGCGCTGGCTCCATCGCATGGGCCAGGATCCCGACTTCGCCGCCCTGGTCTCAAAGATCTACCTGGAGGAGCTGGAGCCCGTCATCCGGAATATTCTGAAAAATGAATATGACCAGAACAGGGACCTCCTCGAAGTCGATACAAAACTCCACTACCTCCGCTGGCACAAGGACCTGGACTACGACGAGCGCACCGGCCTGGTAAAGACCCTGCTCGAGGAAAGAGTCCAGTTCCTCCACGACTACTACAGCGACCCGGACAGCTTCCACCGCCTCCTCTTCCACTTCGCCTGGGACGACTTCTCCTACTACGTCCGCGACGGGGAAAGCATGGGCTTTCTGCCCACCTGGGACTACGGCGAAAAGCAGTCCTCCCCCCAGCGCGAAGCCAACGGCTTCATCACCGGCTGGTCGGATCCCGCCGGAAACCTCCTGCAGCCCGACGAGCCCATCTA
>CAMNFJ010000137.1:0-7439 GCA_946536955.1 uncultured Lachnospiraceae bacterium
TGTACTTATCACATCTTCGCAAAACCGAAATTTGGAATTTTAGTTCAGTATTGCGTATTTTATGGAACGAGTTTCGCAATTACCTAATTTATTATATAGCACTCAGGTGATAAATTATATTAAAATATAAGTGTGTTATTTAACAATATTAATATTTTTCTTTACTATACATGTATTCAATCTTAGAGAGTCTGAGTCAGTGGGGACGTAACAGTTTGACTCATTTTTTAAGGAGGCCTGCGATGAATATTTTGCACGGAGAAAATCTGTTTGATGTGGCGGGAAAGGTCGTCCTGGTGACCGGGGCGGCGACAGGGCTTGGCGAGGGCTACGCGCATATTTTCGCGGAATCCGGCTGCAGGGTCGCCTGTGCGGACATTCAGGCTGAAAAGGTGCGGGAGACGGCAGAGGACATCCGGAGCCAGGGGCTGGAGGCCATGGCCTTTGAGGTGGATGTGACAAAGCAGGAGAGCATCCGCCGGATGACGGAGGAAATCCTGGAAGCCTATGGCCGGATTGATGTACTGATCAATAATGCGGGCGTGGAGCACATAGAACCATTTACGGAAGTGAGCGAAGAACATTATGATTATATCAGCTCTGTGAATCTCAAGGGGGTCTTTTTCACCGCCCAGGAGGTCGCGAAGGTCATGATCAGGCAGGGAGGCGGCAAGATCATCAACATCGGCTCCCTGGGCAGCTATATCGGCCTGGCCGAATCCAGTGTCTACTGCACGACCAAGGGCGGCGTGATCCAGATGTCCAAGACCATGTCGATTGAGCTTGGCCCCCACAATATCCAGGTCAACTGCGTCGCTCCAGGCTATTTCATCACACCCATGACACAACCCTTTTACGACGACCCGGACCACCGCGCATGGATCGAGAGCAGGATCCCTCTGCACAACTGGGGCACAGTCAGAGACCTGGCCGGCCCCATGCTCTTCCTCGCCTCTTCTGCCAGCGACTATATCACAGGAGCCACGATCAAGGTCGACGGCGGCTGGCTGGCCAGTTGAAGAACCGGACCGGGGCGAGTAAGCTGCTGCGTCCCCTGACTCAGACAGAGTTTTTGAACCCACTGACAGGATATACACGAACAGGAGAAAAAAACTGGCATGAACTATCTCGAAAAAATGGACAAGGGCCTGCTCTATATCACTGACGCTTCAGTTCTGGAGGTCCAGAAGCGGGCCCGCCGCCTGACCCAGAAACTCAATACCATGGACCGGTCGGATTATGAAGGGATCGCGAAGGTTGTCTGGGAGCTTCTGGGCAGGGGCGAGGAGGTCTTTATCAACCCGCCCTTTTACTGCGATTACGGGGACCGGATCGAGATCGGGAAGGGGACCTTTATCAACTACAACTGCACGATCCTGGACACGGGCAGGGTCCGGATCGGGGACTACGCCCAGATCGCCCCCAATGTGTCGATCTATACCGCCGGCCATCCTGTCCATCCCGCGGCCCGCAATACCGCCTATGAATACGGCGCCGACATCACGATCGGCAATAACGTCTGGATCGGAGGCAACACCGTGATCTGCCCGGGCGTCACGATCGGGGACAACTGCGTGATCGGGGCCGGGAGCGTCGTCACAAAGGATATTCCCGCCTGGACCGTGGCGGCCGGCAATCCCTGCCGGGTCCTGCGCGCCGTCACCGAGGCTGACAGGGAGACTTACTACCGCGGTGTCCCCGCGGATCCGGAGGCCCTGGCCCACATGCGGAGGATCTGGGCGGAGTCGGACGACACGGACCGGTATCCCACGGCACCCTGAGAGAGCCGGGGGATGAATCGAGTGACTCATCCCCACTGACTCACCCGCGCCCTGACCCACGTTCCACTGAGTCACTCAGAAATCCAGTTCCCTGCGGCAAAAGACCAGGGCGGACAGGACAAAGGCGGCCGCGAGGTAGACCGCGAAGCCCAGGGCCAGGGTGCCGGCGCCTCCTCCCGTGAGCATGAGGTCGGTGAAGCCGCGGTTGGAGAAGCCGGTCAGGGTGTAGCGGGAGGGATGGAGGTTGGCGAAGAGGACGCTGAGCTCCAGGATCGACATGAAGCCGGGCAGGAGCAGGACCAGGAGGATCTCCACGAATACGGAGAGGGCCTTATTGTCCGTCAGGTAGATCACGACGGCTGCCAGGGGGGTATAGCCCGCCACACAGTAGGCTGCCTTGAGGACCGAGAGGGCCAGGATCTTTGTATCCTCCGCCGTCATGCCCGCATGCAGGATCCGGGACTGGATCAGGAGATAGGCCAGGAGGGCGGCATAGAGGATCAGGCTGACGATGATGCAGGAGAGGATCTTGGCCGCAATGACCTTGGTGCGCGAAAGGCCGCGCCCGATGGCTGCCTGCATGGATCTGGCGGTAAACTCGTCCGAGTATACACTGATAAAGAGGGCGGCCCCGAAGAGGAGGGCGGTCAGACCGGTGACCAGGGTGCTCTGGCGCACGGAATAGGAGAAGCCGTTCCAGCTGCCGGACCGCAGGATTAAGCTGTATGCGGCAGAGACTGCCAGGGTGCAGACAAAGAGGATCCACAGTGTTTTTTTATGAAGAATCCGGTAGAGGTCCGCTTTGATCAGGCTTGTCATAAGTCCATCTCCTTTTTCTGATTGACGGCGGCCGCAGCCAGGACCGGGACGGCGATGTAGACCAGGACGGCCGGCAGGAACTGCCAGGGGAGCCGTCCGACCGCGAAATTGTTGTAGGCGGCCTCCAGCAGGCCGCTCATGGAATAGCTGTAGAAGTCGATCTCCAGCAGGGTCCTGGCCAGGTTCAGGACGTTCGCGAGGATCAGGGCGGCGATCACATCGGTGATGACGCCCATGGCCGTGCTGTCGGTCAGGTACTGGGCCAGCATGGAGAAGGACAGGCATCCGACGCTGCGGGTGATCAGGACAATGACATAGACCCGGAGGAGAAAGATCTGCCTGGAGGACAGGGGGACGGACATGAGGTCCGCGAAGACTGTCTGCAGGGCCATGGCGAACACAAAGAGCAGGGCAGAGCAGAGCAGGCAGTCGATCAGCTTCGCCGCAAAGACCTTTCGTCTGGACAGGCCGCGGCCGATCACTGTGACGATGGACCGGCTCCGGTGGTCATCGGCAAAGACGGCCAGGTAGATGACGAGGGTGATGATCAGCATAATGAGCCCGTTCATTCTTCCCTGCACTCCTGTGATAAATTCCTCCACGGGATCCTCACTGTGGATGGCTGTCTGCAGAAAGAGGATGACCGGCAGAAAGACCAGTGTGAGCAAAAAGCTTTTTTTCCGCAGAACGCGGTGCATGTCCGCTTTGATTAGACTGAGCATTGTCCGCCTCCCATTGATTTGTGCATGTAAGGCCCTTTCACAAAAGACACTGTGATGCTGGTCTGTCCGCCCGCCGGGATGACCTGGTGATTCCCTGTCATCCGGGCAGTCCGGGTCACTCCGCCTCTCCCTTCTCTCCGATCAGACGGAAATAGTAGTCCTCCAGGGTGGATTTTTCCTCCACCTCCCGCAGGATCCTGACGCCGCCGGCCTCGAGGAGCTGTCTGGCCTTTTCCAGGTCGTCGACGGCGATCTCGACGGCCGGCTGTTTTTCTTTGAGGTCGTCCTGGGAGATCTCCCGGACCACGATCCCGTCATTGATGATCCCGAAGCGGCTGGCCGTGTGCTCCAGCTCCCCCAGGATATGGGAGGATACGATGACGGTCATCCCGAACTCCTCATTGAAGCGGTGGATCAGATGGCGGACATCGGCGATCCCCTGGGGGTCCAGGCCGTTGGTCGGCTCGTCCAGGATCAGGATCTCCGGATTGCCCAGGATGGCATTGGCGATCCCCAATCTCTGCTTCATACCCAGGGAATATTTGTGAAAGGCCTTTTTCTCGCCGGCCAGCCCCACGATCTCCAGGACCCTGTCGATCTCCTTTTTCATCTGCCGGCCGGGGATCCCCTTGACCGTGGCGTAGTAGCGGAGATTTTCACGGGCGTTCAGATAGGGGTAGAAATTGGGACCGACGAAAAAGCCGATCCTGCGCCGGCTGGCCATCAGCTCCTTCGGTGTAGAGGAGCCCGCGATCGAGATCTTCCCGCCGTTGAGCTCCGACAGGCCCAGCAGGAGCTTGAAGATGGTCGTTTTTCCCGACCCGTTCTTTCCGATCAGACCGTAGATATCCCCTCTGTTGATCGCCAGGCTGACCCCCTTGAGGACCTCGTGGCTGCCGTATTTTTTAAAGACACCTTCCATTCTGATCACTTGCTCTGTCATCATTTCTGTCTCCTTAATCTTCCGGGATCCATCTGTGGCTGAAGCGTTTTGCACTTTTTACAGATCCAGTACATTTCCTGTGACCCTGACATCCTTCTATGGGCCGGCTGTCCGGCAAATGAAACTTCGGGCAGCAGGGTTCTGTTTTTCCCTTTTGCCGGACTTTCAATTCTGGTCTGATCCATCGGTCACCGGTAGTCACCAGACAGCGATCCGCTGGTCCTCGGGCAGGTACATGCCGTCGCCCTCCCTGACCCCGTAGGTCCGGTAAAATTCCTCAAACTGCTGGACCCCGACGTTGACCCGCAGGAAGGGGAGGGGATGTACATCCGTGCTGAACATATTTTTCACCGTGTCCTTTGTAAAGGAGGAAGCCCAGATGGAGGCGAACTGGCGGAAATAGGCGTCGCAGTCAAAGCCGGTCTGCTTTGCGCCGACGGCCAGCGTGGCCCGCAGGCCCCCCATATCGGCCGTGGCTTCCGCCGTCACCCGCTGCCCGTCACAGGCACCGGAGCCGGGATAGGGGTGGATGGTCCTGTAATACTGGGCGACCCTGTCGCAGCGGTCGGAAAAGGCCATCTGGTCTTCGGTGGGAAGCCAGTTCTCCTCCTCGCCCTCCTTGTTGTAGTGTGACCCGTTCACGTCGAAGCCGTGTGTGATCTCATGGGCGACGATGGCACCGATGCCGCCCAGGACCTGCTCGCGGGACATGGCAGGGGAGTAGACCGGCGGCTCCAGGGCCCCGGCGAAGATATAGATTCCGTTTCGCTGGGGCACATAGACGGCATTGGTCTCCGTCGTGCTCAGCCGGAGCGGGTCGAGCGGATCTCAGCGGGTCCTGTCGCAGGGGATCGTGAGCAGGGAGGCGTAGTAGTCTCTGCGGAAGCGCTCCGTGGCCAGCATGGCCTCCAGAAAGCTTCCCCCCTCCTGCGCGGACCGGATGGAGAGGCCGTCGTAGGAGACCATCTCGAAGTCCGGCCTCACGATGTGGACGGCCAGGGCTTCCAGCTTGTCCAGGCATGCCTGCCGGCCGTCCTCTGACAGCCATGTCTCCTGCGCAAAAAGTTCACGGTAGACGGCTATGATCTCGTCCGTCATGGAGGAGAGGCCTTTCGTGTCGAGGTCCTCAGCATACTGGTCCACATAGATCCGGTCCAGGACCGGAGCCAGGGCGCTTTCCATGACATAGGACTGGAGAATCCCCTGTTCCCGCCGATCCTCAGGAGTCCTGTCGGGAGCCTCCTCGTTCAGCCGGCTCTTTCCCGCCTCCAGGTCCAGGTCGTAGGTCGGCCGGTCCAGCCACCTGGCGGCCGAGACCGCCAGATGGACCATCATCATGGCCTTGATCTGGTTCAGATTCTGCTCCCGGTAAAGGGCGGCCGCCCTTTTGGCGCTCTGGATGTTCATGAAAAATTTTCCGTCCCGGGGGATCCCCCGCCCGTCCAGGATCTCAGCCAGCGGATAGTCCGGCAGGGCCTGCGTGCACTCGTCAAAGGAGAGGGACAGGCTTTTGAGCTCGTCCGCTGGCAGCTCGACATTGGTGTCCGCAATCTTTTTTTCAAAGCGGTAGTTGTCTTTGAGCAGGCGCCGGACCTGGTCTTCGGGATAACCCAGCGAGGAAAAGATGTGGCCCGCGACCCTGCGGACATACTCCTGGCGCTCCAGGCCGGATTGGTCCAGATTGAAATACTCCTCTTTGCCGCCGAGCAGGAGGGAGGGCACATCGATCGTCATCTGGCAGACGGCCGGGTCCGCCATGGACTGGCCGGCTTCCCGGGGCATGAGGATGCCCAGACCCAGGGGATTCCTTTCCCGGTCGCAGACATAGGCGGTCAGGTCCTCCAGGGAGGAGATCGCTTCGATGGACTCAAGCCAGGGCCGGAGGGGCTCCACGCCCGCCCGGTCGCGCCGGTCCCAGTCCGCGGCCAGGTCATAGAACTTTTTGAGCTCCTGCCCGTCGTGGTCCGTGTAGTCCCGGTCCAGGATCTGCTGCTTTTTATCCATCACGGCGAGGGTGACGTCCATGAAAGCAGAGCTCTCCGGCTCCGCCCCGAGGGACCAATCCCTGTTGACAGCCGCTGCAAAATCGTCCTGGGGACGGATCCTGTCCGTCTCTTTGATGCTGCCCGCTATATCGGAGGCAATCCATTTTTCCCCGCCGGCGCCGGCTGACCCGGCCTGCAGCCCGCAGGCGGAGAGGAGGAGGCAGACGGAAGAGAGGATGGCGATAAAGATAGTGGATTTTTTCATATCTGTACCCTGGTGAACTGATTTGTGATGCTGTGGAAAAAACGAGGCGGGCCGGCTCATAAAGGCCCGCTCATAAAAACTCCGGATTATAAGGTCCGGCTCATAAAGGCCAAGCTCAGGAAGAGGGCTTCCGGAAGGCGGCTCTGCCGGCCAGTGTGCACAGGACCATGACCAGGAACGCGGCCAGGATCAGGCCGTATCTGCGCTCCTCGATCATATCCCCGCTGTAGGCGCAGAGAAAAATGACCGGAAAGCGGGCCAGCCAGGTGACCAGGCCCCATCTGAGGATGTGGACGTCCTTATACCGGTAGCCCGCGTACCAGGCATAGAGGTCCTTGGGCGTGGAGGGGAGCAGCATGATCAGAAAATGCAGCCTTTTCGACTTTTTTCCGCTGAGCATGTCTGACAGCTTCTCCCGGGTCTGGTCCGTGAACAGAAAATCCATCAGCCTCCTGCCGTACCTCCTGCCCCCGGCAAAAGCCAGGGTATTGCCCAGGGCCGCCGCCGTGCAGACGAGCAGGGCTCCCCGCCAGGTGCCGAACACATAGCCGGCCGCCAGCTGGAAGGGCCCTCCCGGGATACAGGCCGACATGGTCTGCAGGACTACGATGACAAAAGAGATCAGCAGGACAGGAACCCCCCTGCGCTCATAATATTCCACGATCCGGTCCGGGTCCCTGGCCAGGCGCAGGACCGGCCTTCCGGCCGCGTAAAGCAGAGCGAAAAAAAGAAAGGCGGCCAGCAAAACCACTATAAGTTTTTTTAATCCGGTCTTGTCCACGTCGGTCGTCCTTTCCCCTGCTGCTCATGCCCTATGCCGTTATTCACAGTCTTTTTGGAACTGCGATAAGATCTGCATATATGAAATTATATGATGTAAAGGTCAAAAGTATCGTAAAGGCTCTGAGACTCGTCAAGTTGCAC
>CAMNFJ010000138.1:0-7147 GCA_946536955.1 uncultured Lachnospiraceae bacterium
CCTGATCTGCCAGGGCCCGCAGTTTTTCTTCCTCCGCCGGCCGGTTTACGAAAGCTCCGGCGCAGCGGTCCGCCAGGAAAAACTGGTCCCTTCGCACTTCCTGCACCGGATCCGGCTCTTCTGTCTTTTCAACAAGCCGGTCCACCGCGCCAAGCAGGTCCTCATAGACCCGCTGACCGAAGCTGTCCAGGTCGCGGTAGCCGTCCAGAACGGGATACCGGCCGGCCCGGATCCTTGCCCGGAGATCCTCCAGCCGGGCGTCCGGCTCGAAGGGTCCGCAGAGTTGTCTGGTCAGGTCCGCGTCCCGCAGGTAAAAAAAAGCCTCGGTGTCATCCGGGGCCTCCAGGGCCCCGTACAGGATCTCCTGCTCGGTCACGGAAATCGGATCTCCCTCGGGGATCCAGCCGTAACGCTCCCCGATCATCCCCATGAAGAGGGGCCGGCTCCGGTCGATCTCACTCATACACACGTCGACCGTCTCCCCCCGCTCCGACTCCTCCTCCGTGATGCCCCAGCGCAGGTCCACTCCCGTGAACTCCACCTGCTTTTTGTGGCAGTAGGCGGCGACCATGGGAAAAACCTTTTCGACCAGGACATTTCTCTCCTCCACCATATCCTGAAAGGTCGAGGAGACGAAGATCCGCAACTGTCTGGTTCCTGTCCGCTCCTTCATAGAGAGATTCCCTCCTCCGCGTCCTGATCCGTTTTCACAGCCTGCTGATAAAGCCTGTTGATGATCAGAAGCTACTGATTGAAAGGCTGGTTTTCTGACAGCCGGTCCGCGTCCTTTTCGTCCCAGAACCGGTTCATGGCATCCGCGAAGACGGCCTCCCTCCCGGTCCAGCCGTAGAGGATGCAGGTCCTGTAGCCGTACTCCGGGACCAGCACGTTATGATAACCGGCCGTCTGCACACAGTAGACATTGACGCGGGGATTGACCCTTTTCCTGTATTCGGCGATCAGCTTCGCGACATCGACATATCTCCCCCTGCAGACAAAGTCTCTGCTTCGGTACTCCTCCATGCCCTCATCGGTCCCGTAGAGGCCGCCGTGGCCGGCCTGCATGTCGGAGTAGATAAAGATATTGTCCCAGTGCTGCTTCTGGTCGATCGCGTCCCGGAAGAAGATCCAGATTCCGTTCTCCGTGCCGGGACCGACATCACCGTCTCCTCCTTCTGTGATCTCCTCTGCCTGGTGGAGGATTCCTCTCCTCTGAGTCACGGGGAAGAGCAGAAGCCTGTCCCCGAATTTTCCCACATAGCCTTCGTCGGAATTGCAGGCAGTGATGACACTGGAGAGGTTGTCGATCTCGGCCACCTTGACGGAGCCGTACTCGCTGGTCAGGGTCCCCCAGGCGCTGCCGCTGTTGTCGGACAGGCAAATGGTCTTCCCGGACAGACGGGGCATATTCTCGCAGGCGAGATCCATGCACTCCTCAAGCGCCTCCATGAGAAGCGGCACATGATGAACAGTTTCCGCTCCCACTTTCCGCAGAGCCTTCAGCGCGGAATAATAGCGGAAGGGAAACTGTTTCCCGCCGCGGACTCCCGCCTTGAGGTCCTCCAGGATCTCTTTGCAGAATTCCCGGTCTTCAATCTCCGCAAAGATGCCGCGCAGGTTCCGGAGCAGGGCCATGTGCCGCAGCACGCCCGCCTCGCAGATCTGACGCCATGAGCTTCCTGCGGACCGCATGGTCTCCCAGGTCCGGTCCTCCTGTGCCACAGTCACATTGCCCGTCTTCATCAGTTCGTCCAGCACCCCACTGTGGGCATGGCAGATCCTGACGACGTCGATCATCCCGATCCCGGCGTTTTTGTATTTGTGGACCTGATAGGCATTCAGGCTCTCCAGCTTTGCCGCCCAGTTTCTCTTCAGGATGGTCGGCAGTTTTTTCTTTGACTTATTCGTGTATAGATAATACATGAGCTGGGAGGCCGGCTCGTCCGCCCGCTGCATGACCCGGGCATTGATCTGTGAAAAGAGGCCCGGATGCGCTTCGTTAAAGGCTGCCCGGCCCGGATGCGCCGCCGCCCGCACCATGATGACCTGGGGATTGAGCCGCATGTTGTAGTCTGTGCGGAGTGTCACAGCCCAGCGGAGCGTCTGCTCATAATCGTAATCAAGAGCATCATCGATCACCGTCTCCATCACCCGGGACGTCGATTTTCCGGCGTAAGGCCCGTCATCCAGGACGCTGTAGATCCTGAAGACCTCATCCACGCTCCACCTTCCGTCCATGATCTTTGCAGGCGTAAACTCCCCGTCCCGGTAGTACTGCGGCTCCCCGAAAATGCTGGAGGCAGTCACCATTTTGAGCGTATCGAGGGGGTTGATCCGGTAGGAGATGCCTCCCATAAAATTTCTCTCGGCGCCTGTTTCCTCCACGGCTCTGTTTTCCTTTACCAAACGTGAGAACAAACTCATCCTGCACCTCCTCACTGCATCATCTTTTCAGATGCCCGGCCTGCCGGTGCCAACGGGCATCAAATGCATCCCCTCCGGGAGATACTTTTTACAAACGTGTATATATAACCAGGGAGACAGAGGTCCGACCCCTGTCTCCCTAAGCATTCTCAAATAGTCCGAGAGTAAGTGAGCCAGCTTAAGCGTTCTGACCAATTGAACTACCGCCTTCGCAGGCGGGCCGGACTCGAACCGACAACATCTGTCGTGAAAGGACGAAGTATCTGACTCTCCGCTTCGGACTAATAAGAGTATATCATAATATAGATACATAATACACTGTTTTCCAAATTATCCAGCCCTGTTTACAAGCTGTAAATACTCTGTGTATAATAAGTCTGTCCTTCTAACGCACAGAAGCGGAGGCGGCAGTTACTTCTACCTTGGGTAGTCATGGCGAAACTGGAAGACGCGCGGGATTGATAATCCCGTGGCTGCGCCGGATCCCCGGGGCAGCCGTAAAGGTTCGAATCCTTTTTTCAGCACTGCTCCTGATATTCTCTGTGCGGTTGGAGGACTTTTTTGTTGGCTCCTGTACCTGCTTCAGGATCTCCTTTCCCCGCCGCACAGCATCACGTCCGCGCAGCATCACATCAAAGGGAGATATCCGGTCTGTTCTTGCACTGATAGGCGTACCAGCTGCTGTTCTCGGACAGCTCCTCCCTGGCCAGCCTCGTGATCAGGTCCTCTGTCTCCCCGGTCCGCAGGATCTCCTCCTCCGTCTTCTCGTAAAGGGCGGCCATGCGCCGGTGATCCTGCGCTGTCTCCTCCAGAGAGAGCTTCCCGTAGTAGTTCCCCGCAAAAAGTGTCATTGCGGAGAAAGACCCCATTGCGACCTTGAGGATCACTCTGATGGCTTCCATCTGCCCCTGCCCCAGCAGAACATGCCCGCTGAAGAGGCCTCCTGCGGAGATCTCAAAGACCAGGGCGGCGGCATAGGTTGCCAGGGCAAGGAGAAGGGCCAGATTGGAGATCCGGTCATTGCGCCTTATCCTGGCTTCGGTCATGACCAGCGCCTCCCTGTGGTACTGCGCCTGCCCCCGGACCCAGACATCCAGGATCCGGTATTGCGGCTCCTCCGCCACAGATTCCCCCGGCAAATATCTCTGCTGCGCTTCCTCATCCATGCCTGCTCCTGCCGGTTTTCCCAGCTCCCTGAGGACAGGCTCCGTCCAGGGCACATTGAAGCGCCAGGACCAGGGCAGCAGATCCGCTGCGTTCTGCCTGCTTTTGGCCTTGCGGAGAAAATACTGAACGCGGGCGCCCTCCGCCAGCAGACGGTACTCCAGATACTTCCTGTGGCAATTGAGCTGTTTTGCCAGCCCGTTGATGATAAACAGGGTGAGCAGCAGGACTCCGCAGGCCAGGATCAGGCCGTACAGGTTGATCTCGTCATAGAGCAGAAAGGCGACTGCCAGCAGGGTCCCCGCAACGGACAGGGCCAGCAGGATCCTGCGGTACTTCTCCGCATTCCGCATGCTCAGGTGGTCTGCGGCCGCATAGATCTCATCCGCTTCTCTGAGGTCCGGCCGGCGGATGTCTCTTTCGATATGCGCCAGCGGTTCCCTGCACTTTTCTTTTTCCCGGAAAAATTCCTCTCTCCTGTCCATAGTCTGCCTCACTCCAGGGTATAGATCCGCAGACCGTCAAATTTTTTGACAAGCTTCAGCATGCTGTTGAAGGGCTCATAGTCCTTTTTCTTCTCCTCCTCCGGAAGCATATTATAGTGGGCGCGGATCTCTTCCTCAGAGGGCTTTCCGTCCATCGCCAGCCTGTGCATGCGCAGCCTCTCCCGCAGGGCGCTGCGGGCGGTCTTTTCATCGCCGTACAGAGCGACCTCTTCCGGTCTGAGAGCTGCCGTTTCATAGAGATCCCCCTGTTTCCAGCCCATTTCACTGTGTTCCCGGACCCAGCGCTCGTGTTCCATCGGCGCAAAGACCTCGATCTGCTCCTCCGAGAACTCCGTGATCATGTCATAGTCCACAGGCCGGTCTGTGTAGAAACAACCCAGCGCGTCCAGGTATCCGGCAAAGCTCTTGGCCTGATTGATATTGGAGATCTGGTACTCGAGGGAGAGCTCCTCGAACTCCTTCTCCAGCTCCTCCGTGGGAATGGTCTCCTCCTCTCCCTGATAGTCGTAGCGGGCGTTGAGAGCGACCGCAAAATCATACAAGTGCAGGAAATTGCTGGCGGAGAGATAGGTGTGCTTGCTCTTGCGGTCGACCTCTGCGATACTCGGCACCACCGTCAGCGGAATATCCGCCGTGTCGACGATCTTCTCGATGTCGCCCGTGAACCGCTCCTCTTTTTCCGCCATATCCGAGTAGGCCTTGAGCCTGGGGGCATCCCCTGCCTCGCCGTTCTTCTCCCAGGCCCTGTAGGATAGCTTGAAGGCATCGATCTTGTCCTGCTCGTCCTGATCATAATAGTAGATGGCCCGGATGGAATTATTTGAAAAATCGAAGGAGGCCGCCATGGGATGCAGCTCGGTCCTGGAATTCCTGCCGTAGGCGATGCGGTCCCAGCACTGCAGCTCATCGCAGAGCATCAGCATGTAGGCGAGAGGGTGGACCTCCATCCGCAGGGGCTCCTTGTGTTTCTCCTTGTCCTTGTAAAAAGAGATCGCGAACTTGAAGAGACTGTTGTGCAGAAGGATCGCCGTCAGAGCATCCACATGCTTTTCGTTCACCTGATCGATCCCGAGAGAATTCACGATCTCCCGGTAGAGCCTCGCCGAACTGAAATAGGCATGATCCATGAAATATCCGAAGCCGTCCGGGTTGATCGGCTTGTCGTGGATCTTCTCCAGCATATATGCCTCATCAAAACCATAGGCCTCCCCCAGCTTGTCCGTGATCCCGAAGGCGAACAGGTCTTCGGTCGAGGCAAAGGTTCTGCCGTAGAGCTCCTCAAAGTGCTTCTTCGCCTCGTCCCCCAGCGCCGTGATCACATCCACATCGCGGTAGGCGAGATAGAGGCTTCCCTTCCCGCGGTCACTCCCGGCGACCTCATAATAGGACATGACCTGCTCGAAGGGCAGCTCAAAGGGATATCCAATGTCATGGAAGAGCGATGTCAGCCCCCAGTACTCGAGGAAGCAGCAGGCGGCCGCATGGTCCTCCTCCCGGTTTTTCTCCGACAAATCAAACCCGTAAAAGGCCTTGAATTTCTCCCTGAAGGCCCTGTTCGTCTCATAGATGGCCAGTCCCAGCGCAAAGACATAGACAGAGTGGGAATAATGATCGCGGTGCTTCATCAGGAGTGAGCTGCCGTTGGACTCATATTCCGAAAGCAGTTCCACCATCTTCTTGGACTTGCCGTAGTGGCCGAAAAAGATCTCCAGATAACAGTAATAGATCGTATAGGCATCCTCCGCCACACCGGAATCGATGAACTTTTCCAGCTCCCGCTCCAGACACAGGCGGTTGACATCCATCTGCATATTATAGGGAATCTGCCCCTTTCTCAGACTGGTTCCCGTGTATTTTCCGGTCTCCATTTCCTGGTCCGCTGCGGGGTCAAAACAGAGTCCCTCGCACCGGTCATGAAGAAAGCGCAGCGAGGCGGACTTCAGGTCATTTTTCTTCCCCGTGGAATGCAGGGCCGGCTGCGCAGGCCCTGCATGTCCTCCAAATCTGGCGCAATTGGCCTTGCGCATGTTCCCGATCGCCGAATAAGACATATCCAACTCCTTTCAGTGACTTCATTGCCACAAATGCGCACATTCCCCTGACCCTCACAAAGCGGAGCAGAGTCCGCACCGGTCTGCCAGCCCCAGGAAATAACCGTGCTGGCTGTCACTCCCGTCTCCGGCCCGGACAGTTTCCCGTATCCATTCCCTGGTAAGATCGTTTCCCATGGCGCGGCCGGAACACAGAACGGCAATGACTGCGTCCGCCTCATCCGTGATCATTCTGCGGTCCATCTGCTTCAGGATCTCATAAATATTGTAAGTAAAAGGATCCATAAGACGGTATTTCCTGCTCCTGGAGACCCTTCCATACCGTTCCTCATAGACCATCATGATATAGGCGTCAAAGATCGACCTGATTTTTCCTGCTCTTTCCTCCTCACTGCTCCACGAGCTGTCACCGCAGGGTTTTAACAGTTTTTCCGTGCGGTCACTCAGATTATGGTAAGGTTTGCGCTCTGTCTGACCTTCTGCCCATTCATCCAGCTCCTCATCCGGCACTTCCTGCAACCCGGCGAGCCATTCCCCCGCCTCAAAGGCAAAAGGCCCCTCTTTTTCTATCATCTGTCTGCAGAATTCCTCTATATCCTCCCGCAGCACGTCACTTTTAAGCCCGCACCAGTACGTGTAGCTGTTATCGTCAGTGCGGTCCCCCCAGCTGTAGCCGGTCAGACGGCAAAAGGCAAATCTTCCGGTCACATCATCTCTAAATGCCGCTTTCTTCAATACTTCACTGTCATTTTCCCTCGCAGCCTGTTCCCTGATCACACAGTACCTGCTCCAGTCCTCATCCGGACCGGCCCCGTCTGCCGGACCGGGAAATGTCTCCCCGATCCTGTACCTTCGCCTGAACTTTGGCATCCACCACCCCCGGCCATGGATCGCTATATACTCGATCAGCTGCCTGTCCAGTCTACGGTCAAGCCCTGTACAATCTGACAAATACAGGTCCCCCGATCTCAGTCTGTCCCAGTCATCACTGAACACGTTAAA
>CAMNFJ010000139.1:0-7104 GCA_946536955.1 uncultured Lachnospiraceae bacterium
CCTGCAGCTGCCTGTTCAGTTCCGGAGAAACTGGTTTGCGCCGGTATGCAGTGCCTTTGCGGTACTTTTGACTTTTTACATCATAAGATTGGAGACAGAGTATTTTGGTTCATCAGGATACAGCGAGAGAACAGCAGTTTATGAAGCTGCTTCAGGATACACTCAAACAGGCCCGCAGAAACGGGGGCAGGATCTCACAGGAGGAAATCGCCGAAAGCTTCGGGTCCTTCGAGCTGGGAAAAGACCAGCTGGACCAGATCACGGCCTACCTGCAGGCCCACAAGATCGTCGTCGGAACGGAAGTCGGCGGAGACGAGGACCTGCCCGAGGAGGAGAGAAACTTCCTCGTATCCTATACAGAAGTCCTCAGGGATATCCCCGAGGTACCGGACTCCGTCCTGGACGCCATCAAGATCTCGGCCATGGCGGGCGAAAAATCCGCCCAGCGGGAGCTTTCCGAGCAGATGCTGGGCAAGGTAGTGGACATTGCCAGACTCTACTCCGGCCAGGGCGTCAGCCTGGAGGACCTGGTCGGCGCCGGCAACGAGGCCCTCGTGACCGGCGTCTCCTTCCTCGGACACCTGGAGGGGCCCGAGGAGGTCGAGGGAGAACTGGGCAGGAGGATCATGGACAGCATGGAGGACCTGATCGCTGCTATGCTGGATGAAAAAGCCTTTGACCGGGACGTGGAGGACGAGGTCAACCTGGTCGCGGACAAGGCCAGGGAGCTCGCCCAGACCCTGGGCCGCAAGGTATCCCCGGTCGAACTGGCCGCCGAGGGGGAAGTCACCCGGGACCAGATCGCCAGAGCCATCCGCCTGACCGGCGGCAAGATCGAAGACCTGGATGTCCAGTAGAGTGTGATAAGGGGTGCGATGCGGGGTGTGACAAGGGGACAGGCACCCTGTCACAGTACTGTGACAGGGTGCCTGTCCCCTTGTCACACCTGCCCCATTGCCATACTTCACATGCTTTTCGGAAGGCTGGCTTTCCGGAAAGCGAAGCGACGGAGCGGTTAAAAAAGTAAAAGGTCACCCTGCTTCGTGGAATTCAAAGCGACCAGAGGTCTTGTCTGGAAGAAGGTCACCACTATTTTCGAAAAGCGAAGCGATGGAGCTGCCAAAAGAAAAAAAGGTCACCATTATTTTCGAAAAGCGAAGCGATGGAGCTGCCAAAAGAAAAAAAGGTCACCATTATTTTCGAAAAGCGAAGCGACGGAGCTGTCAAAAGAGAAAAAGGTCACCACTATTTTCGAAAAGCGAAGCGACGGAGCTGCAATAAGGAAGAAAGGTCACTACTGCACTGTGGGATCGACGGCGACCAGAGGAGAAGGCGGACAAAAGGTCACTCGTTTTGCGCTGGAAGCAACAATGTCCGCATTTCCGTAAAAGTGCTCAAAATCGAGACGGTCTGGATAAAATATCATTAATGCTTCTCAAGGCGGTCTGAGATGTCGGTAACGAAAAGTATCATTGACCGCTGCTGCATATGCGTCTATACTTTATAAGAGTAAAAGGCAGAGCCGGCAAAAGTCATTGCCGGATCAGAAATGCCTGAAAAACATCGTCATAAAAACAGAAGGGAATCCTTTCAATACCGGAACCCGGCTGACCGGCCGGGAGCAGATCCGTGCGGTAGGGATTCCTTTTCTTGCGTTTTAAGGAAAAATAAGAAAGATACTCCCGTGAGTCACGTGAGTCACGTGAGTCACGTCCTGGTTCCCGGTCATGGAAGGTGCTGCGGGACTTCGAACAAAAGGTCGAATTTTTATGACTTTTTTGCAGAAAAACCCTTGCAGGACAGGAATTGAAATGATATACTAACTTGCGAACAGACGTTCATACAAACAAAAGTTCACTCTCCGGCATATTGCCGGTCCCTGAAGCATTTAACAGGGTATATGACAGGGTATTTGATTAACAGCAGAATTTATTGTTAAAAGATCCATTGTTGAAGAATCTATTGTTCCAGGATCTATTGTTCAAGAATTTATTGTTGAAGGAGAAAAAGATGGCTATTTCGAAGAATGATGAGAGACAGAAGGCGCTGGACGCGGCGCTGTCCCAGATAGAGAAGCAGTTCGGCAAGGGCGCGGTCATGAAGCTCGGCGACCCCGCCGCCCAGATGAATGTGGAGACCATCCCGACCGGGTCCCTGAGCCTGGATATCGCCCTGGGACTGGGCGGCATCCCCCGCGGCAGGATCATCGAGATCTACGGTCCCGAATCCTCCGGTAAGACCACCGTCACCCTGCACATGATCGCCGAGGTCCAGAGGCGGGGCGGTATCGCGGGCTTCATCGACGCGGAGCACGCGCTGGATCCCGTCTATGCCAAGAATATCGGCGTGGATATCGACAACCTCTATATCTCCCAGCCCGACAGCGGCGAGCAGGCCCTGGAGATCACCGAGACCATGGTCCGGTCCGGCGCCATCGATATCGTCGTGGTCGACTCGGTCGCGGCCCTTGTGCCTAAGGCGGAGATCGACGGCGACATGGGCGACTCCCACGTCGGCCTCCACGCCCGTCTCATGTCCCAGGCCCTGCGCAAGCTCACGGCAGTCATCAGCAAGTCCAACTGCGCCGTCGTCTTTATCAACCAGCTGCGCGAGAAGGTGGGCATCATGTTCGGCAATCCCGAGGTCACGACCGGCGGCCGCGCCCTCAAGTTCTACTCCTCCGTCCGCATGGACGTCCGCAGGATCGAGACCCTCAAGCAGAGCGGCGAGATGATCGGAAACCGCACCAGGGTCAAGATCGTCAAGAACAAGATCGCCCCGCCCTTCAAGGAGGCGGAGTTTGACATTATGTTCGGCAAGGGCATCTCCTACGTGGGCGACGTCCTTGACTTGGCCGCCGGCTGTGACATCGTCAACAAGAGCGGCGCCTGGTACAACTACGAGGGCAACCGCGTCGGCCAGGGCCGTGAGAACTCCAAGCAGTTCCTCCTGGACCACCCGGACATCCTGGCTGAGATCGACCGCAAGGTCCGTGAGCACTACAACCTGGATCCCAACGGCGCCAGGACCTTTACGCCGGAGTCCGCGGCAGAGGAGCAGGCACAGCAGGAGTCTGAAGAGGCAGCTGGTCCCGCGGAAGAGTAAAAACCAGGGGACTGAACCTGAAGAGGCAGCTGGTTCCGGGGAAGAGTAAAAACCAGGGGACTGATCCTGAAGAGGCAGCTGGTCCCGTGGAAGAGTAAAAACCAGGGGACTGATCCTGAAAAGGCAGCTGGTCCCGCGGAAGAGTAACCCCCGGGGGCCGGAACAAAAAATACAGCTGCCCAGGAGGCGGCGGACTATGTTGCGGAATAGCTTTTTTCTGAAGGAGCTGAGGATTGAATAAAATTCTCTCTATAGAAAAAATTGACAGATTTGGCCGTGTCATCGAATCCGGAAGAGATGATGGCAGAGATTACGGCATAGAAGACAGTGTAAGAGAAATGGAAGGGGCGGCTCATGCGGAGCCGTCTCTTCGCAACTTGCCCGCTGGCAGAAGAGGGCGGGGGTCCGTCCGCGTCCGCGTAACCCCGGAGGAGGGCGAACCCTTCACGATCTCTGGCGGCAGGGCGGCCCGTCTGGGCCTCAGAGCCGGGGAGGACCTGGCCCCGGAGGTCTATCAGGAGATCCTGCAGGAGCTCAGGGCCTCCTGCATGCAGCGCTGCGGCACCCTCCTGGGCAGCCGCGACTACCCGGAGCGGCGCCTCCGGACCAAGCTGGAGGACGCCGGCTACCCGGCTTCGGTCATTGAGGAATGCATGGACAAGCTCCGTCAGGCCCGTTACCTGGACGACCGCCGCTACGCGCAGACCTATGTGCGGAGCTACCTGTCCGACCGGAGCAGGCTCCGTATCCGCCGCGACCTGTCTGAGCGGGGCATTCCCGACGAGTATATCGAGGAGGCCTTCGCGGAGATCGAAGAGGAGACAGACCCCGACCAGGTCCAGTTGGACCAGATCCGACGCCTGCTGAAAAAACGCGGCTATAATCCCGGGGAGGCCGACTATGCGATGAGACAGAAGACCATGGCCTTCCTCCACCGCAAGGGCTACGAGACGGACCTGATCAGGAGGGCCATGGAGGATGCAGAATCAGGTTATTGATGATAAAATGGAAGGTGTCTGTATGGATGAGATTGGCAGATGAAATCTCAAAATACAAGAGCTTCACTTTGAGACACGGGCAGAGAGACATCACTGTTAATAACGTGAACATGGAAGGCGCTTTTTGAGACCAGGAGGTGGAGGATGAAGCTGAAAATAGGTGAGTCCTTTGATTCTTTCCGGATGCTGAGAGAAAACCATGCCTATTATGTGGACAAGTCCCGAATGTTGAAGGAATACCTGGAGGATAACTTCAAATCGGCAGTTCTTTTTACGCGCCCGCGCCGGTTCGGAAAAACCATGACCATGACCATGTTCCGGGACTTCCTGAGTATTCAGCAGGACAGCAGTGAGATATTTGAAGGCCTTGAGATCATGGAATATCCGGAAACGGTCCGGAAATACATGAATCAATATCCGGTAATCTTCCTTTCTTTAAAAGAGGTATTCGGGGAGACATTTGAGGATATATTGCAGAATTTCCGGATCGCGATTTCTGAACTGTGTGAGAACTATCTTTTTTTACTGGAGAGTGATCGGGTAAGCAATGCCAGTAAAGACTTTATGGATGCCCTTCTGCATCAGGAAGCAAGGCAGGCCAATACGGAGCAGGGAATCCAGCTGTTGTGCAGGATGCTTCGCCAGCACTTCGGAAAAACTGTTTTTGTTATCATAGATGAATACGACGTTCCGATGGCAAAGGCGTTTGGGACTTCCGCATATGATCAGACACGAGACATGATTGAGCACATGCTCAGTTATATTTGCAAGACAAATGAAAATGTTAAGGCAGTCATGCTCTCCGGATGTCTTTATACAGTAAAGAACAGTACATACACCGGGGTGAATAATATTATCCCCTATACCGTGGTTTCCCCGGCCTTTGCCTCGTCGATTGGATTTACGGACGAGGAGGTTAGAAAGCTTCTGGCGGACGGAGAAATATCAGACCGATATGAGGAGGTCAGGGAATGGTATGACGGTTACATTTTCGGGGGCAAAAAAATGTATTGCCCCTGGGATGTGCTCCGCTATGTCACTTCCGTTCAGGACGGATCCTATAACGAAGCTATGGGACCCAAGAGCTACTGGCTGAATTCCTCAGAGACATCTCCGGAGATCATTCACGGCTTCCTGGGGAAGACTCCCGATGTGAACGAGAACTTTGAACAGCTCCTGGCAGGCAGTACGATCGAATGTACTGTGAATGAAAATCTTTCATACCACAGAATATATGAAGACGGGAATAATATCTGGTCTGCTCTTCTTGAAACGGGGTATCTGACCAAGGCGGTTTATTCAGAGATGCCCCTTATGCCCCTGCGGATCCCCAACCGGAGCATCCGGGAAGTTTTCCGGCAGGAAGTCTGGAGTTATTTCAGGGACAGGATCGATAATGTTTTTGTCCGGGACTTCGCAAACGCCCTCTGGTCCGGAGACACGGACAGAGCCGGTCAGGCGCTTGAGCAGATCCTCGAGGCGACACTTTCCTTTTATCATGCCTACCACGAGTACAGCTATCATCTGATCCTTGACGGATTTTTTACAGGCCTCAGCTACCGGGTCCTGTCAGAACTGGAGACCGGGTATGGACGAAGTGATCTGATCATTCTTGATCCTGCCAGGAAACGCTGTATGATCCTTGAACTGAAGCACGTAAAAACTGAATCGGAAATGCCCCGTGTTCTTCAGGAGGCCTCCAGCCAGCTGATCAAAAAGAAATATGACAGCAGGCTGATTTACCACGGCTACCAGGAATGCCTGCGCTACGGAATGGCTTTCCGGGATAAGAGAGTGATGATTGCCGGAGTTTAAGACGAACTGAAGATTCAGGGCTGTACAGCTTTATTGGTTTATAGTGCTCTGGTAAAAAATATTAAGAAAAAAATGTCAATTTGTTCTCCCACAGCGGTTGGGAAAAACAAATTGACATTTTTTTTGTTGTATCCTTTTTCTGAAGGCCTTGCCGGAAAACAAGGATGGGGATGGAACATGGCTCGTGAGAAAACGTATCCGCAGGAAACATGGCCCGCGGGAAACAGGATCCGCAGGGTTGGAATACGCACATAGCAGGATTCGCATGGGTGGGATTTAGCACAAATCAGCATCTGTGCGGGCTTGAAACTCGCAGGTAGCAGTATATGCAGGGACTGGGATCAGCACAGGAACCGACTTGCAAAAGCTCAGTAGTCATCATGCATCATCCTCGTCCTCCAGCACACAGTCGTTGAGCTCCGGAAAATCGAGAAACTCGCTCAGGGTCATGTTGAAGGTGTTGGCAATCCTGTGCAGGGTCCGCGCCTTGGGATTGCGGCTGCGGCCGTGGATGATATTGTCGATCGTGGACTGCTTGAGGCCGCTGAGCGTGGCCAGGCGGTTGATCGTGATGGTTGATCATGTGCTTTTCTCCGATCAGGACGGTACTGCTGCAGGTGTCTGATTCAAGTTTCGTTCTCTTCTGTGGACACAGAAGAGATCTCCAGGATAGATCTGGAAGCAATGGATATCCTGGACATAGCTGCGCGGAGTTTTTTTATCTCATCCTCCAGTACTTTGATGCGCCGTTCCATATCCATGCATTCTCTTGTTTTTTCCTCCAGAGCTGCTTTCAACTCCAGATCTGTAGAGGATGCCTGAGCAGGTGTGGTTTCTTTTTTCTTCCTTTTTGTGGAAGGGATAAGCTCACCTGTTTCCGGATCCAGCCTCCCCAGATATTTGCGGATGGGCCGCGATTGCTTTGTTACAGGGTCGTAATGAGAAGTTGATTCATACAAGGTAACTGCACCTGTTTTTTTATTTGTGTATCTTACAATTGACATGATACTGCTCCTTTCCAGAGTAAACCGGGGTACTCATCTATTGGTACTATTATACCATTAAATACCAATATTTTTCCATCAAAGAAACCCCTAAATCAGGGGCAAAATCACAGTTTGCAGTTATGTCAATTAAAACTTTCCCAATAGGTGAGACTATATAAAAGCCTATATTTCTCACGTTT
>CAMNFJ010000140.1:0-6999 GCA_946536955.1 uncultured Lachnospiraceae bacterium
CATGATATCTAATAAGGGACGGTTTCCTGATCCAGTAGACGAATCAGGAAACCGTCCCTTTCTTTTTATTGTAGGATGGCAGGGTCGACAGGTGGTTCAGCCCCTTGTCACGCCCGTTTTTTATTGTTTTACCATTCCCCCCTGAACCACACGCCCCTTGCGGAACAGCGCTGTGTGTGGTCGCGCTGCCTGCACCTGCAGTCTCCTTCTGAGATTGCGGGTCCTGCCGGTTCTTTTCCGGCTGATACAGGGCTGCGGGCTCTTTTTATCTCGTGGTCGGTGAGATCGCACGAGCAATGCTCTTTTTTAAATTTTTCTGCCTGCGCCTTCGCGCCTTCAGATCCTGTTTTATTCTATCTAAATTTTAGCATTGGAGGCGCATAGAAAAGCGTCACAAAACCCTTAAATAATGCGTAAATTGTGTAAAAACTGTGAAATTATCAGATAAATGACAGGGCTTCCCCCGGCCACAGGTCATTGCACGCCGGAGTGTGCCCGGGTATAATTATTTTAGAGACAATACAGGAATTGCCTTTACTAATCTTACAGATCAGCGAGGAGGATATCGGGACCGGGGTGGTTCCCGGGCCCGTTTTTTTCAATTCCTGCCTTGTTATCGCCAATCGCAGCGTTACAAGTCCTGCCATCCGGGAGGGCGTGAACTATAACGATGAATAAGGATCCAGTTGGACTATAAGGCTTCAGGAATAAAGGAGGTTGAAAAATGAAAAGACAGTTTACTTCCATGATCATGGCCCTGGTGCTGGCTGTCCTGTCGATGTGCAGTCCGGTCCTGGCGGAGCAGGCAAAAGAGGCGGAGCAGACAGAAGCAGCCGCAGGAACGGAAAAAGCCGCGGAGCAGACAGAAGCAGCCGCAGGAACGGAAAAAGCCGCGGAGGCAGATACGACAGTGGCAGCCGTGGAGGCGGCGACAGCGGCGGAAGCTGCCGCAGTCCTTCCGACAGTAGAGACCAAAGAAGCCGCGGCAGAGACCATGACGGCGGCAGAGACCGCGGAGACTGCAAAGACCGCGGAAGTTGCAAAGACTGCAGAAGCTGCGGAGACTGCAAAGACTGCAGGGGCTGCAGAGACCGCTGAGGCTTCACAGCGGCAGATCCTGGCCGTTTATGCCTGCCCGGCCCGTCAGATCCTCACAGATGAAGAAGGGAAAAAAGGCCTGGCGGACACAGTCATCTATCTGTTTACTGACCAGACCTGCCGTCAGTATGTCATCCACGAGGACCGGTTCAAGGTCTACAGCGAAGGCGTGTTTACTGTCAATTTTGACTGGGATACGGTCGAATGGGGGAACGCAGATTCCCATATCCTGACTCTTCATGTAAATAAGCTCTGCCGGGAGGGAGAACGGCTGGAGGACGTCGACCTGACCTACGATGTCGACCTGGACAGAGTCAGGGATTACTGTGTATATCCGGCAGATTTCTCCCGTGAGACAGAGCTGGCAGCCGCCTTTATGGCGACGAATAAGCAGAGGCTGGTCCGCCTGGACGGCAGTGAGGAATACCTGTCCACCATGTGGTTCTATTATAGTGACGGTACCTTCTGCCAGTATGCTTTCAATGGGGAGGAGGATATGCTGTTCAGCTCCGGAGACTATACCATCTCGGGAGGCGGCTTCGACGTCCCCGGTGCCGTGCTCAGGCTCCACAGGACCAAAAAATACCAGGATGGAAAAGGCCTGGCCGATTACGATTCCACCCACGACTATACGATGGGGGAACTTGACTTTATGCGGATCTATCCGATAAATGAGGAAGAGGAAAAAGAGGAAGAAGAGAAGACCGGAGCTTCCGGGGAAACCTGGGATCTGTCCGGGGCCACCGGGATCACGGACCAGGTAAAGGCCGTGTTCGAAAAGGCCGCGGAGACACTCATGGGAGTCGACTACGAGCCGGTCTGCCTTCTGGGGACGAGCACCGCGCAGGACAAGGAGGGCAGGGTCTATTGTGTCCTCAGCCGCGCAAGGGTCGTATATCCGGACGCCGAGCCCTACTATGCCCTGGTCTATATCCATGAGGACAAGGACGGGGCGGTGACCGTCCAGAATATCTACGAACTGTGGGTCGATGCCCACAGCCGGCGATGACGGGACCGGAGTCAGGCGTCCCCGCCGGTCCGCCAAAGACCTGCCTTCTCCTTTTTTGGTCGGCCTTCGCAATTACAACTCCAGAAAGGAGTCAGGCGTCCCTTTTGCCCTTATGACTCTTTTCTGACTCGCTTATAATGATGCGCATCCTGTCGTAAAATCGATAAAGAAGCAATGTAAGAAGCTTATGAGATTGCCGATTTCGCAAAAAAACACCATGGCAGATCATCAGTCGGCGGAAAGAAATCAGGAGGGGGAAAGCGATGTCAAAGAAACTGGGAAATATGATCCGGGAGGCCCGCACCCAGAAGGGCCTGACACAGGCAGCCCTGGCGGAGCAGGTAGGAATATCGTCTTCGGACATGGGAAAGATCGAGCGGGGCGAAAAAGAACCGGCACAGAGTGCTCTCAGGAAGATGGCAAAGCCTCTTGGCCTGACGCAGAAGGCATTGCTGGAGGCGGGCGCCGAAGGTGCGTCCTCCGGGAAGAAGCCGTCCTCCGGAAAAAAGACCTCATCCGCGGGAAAAACATCTGCCTCAGCGAAGAGCAGCAGCATAGGAACTCTTACCGCAACGGAGAAAAAACTGGTCCAGCTCTACCGGAAGGCCGACAGCAATACGAAGAAGGCAGCGATGAGCCTGCTGTCTGGCGAAGGGAACATTGTTGAGATCCTCAGCTCCATGCTTTTGGGAAAAAAGGACGTTTCAGCAATGGCTTCCGGACTGATGGAAACCCTGCTTTCCGCAAAGAACACAAAGGCCGGCCCGGCCGAAGAATACAAAACGCCGGATCCGGATAAGAACGCATAGGCCGGGGAAGTGTCAGCGGCCGGCAGACCAGAAACAAAGGGAAGGTTTCCTGATCCGTGCACAGGCATCAGGAACCTTCCCCCTTTTTGTTTTAATCCAGAATCTTCAGGGGCTTCCACCTCAGATAATCCCCGGAGACCAGGTGATAGGTTCGGCCCCGGTACTCGCCGTGGATGCTGTCATAGAAGCGGGACTCGCCGTGGCAGTGGGCGTAGATGACCTGCTCGGCTCCGTACTCCTCCGCCATGTCCGTGAAGGTACTGCGGACCTCCAGGATATTGGTCGGCGGATAGTGCAGGAACATGATATATTTCCGCCAGCCGTCGGCTCTGGCCAGCTCAAAGGACTTGCGCAGCCGCTGCAGCTCCCGGTCCACCAGCTTTTTCGCGTGGGCCTCGGCCTTCTCGTCCCAGCCTGTGATACGCCCCCGCCGGTCCAGATAAAAGGGGCCCTCAAAGGTGAAACCCTTGGTGCCGACCAGGGCATAATCCCGGTAGGTCTCATAACTGTCCTGCAGGAAGGTCAGCCGCGGCTGGTACAGGGCGTTCAGCTGCGCGGTCTTTTTCGCGTCCCAGAACATGTCGTGGTTGCCCCGCGTCAGGATCTTGCGGCCCGGCAGGTCACAGATATACTGCAGATCCAGCTCGCACTCGGCAAGATTCTTTCCCCAGCTGTGGTCCCCGGCCAGGACCAGCGTGTCCTCCTCCGATACCAGCTTCCGGCAGTTTTTCAGAAATTTCTCCTCATGCTTTTTCCAGACCCGGTCATGGAGCTGGCCGGGCGCCTTCAGCACGGATTGATAATGCAGATGAAGATCTCCGATCGCATACAGGCTCATGTCTCTGCCCTCGCTTTGTGAGTCAGTGGGTGAGTCAGTGGGGACGTTTCAGATTGACTCATTATTATCTGGATTCTCTGATCAGAACTGCTGAAGTGAGTCAGACTGAAACGTCCCTTCTGACTCACCCACTGACTCACAATATCATTACAGCTGCGGTTTATGCAAGCGTGTCCGACATTCAGCCAGGCGGTAACGGCAGGTGATAATAACGGGGATTAGGTCATCTGTTTACATCCTGAAAAAGATTGGATATGCTATAATGAAAATGTGTTCGGAGGAAAGACTTGCCGCAAGTCGGGAGATGTTCCCTGACTCACGGCTGTTCTCCGACTCACGGCAAAAAGGCACACGCCGTCATCACCAGAGATCAGGAGGAGAAATGATAAGGATCTTAACAAACGAAGAGCGGATAGAAAACAACAGAGCGATCGCGGAATCCTACCTTCATGCCTATCCCCATTTCCGTGGAGGATTCCGCCACCATGGAAGCCTTGTCCTACTCGGTCGAATTTGATGACTGGAAGCCTGTTGATTTTGAGGTCTTCCCGGGAATCGACGGCGTGGCCTGGAAGACACATTTCGGAGCCACCCGCAAGAGAGACGGGGTCTTCATGGACTTTTTTGCCTACAGCTTCATCCGCACCAATGAGTACGGTGAGATCACACACTGGGAGACCCACGTCAACTCCGCCTACAATGATTTCCTGGATGTCGCGATTGGCGAGCACGGGCCCTATGACAATGCCGACAACTACATGGCAGCTGTCATGAAAAAGCTGAAATCCGCGGGGATTGACCTGGCGGCTCTCATGCACGCGGAAAGAAAAATCTGAGAGAATGAAGAACGATCACCGAGGAAAACCGACGGCGGGGCCGTCGCCTGACTCCATCCTCCCTCCTGTTCACAAAAAACCAGAGCCATCCTATACCTATGACCGGCTTGACCGGCTCTGGGACCGGTATCCCCGGTATCACGAGATGGAAGTTTTTTCCACAATGGAAACTCTGCTGGAGGAGCACGAGTCCTGGAAGGAGGATTTCGAGGGACTGGAGGAGGAGTACCGGGCAGGGCAGTACGACCGCTTCCTGGTCCAGCTGTCCTGGTCGGACCTGGCCTACCGGCAGGCGACGAGACGCCTGATCGAGGCGGCGGAGAAAAAAGCCCTAAATGCAGACGAGCCCGGACAGACGGAACTGCTAGCCATAGATGCAGATGAATCCGGAGATGCGGAGCTGCAAACCACAGATGCAGATGAGTCCGGACAAACGGAACCGCAGACATCCGGGAGAAATCGGTCCGAAGCGGCGGAGCTGGGGACAGCCGGCGAAAAAGCGGGATCTGAAAAAAATGTCCTGCCCTGGTCGAATCCCTACGTCGAAGCCTTTATGAGCCAGTTTGCGGACCTGGACACGGACCGCCAGGCCTGCTTTCTCTTTCCGGAGAGCTTTGTCTCGCAGTTTTTTGTCATCGCGGAGGTCTGCAAGAGGGCAGAGGAATTTCGTCCGGTCAAAAGCCTTTTTCCGGATGAGGAGACCGTCCACTACCTGGCGGTCTTTGACAAGCGGAACATGGACGATGTCCTGCTGATGTTCCACCTGCTCTATACCAATGCGTCCAGAGAGGTCTTTGGGGGATATTCTCTCTACGACTATCCCCTGATCTGGTATCAGACCCACCTTCAGGAGCAGGGCGTCGTGCTCCGTTCCCCCTACCTGCCGGACCGGATCGCCAAATATCTGGGGAATATCCCCTACTGCCATAATCCGGCCAAGACCGTGTACGTCCGCAGAAATATCGCTCATATGCTGGAATGCGGCTACTTCTCGTCCGAGCTGGAGATGTTTTTGTGCCTGACCAGGGTCATCATGCCCCTTTTTCAGTGGTGGTACACGGATATTGCCCTCTATGAGGAAAAGGACGGCTACCGGACCGCCTGGCGGCTGGAGCGGACAAAGATCCGGACCAGGCTCACGGCGGAGGGCGTCATCCGGCCCAAGTGGAAGCATGAGCTGTCCCTCTTTCACGCGGTCCGCAAAAGATATCCGGACACCCTCTACCAGTACCGGCCGGACTGGCTCGGAAGACAGAGCCTGGACCTCTATATCCCTTCCCTGCAGACCGCCATCGAATACCAGGGCGTCCAGCACTATGTCCCGGTGGACTTTTTCGGCGGGGAGCAGGCGCTGGCCCAGCGGCAGGAGCTGGACCGGCAGAAAAAACAGTCCTGCCTGGAAAACCGGATTCGGCTGATCGAATGGCCCTACAGCCTGGAACCCACGGACAAAAATGTGAGAGAAATGATCGGGTGAGTCAGTGGGCTAGTCAGTGGGCGAGTCAGTGGGGACGTAACAGTTTGACTCATTTTGGATTAACCAAAACGAGTCAAACTGTTACGTCCCCACTGACTCACCCTAACTGCTTATATCTTCTCCTGGCTCAGGAGCAGGCAGGCTGCTGTCAGCAGAAGGGCGGAGGCCCAGATCGTCCGGATCCCCAGGAAACCGGACAGAACACCGCCGATTCCCGCGCCGACAGCAAAGATAAGGATGATCCCGTAAAAATGCATTGCCTTATGCAGTGCGTTTTTATTTTTTTCCCGCAGATAAATGGACAGACTCTCGGTCCCGCTGCGCAGATTTCCGATGCACATGGTGCTGGCATAGCCGAAGCCGCGGACCTTGCGGAAGGTCTGGACCTGCATGGCGCAGGAAAAGGAGACCAGCATGTTGGCAAGCATATTGAATTCCGCCGGCAGGAAGCCGACGACCCCCAGCATGAGGATCTCGATGACCAGCACGATCTGCTGCCAGCTGATGGACCTGCTCCTTTTAAAGCGGTTCTCGATCCGCTCGGCCGCAAAGACACCCAGGGCAAAGGCCAGCAGAGGAAAGGTATAGAGGAGGCCGGTGCCCCATTCCCCCATCATGAAATTCTGGCTCATCAGGACCACATTGCCCGTCTGCGCGTTGGCAAAGACGCGGCCCCGCACGTTGTAGGTGTAGGCATCCTGCAGTCCGCCCGAAAAAGAGAGCAGCGCGCTCAGGCGAAAGGTCTCGGAAGTCTGTGTCTGCATAAATGTCCAGCCTCCTGTTTCCTGTTTATTCTTCATTGCGCAATACCCGTGACTTCAGTCGTGGGATACGCGCGCAAGACTCGCGAGCGAGTCTTGAATATCAGATCAACGCAGATATAGTAAAGAAAAATATTAATATTGTTAAATAATATATTTATATTTTAATAT
>CAMNFJ010000141.1:0-6754 GCA_946536955.1 uncultured Lachnospiraceae bacterium
GCTGGACAGGTGAGTCAGTAGAGGTTTGAACGGGTGTGACAAGGGGGTGTGACAACCCCCTGTCACGCATCGAAGGCCGCGATTTCCGTATAGACCATGCCGGACCTGCCTCTGGCGGACCGCATGAGAGAAAAGGACTCCACCCGCATGGAGAGGTCCGGCAGGACCAGCCCCGGCATGCGGCGCCCGCGGGCCCTCCTGACCAGAGTGAAGTGGGGGGAGAACTTTTTCCTGTCATAGGGGATCTCCTCCAGGGCAAGCTCCCTGCGGATCCTGCGGGCCAGGTCCTGCAAAGCCTCTGACTTCTGCAGCCCCGCCCACCAGAGGTCCCCGAAATTGCCAAAGCCCTGCAGGCGGATCTCAAAGGGGGCAAATTCCACCCTCTCCAGGGCCTCCATGACATGCCGGGGGTCCGGATATTCGCCGATAAAGGCCAGGGTCAGGTGGAGATTCTCGGCCGGCGTATAATTTCCCTTCATCCCGGAGCTGTAGAGCGTCTCCTGGGCCTGGATCAGGGCATCCCGGAATTCTTCATTTAAATTGATCGCGATAAATAATCTCATTTCTTTTTACCAAAGCTTTTCAGGCCTGAATGTCTGTCATGCAGGATCTTTCTCCGGGCGGCGAAACTTTTTCCCGGAATCTGTTTCTGCGGCATAACACCTGTTCGATTCTTCCGAACCCTGCTATAATGGCTACTGGATGCAGGCACCAGCTGCCTGCGACTGAACAATTATAACATGATGTAAAGGTCAAAAGGTATCCAATGGCTCTGAGTCTCGTCAAGCTGCACAAACAGCCGAAGGGCCTTGCGCAGCTCCGCAGGAGATGCTGCGTGCCAGGTACTTGGCCGCTGTTTTTTAGCGGCCTTTGACAAACTGCGAAGCAGTTTGTTACCGCTAGCCAGCGAGGGTAGAGCGAGAGCGTGCCCAAGGCGTTTGTGCAGCTTGACGAGACGGTGTTCACTTAACCACCTTTTGACCTCAACATCATAACATTATTTAAAAGATATGTTGTTTTTTTGACACCCTCGGGGGATAAAAAATGAAATTTTTCCATCTTGCGGATCTTCATCTGGGAAAGCGGGTCAACGGTTTCCCCATGATCGAGGACCAGAAATATATACTGAAGCAGATCCTGGAAATGATCGACCGGGAGCGTCCGGACGGGATCATCCTCGCCGGGGATATTTATGACAAATCCATCCCCTCCGTGGAGGCAGTCAACCTCTTCGATGATTTCCTGGCAGACCTGGTCCGCAGAGGGCTCCAGGTCTTTGTAATCAGCGGAAACCATGATTCGGCGGAGCGTGTCTCCTACGGGGGCCGGGTCATGGAGCAGAGCGGGATCCATATTTCCCGCAGGCTGACCGGAAAAAGAAGCGGCCAGGAGGATCCGGAGGATATGGCCGGGCAGGAGGACCCGGAGACACCGTCAGATCTGGCCGCTGCGTCAGATCCTGGAACTGTATCAGATTCCCCGGCCTCGTCAGATCCGGCCGCTGCGTCAGATCCTGCCGGGCGGGAGGACAGCGGATCAGAGCTCCCCGGGCTCCGGGCGGTCTGCCTGGAGGACGAGTACGGTCCGCTCAAGGTCTGGCTGATCCCCTATATCCACCCCTCGGTGATCCGGGAAATCTATCCGGACGATAAGATCACCGACTGGACCGGGGCCATGAAGGCCCTGCTCAGCCACGCCCAGATTGACCCGGAGGCCAGAAATCTGGCTGTCGCCCACCAGTATGTCACGGCCGGCGGCGTCCGTCCCGAGGAGAGCGACTCGGAGCAGAGGCATATCGGAGGCCTGGACAACGTGGATGTCTCGGTCTTTGACGGCTTTGACTATGTGGCCCTGGGCCACCTGCACGGACCCCAGAGGATCGGCCGCGACACGGTCCGCTACGCCGGCTCCCCCCTCAAATATTCTTTTTCCGAAGAACATCAGAAAAAGGCAGTGACGGTCCTGGAGATGAAGGCCAAGGACCAGGTGGAGATCAGGCAGATCCCCCTCGCCCCCATGCGGGATCTCAGGACCCTGCGGGGGACTTTCGACGAGGTCATGTCGCAGGAAAAGACCGCTTCTCTCTCAGCGGAGGACTATTACAGGATCATCCTGACCGATGAGCATGATGTGGACCAGGCCCTGTCCAGACTCAGGAGCCGCCATTATAAAAACCTCATGGAACTGTCCTACGACAATACCAGGACAAAGACACAGAACACTGTTGAGGCAGAGGAGGAAACCATTGAAAAAGAGCCCTCCGAGGTCCTGGAGGACCTCTACAAAATACAGAACGGGGCTCAGATGAGTGACTTCCAGAAGGAACTGGCAGCCAGGCTCATCGACGAGATCTGGAACCGGGGATGATTCCGGCGCGGCCGGCACCTGGCCAAAAGGCGCGGCAGGCCGCAGCCCTTTCAAAAAGAGCCAGTCGTTCTGACTAAGGGCAGGCCTGAAGACCGGCTGGTCCCGGCAAAAAGGCCCGGCCCGCAAAAAAGGCCCTTCACCTGACCCGTAACCGGGATTTCAAGATTCTGAGAGGAAAAAATATGAGACCAGTTACTTTGGAGATGTCTGCCTTCGGACCCTACGCGGGTACGGAAAAGATTGATTTTGACAAGCTGGGCACAGAGGGGCTCTACCTGATCACCGGCGACACCGGGGCAGGCAAGACCACGATCTTTGACGCCATCCGCTTTGCCCTCTACGGGGTCGCCAGCGGCCAGACCAGGGACAAGTCCATGCTGCGGTCCCAGTATGCCTCTGCGGATACCGAGACCTACGTGGAGCTTGTCTTTTTGTCAAACGGAAAAGAATATAAGATCACTCGCAATCCCGCCTATGAGCGGCCCGCGAAAAGGGGGACCGGAATGACTTTCCAGGCCGCCCGTGTCAGGCTGGTCTGCCCGGACGGGGATGTGAAGACCGGCGACCGTCAGGTCGCCGCCTATATCACGGACCTGCTGGGGATCGACAAGGACCAGTTTGCCCAGATCTCCATGATTGCCCAGGGCGACTTCCTCAAGCTCCTGCTGGCCGACACTCAGACCCGCAAGGGGATCCTTCGCAATATTTTTCATACCGAAAACTACCAGAAGCTGGAGGACAGACTCAGGGCGGAGGCGTCCGAGGCCTTCAAAAAGCTGGAAAAGCTCCGCCAGAGCTGCCGGTCGGACATTGAGGCCGTTGACCCCGCCTGCAGCCGGGAGATGGAGACCCTCTGGCGGGAGGAGGTCCTGACCGGCAAAAAGTCCACGGAGGAGATCCTGATCCTGATCGGGACCTTGCTGGAAATGGATAAACAGGCCCTGGAGGAAGCCGGCGGGCAGAAAAAAGCCCTGGAAGAAAAGCAGGGGGAACTGAAGCGGCGCATCGATGCCTCGAAACAGGTAGAAAAAAAGAAGGAGGACCTGGAAGGCCTGACCCGGATGCTGGAGGAGGCAAAGGCCGGAGAGGGCAGACTGCGGGAGACGTGCAAAAAGGAAGAGGAGAGAGAGCCGGAGGCCGTCAAATGCAGGGAAGACGCTGTCGTCGAGGAGAACATGCTGCCCGAATATGACTCTCTGGACAGGAAGCAGCAGGAACTCCGGGACTCTCAGGAGGCACAGAAGAAGCTGAAGGGCCGGCATTCGGGCACGGAAACTGAACTTGAAAGCCTGAAGAATCGGCTGACTGCCCAGAAGGAGGAGCTGGCCGGCCTGGACGGAATCGAGGCTGACCTGGTCGCGGCCCGCGAAGCCCGGGGCAGGACAGAACAGAGTCAGGCACGGACGAAGGTACTTCTGGACAGGATCGGGGAGGCCGAGGCAGCGGACAGGCGGGCAGACACCCTGCAGGAGAAGGAACAGGCCCGGCAGAAGGAAATCCGGGAATACAAGACCACTACAGAACAGCTCAGGCAGGAGCAGGAGGGCCTGAAGGGGACTGAACTCAGGCTGGCCGCGAAGGAACAGGAGCGGAAGGACCTGGAATCTGTCCTTGACCGGATCCGGGACCTGCAGACGGCCCTGGACCGGGAGAAATCACTGCGGACCGGGGCGGAGGACCTGGGGCGCAGGGCCGGGAAAGGCGCAGATACGATCCGGCAGAGGTCCGAAGAAGCCGGCCTGCTCAGGAAGGAGATCGAGGTCCGGCGGCCGGCAGAAGCCGCGCTCGCCTCAGCCGAAGGACGGCTGAAGAGGATCGGGGACCGGGCCCAGCTCCTTGAGGACCTCAGGAAAAGGAAAGAGAAGCTGGAGAAGGAGAAGGGCAGGCTTCCCGGCCTGGAAGCTGAGAGGACGGAGAAGATGCTGACAGCCGGCCAGTCATCGGAGAGGGCCAACCAGCTCTTCCAGAGTTTTCTCGCCGGCCAGGCCGGGATCCTCGCAGCCGGGCTGAAGCCCGGAGACCCCTGCCCGGTCTGCGGATCCACCCACCACCCGGCCCTCTGCAGGCACGAAGATAAGACCCCGACAGAGGCGGAGGTCAATCGGGCATCCAAAAAGAGGGACCGGGACAAGGAAGCCTTCGATGCCGCCTCCCATGCCTATACGCGGCAGAAGACCCTGGTCGACAACCTGGAGGACCAGTACCGGGCAGACCTGGAAAAGCTGGCCGCCGCGGGGCAGGCTTCCTCAGAGGAGGCCCCCGGTCAGGCTCTGGCAGGACAGACCGGTGGGGATGGCCTGCAGCCCTCCGCCCCGGACATAACCCTGGAGGACCTGATCCGGCAAAACCTTCTGGATGAGGAGGAGACGAAGCAGGAGAGCAGGGCCGCCCGTCAGGCAATCCGCGAAAGAGAAGAGATGCAGACAAAGCTGAAGGCTTTGGAAAAGGACCTGGAAGACCTGTCCGGACAGGTCAAACAGACAGAGCTGCAGGCGGCTGCCGCCCTGAGCGACGCGGAAAATCAGGCCAATCAGTGCCGCAGGATGGCAGAAGCGCTTGCCGCCGGACTTTCTTCCGGCAAAGACCAGGCCGGCATAGATCAGAACAACAAAGATCAGGACACCAGCGAACAGACCGGGAAAGACCGGGAAATGTCCCTGACTGATCCTTCCGTCCTGGAAGACCTTCTCCTTTTGAAACGGAAGGAAGCCGGAGAAATCGACGCCCAGATCGCGGACCTCAAGGTCCGGATGGACCGAAAAAAGCAGCTTGATGACGAGATTCCGGATCGCGAGAAGCGCACTGAAGAGATGGATACGGAGCTTTCGGGCCTCCACCGGGAAAGCGCTTCCGCAGCCACATCCGCCCTGGAAAAATGGAGATTCGTCCGCAGGGACGCGGCTAAGGATGCCTCACTTTCCGATGCAAATAAAACCGAAACGGAAAGAAGCGTAACGGAAAGAACCGAAGCGGAAAAAACCGGAGCAGAAAAGACCGGAGCGGAAAAAAACGAAACGGATAAAACCGGTTCGGACAAGGCCGGATCAGAAGAGAGCAAAGCGGCCCTCCGTCTCTCCGTGGAAGCGAAGATCCGGGAGCTTGAAGCTTCCCTGCGTGCCTGCGGGGACAGGATCCGGGACCTGGAGCGCAAGGCGAACAGAAAGAAAGACCTGATCCGGGACAATGAAACGCTGGAGACCGGGATCCGTACCCTGCAGGAGACTCTGGGCGGGCTGGTCGTCGAGATCGAAAAAGCCGGCCAGCTGCAGGAGACCCTGCAGAATGATATCGGGACTCTTCGCGGGAAACTGAATTATGAAAACAAAAAGCTGGCCCAGGAGGCCATTGACGGGCTGAGGGCCAGAAATCAGGAGATCCTGGACGCGATCGCCCAGGCCAGGAAGGACCTGCGGGGGGCGGAGACCAAAGTCACGGAGCTCACTTCCAGCTGCCGGGCCCTGGAAAAGGAGATCAAAGCCGCCCCCGTCTATGACAGGGAGGAGGATCAGCAGCTGCTGCGCCAGACCACGGAGGCCAAAGGGCAGGTCGAGGACATGATCTCCGGTCTGACCGGGAGAGCCATGATCAACCAGGCGGCCCTGGACAGACTGCGCGGCCACAGCGCGGAAGTCATCGAGGCCGAAAAAAAGCACAGGGAGATCAGCGCCCTGTCCAACACGGCTTCCGGCAGCAACGGCCTCAGGGGCAAGGCCAGGGTCGAGCTGGAGACCTACGTCCAGATGTCCCTTTTTGACAGAATCATCAGGCGCGCCAACAGACGCTTTGCGGTCATGTCCTCCAGCCAGTACGACCTGCGGCGGAGCGACGCCCAGACCGGGGACGCCCGGTCCCAGACCGGCCTGGACCTGGAGGTCATCGACCACTACAACGGAACGACCCGAAGCGTCAGGACCCTGTCGGGCGGCGAGTCCTTTATGGCCTCCCTCTCTCTGGCCATGGGCCTGTCCGACGAGATCCAGTCCCGGGCCGGCGGGATCCGGCTCGATACCATGTTTGTGGACGAGGGCTTCGGCTCCCTGGACCAGGACAGCCTGGACCAGGCCATGAATGCCATGAACGACCTGACAGAGGGCGGCGAGAGACTGGTCGGGATCATCTCCCATGTCAATGAGCTCAAGACCAGGATCGACAAGCAGATCGTCGTGACCAAGGACAGAGACAGGGGAAGCCGGACCAGACTCGTGACCGGAGACTGATGGTCTGTTACAGCCATGCGCAAAAAAGCCGGGTGACTCCCGGACCGGCGAAGATATTTTTGCCGGCCCTTTTGACCATGACATTAAAGAATCAACGTAATAATTTTTTAGAAAAGATATTTGAGGAAAGAGAAAATGAGTGAGAACCACGCACTGAAGAATCTCCCCAC
>CAMNFJ010000142.1:0-6712 GCA_946536955.1 uncultured Lachnospiraceae bacterium
GTCGGTATGGTCATACCCGTCGGCCCGGTACCCTTCATCAGCCTGGTCGGTTTTCCCCATCCAGTCCGGGTCATAGGCCTCGGAGCTGCCATCCTGAAAATACAGATTCTGTTCCGGGCCGGTTCCGTCTTCGAAGGGATCAAAGTCCGGGATCCGGTCCGGGCCGTCGGAATCCCCCCGGGCCTGCTCCTGCTCATAGCGCTCGATAAAGCGGGCCGTCCTCTCCTCGTGCAGGATAAAGATCATCTCGACGATCCCCAGCATGATCAGGGTGGACAGGATCGAGCTTCCTCCGTAGCTGACCAGGGGGAGCGTCACGCCCGTGAGGGGGATGAATTTGGTCTCACCGCCCACAGTCAGGAAGGTCTGGAAAATATAGCAGACCGCCGCCCCGTAGGTGTAGAGCTGGAAAAAGCGGTTGGAGTAACTGGCCGACAGCATGAGTATCCGGATAAAGCTGTTGAGGCACAGAAGGAGCAGGCAGACGCCGAAGATCAGGCCCATCTCCTCCGTGATCGCCGCGAAGATAAAATCCGACTCCACAAAGGGGATGCTGTCCGGAGCCCCCTGGGTCAGGCCGGCCCCCCAGGGCCCGCCGTAGCTGATGGCAAAGAGGGACTGGGCGATCTGATAGCCCATATCCTGGATGACCGAGAAGGGATCCCTCCAGATCTCCACCCTGACCCTGACATGGGAAAAGAGGAAATAGCAGGCGACGGCCCCCAGGGTCCCCAGGGCGGCGCCTCCGAAAATGATGCTCCAGCGGCCGGAGGCCAGAAACAGCATCATGAGGTAGACGACAAAAAAGATCAGGGCGCTTCCCAGGTCTCTGGAGAGAACGAGAACGCCGACATGGATGACCGCCAGCAGGCTGACCATCATGGCCTTTCCCGCCGTGACCTCCCCGCTCAGCATGCCCGCCAGCATCAGGATAAAGAGGATCTTGACAAATTCCGAGGGCTGGAAGGTGAAGCCGCCGATCGTGTAGGTGATCATGGCCCCGTTGGTGGCCGCGCTCAGCAGCAGGACCCCGCTCAGGACAGCGATCCCGACCAGGCCGAATATTACCCCCAGGTGCCGCAGGGAGTCAAAGATCCTGCGGAAAAAGGGGATGATCAGCATGATCAGGAGTCCCGCCGAGGCCATGACAAACTGCTTGAAGGGTTCGTTGGCCCGAAAGCCCGTGCTGTCCGCGGACCCGTAGAAGGCGATCCGGGAGATGATCACAAAGCCGACCGAGAGCAGCATGCATATGTTATTGAAGAGGAACATATTGGCCATCTCGTGGACGATCCTGTAGAGGGTCATAAAGGCCAGCAAAAAGAGGATCTCCATGGCGCACAAAAGACAGAGATTCCTGCCCTTGGTTCCCCAGACAAACCAGGCGATGGTCGCGTTGGCATTGACCAGAAAAGCGGCCAGCAACACGCGCTGAACGATCTCGATCACGCGGCTCAGGCGCCTGTCCCGAACCGTAAAGCTCAGGTAGGCCAGGAGGGTAAAAAGGGCAAAGATCCCTGTATTTACATATTTTGATAAGGAAATAGCATATGCGTTCATAAATGACCATATTCTCCGGTGTCAGAGGGCACCGGATCTGAAATGTCCCCTGGTGTATTCCTCAAAGGGCGGCGTCAGTTCCGTTTTCAGTTCTGTTTTCTTTCCCTTTTTCTTTTCCGTCCTCTTCCGGCCCCTTCCGCTCAGCTGCAGGGCTGTAAAAAATTCCAGGATCCGCTGTGTCTGCTCCGGGCTCTCATCTGTGAACATGCACAGGTGGACGGGCAGCTCAGCCATGAGTCCCTTCCCCGCAAAGGGGTGGAGCGAGAGGGGGACCGCATTGTAGATGGTATTGGAACAGGACCCGCAGCGGCAGCGGACCGGGAGCTTTTTGCCCCTCCTGTCCTCCAGATAAGCGAAGCCGCCGGTCCCACTGCAGACCTTTTCGGTCCTGCGGACACAGTTGGCAGTCTCCATCATGGGGACCCTGCCGTAGACCGGCAGAATGAGCCTGTCCCGGCCGGAGATCCCGCTCTCCTCTTCCATTTTCTCCGCAGCCTCTCTGATCCAGGCTTCGTTCATCTCCAGGGAGCAGACCAGGCGGCCGCAGTCCCGGGCGATCGTCTCCATGGACCGGCTGTTCCAGCTGTAGAGGGAGTGGTCCGCGATGATCTCTCCCTCATAGGCGAGCTCCCGCGCGGTCTCCAGTTCCTCCAGGGTCCTCACCATGATACCGGAAAAACCCTTCTCTTTGGCGTTCCGGATCATGAGCCGGATCCTCTCTCTGTCAGAGACGCGAAATACAGGCGGAAGGACACAGATCAGGCGGATTTTTTCCGGCTGAATGTTTTTAGATTTTACCCCGTAAATGTTACCTAAGTGTGTTTTCAGCTCCTCCGGATCAAATTCTCCGTCATAGTCTCCATCATAGTCTCCATCATAGAGGATGCAGCTGCAGCCGGAGCGGACTGCCGCCTGCAGCTGGTCATATGAGGAGACCAGGGCCCAGAGTTCGGGGCCGCCTGCCCCGGAAGCCGGCTCCGCGGCCCGCGTTCCCTCGCGGAAGGCTCTCTCAGCGGGGGCAGGGCCCGCAGCCCCGTCCGCATCCGCTCCGGCTTCTGCCGGAGAGACCTCCCTCCCCGGGAGATCCTGTCCCTCCGGAACCGGGGTCAGTCTCTCCTGTCCGGAAGCGTCCTGTCCGAAAACTCCCTGCCCCTGAGCCCGGCCGGCCGCGGCCGCAAGGTCCTGCAGTTTTTCCAGAGCCTCTCTGCGCAGGGCATTGACCGCGC
Source organism: uncultured Lachnospiraceae bacterium (assembly GCA_946536955.1). Classification (GTDB taxonomy): domain Bacteria; phylum Bacillota; class Clostridia; order Lachnospirales; family Lachnospiraceae; genus CAG-791. The sequence continues at coordinate 2,787 of CAMNFJ010000142.1, forward strand.
TGACAGGAAGAAATATACTCTCATCCGCCTCAATGTCAAGAGCGGAAAAAACAAAGGGGGTGGTCCCCGTCTTTCTCAGCCTCGCGTCCAGGTCAGCCGGATCCAGGGGCTTGCCCGAGGCCGGCTGGACCTCCATGCCCGTAACCCCGGCCGCGACACAGCCCGGTCCCGCTCCCCATCCGTCAGCGGACACGGTCAGCGACGCCGGCTGGCCGGCCTTAAACACTGCCCTGCCCCTGATTGGCCTTTTGGGGAGGTCTCCCAGGTATTTCCGGCGGATCTCCTCCTCCAGCCCGGCGTCCGTGCCGGCGTATCCGGGCTTGCCGATCGTGATCATGTCCCTGCCCCTGGCGGTCCGGTAGTAGCCCGTCCCCAGGTCCGTCCTGATATAGAGGGCGCGGAGCTTCTCCAGGTCCTCCGCCTCCACCTGCCAGGCACCGGGCCGGCCGGCTTCCATCCAGGCATAGCAGCGGTCGATGTATTTGCGGTAGATGGCCGTCACGCCGGCCGCGTAGACCGGCTTTTTCATCCTGCCCTCGATCTTGAAGGAGGTGATCCCCGCGTCAATGAGGTCCGGCAGCATGCTCAGGACGCACATGTCCTTCATGGACAGGGGATAGACCTCTTTTTTATTGGCATCCGGCCCCACCGGCCTTTTCCGGTCGTCCAGGACCCGGTAGGGGAGCCGGCAGGTCCCCGCGCATCTCCCCCGGTTTCCGCTCCGTCCGCCCAGAAAGCTGGACATGAGGCAGCGGCCCGAATAGGAATAGCACATGGCGCCATGGATAAAGGACTCGATCTCGACAGGCTCCCCGTTGATGGCGGCATCCTCCCTCCGCAGGGCCGAGATCTCCTCCAGAGACAGCTCTCTGGCGGGGACGACGCGGCTGATCCCCATGCGGCGCAGGTACTGCACCGCCTCGGAGGATGTGACCGACATCTGGGTACTGGCGTGCAGGGGCAGGCCCGGACAGGCCTCCCGCAGGGCGGCCACGACGCCCAGGTCCTGGATGATCACGCCGTCCAGGCCCTCCAGCCAGAGGGACCTGACAAAGTCCGTCAGCTCACCCAGCTCCTCCTCCCGCGTCAGGACATTGGCCGTCAGGTAGACCCTGCGGCCGTACAGATGAGCCTCCCTGATCACACGGACCAGGTCTTCATTTGAAAAATTTTCCGCGTAAGCGCGGGCGCCGAATTTCTCGCCGCCCAGGTATACCGCGTCTGCTCCGGCGCTGACCGCGCCGATAAAGGCCTCTCTGCTTCCGGCGGGCGCCAGAAGCTCGACCCTGGGAAAATGATTATCCATTCTCTGCTCCACAGTCAGGCGCTTTTGCGCCTCATTCTTTTATGCCGCCCGTCAGAGCGCTCATTTTTTCGAGGCGGCATCCAGCTTCATCTGTACAGCGACCAGCTCATGCTTGAGGTCTGAGAGGTCCTGCTCCCGCTCCTCCAGCTGCCTGTTGAGGCGGCGGATCTCGCTGCGGGCCTTGAAATAGTCATCCGCCAGGTTCAGCTGCAGCAGAACATTGCGCATGTCAAAGGGTACATTCCGGTAGTCTTCGTCGCTGCGCAGCTGTTCGATTTTTCCGTTGAGATAGGAGGCCACCTCCTGCAGGTATTCCTCGCTCTCATTGCCGCTCAGTGTATAGGTCTTTCCGCCGATCGTCACTTTTGTAGCATTTTTAGAAGCCATCTGCCACCCCCTGTACTTAGGAACTGTTTACTATCCTTTTATCCGATCCCCTGTCACCCGGCCCCGTCCGGAGGGGTCAGCCCCAGGTGCTCGTAGGCCCTCGCCGTGGCCATGCGGCCCCTGGGAGTCCTGTTGATAAAGCCGTTCTGGAGCAGGTAGGGCTCGATCAGGTCCTCGATGGTCCCCGCGTCCTCCCCGATCGAGGCGGCCAGGGTATCGACGCCCGCGGGCCCGCCGTTATAGAGTTCGATCAGGGTCATGAGAAATCTCCTGTCCGCCCGGTCCAGTCCCATCCGGTCCACCTCCATCAGGTCCAGGGCCGTGTTGGCGACCTCCTCCGAGATTCTCCCGTCGTAGCGGACCTGGGCGAAATCCCTGACCCGCCGCAGGATCCTGTTGGCAAGCCTGGGGGTCCCCCGGCTCCGCCTGGCCATCTCCATGGCCCCCTGCTCGTCGATCTCGACCTGGAGCTTGCGGGCAGAATTTCTGATGATCCGGCTGAGCTCGGCAGCCGTATAAAATTCCAGGCGGTGGATCTCCCCGAACCGGTCGCGCAGGGGCGCGGACAGGAGCCCGGCCCTGGTCGTGGCCCCGATCAGGGTAAATCTGGGAAGGTTGAGGCGGATGGACCTGGTGTCCTGGCCCTTGCCGATGATGATATCGATCACGAAATCCTCCATGGCCGGATACAGGACCTCCTCCACCTGCTTGTTGAGCCGGTGGATCTCATCCACAAAGAGGATGTCCCCCTCCCTGAGTCCGTTGAGCACGGCGGCCATCTCCCCGGGCTTCTCGATGGCCGGGCCGCTCGTCACCCGGATATTGACTCCCATCTCATTGGCGATGATGCCGGCCAGAGTCGTCTTGCCCAGACCGGGCGGTCCGTAGAGCAGGATGTGGTCCAGGGATTCCTTTCTCTGCCTGGCAGCCTGAATGGATATCTGAAGACTCTCGCGGATCCTCTCCTGGCCTATATAATCCTCCAGATGTCTGGGACGCAGGGAATTTTCCGTCTTCGCGTCCTCGGAGGTAAATCTGGTTTCAATCAGTCTTTTCTCCATTTGTTCCTTCTATCTCTAAATCGGTTCATCTCATTTTTTTTGCGCTGAGAAACAAAGCTTCGCATTGTCGCGCAAAAGCGCCTCGAGCTTCAGGCGGGTCGCGAAGTGTAACAAATCCCTTCCCCTTCACGACCGCCCGAAGGGCGTAAACTGTCAGGCCGCCTTCTGTCTGCAGCCGGCAGGCCGTATCAGAGATACCGCAGGGCCTCGCGCAGGATCGCCTCGGTATCCTCCTTCTCCTGGCATTTCTTTACGGCGCGGACGGCCTCCGCCCTCTGGTAGCCCAGGGCGGTCAGGGCCTCGACCGCGTCCCCGGCCGGGCTGAAGGCGCCTCCATCCACAGCATCTCCGACCACGGAGCTGCCATCCCCGGCCGCGTCTCCGGACGGATCCGACGGACGGACCGCATAGGCGGAGGAGATCTTGTCCCTCAGGTCCAGGATCAGCCGCTCGGCCGTCTTTTTGCCGATCCCGGGCGCCCGGGAAATGGTCCTGGCGTCCCCGGACGCGATCGCGAACCGGATATCATCCGCCGAAAGGACAGACAGAAGGCTCAGGCCTCCCCTGGGCCCGATCCCGCTGACCGTGATCAGCTGCCTGAAGAGGGCCAGGTCATCGCGGGACAAAAAGCCGTAGAGGGCCAGCTGGCCTTCCCTGATATATGTATAAATATGGAGTCTGACCGGGTTCCCGACGCCTATGGCGGAGAGGCCGCCCGAGACGTCCGCGGATATATTGACCTCATAGCCGACTCCGCCGACATCGATCACGGCCCTGTCCCCGGTGAGATCCTCTATGGTTCCTGATAAAAAAGCGATCATCGATCCTCTGCTCCGTTGTATTTTCAAATAATTCCATCGGCGGCCGGTCATGCATGGCAGGGGATGGAACTGATGTCAAACGTTTATTATAACAGATGTTTCAGAAAACGAAAACCCGGCCCGCCTATGTCTGTGTCTGAAACGAAAAACACCGGAGCGCCCTTTCGGGCACTCCGGTGCGGAAAATGCTGGATCATGCTGGATCAGATCATCTTCTCCCCTCACAGTCCGTCCGGACGCTGAGCGGGAAGGATCTCCCGGCCGCTGAAAAGGCCTCAGGGGATCAGTTGTTGATGAGCATATCCTCTTCCTTGTTCCAGCTGTACATCTTGCGGATCTCCTTGCCGATGA
>CAMNFJ010000143.1:0-6626 GCA_946536955.1 uncultured Lachnospiraceae bacterium
TGTCAAGCGTAATTGTCAAAGAGAATGAGACATTGGACAGCGCACTGCGCCGCTTCAAGAGAAGCTGTGCAAAGGCGGGCATCCAGCAGGAGATTCGTAAGAGAGAACATTACGAGAAGCCCAGCGTAAAGCGCAAGAAAAAGTCCGAAGCTGCCAGAAAGCGTAAGTACAACTGATCTCTTTTCAACCTGTATAAAGAGGTCCGGGTACGGAAAGGTTCTGGAAATGTCCGGCAGAGGATTTGCCGGGCCTGTCCTTTATGAAGAAGATCCGAAAAGATCCATAGAGGACCAAGTATAATGGAAGATTCGAAACCCCCGGTATTTTTGCCGGGGGTTTCATTCTGTCCGGGGCACAGACATCCCGGGGCCCTCCGGGGAATATTTGCCGCGGGATGGTTCAGGCGCCTGTGACCGCGCTGCCACCGCTCTTACAGGCGGCATGGCCGGATGCGGGACAGATTTTAAGAACAGGAGAGGAAGACATTGGATATGACAGACAGGGAACTGATTCAGCCCGAAGAGACTGAGCCCTTAGAGACTGCCGGAGAGGAGATTTCCGCCGCTCCTGCGGCGGACGACGATACGCTCCTGGCCGCCATGGAGGCAATCCTGTTCGCGATGGGGGACTCGGTCTCCATAGACCTTCTGGCCCGGGCCCTGCAGGTGTCTGAGGAAAAGGCTCAGGAACTCGCCGGCCGCCTGGCGGAAAAATATGAGACCGCGGGATCCGGCCTGGCCCTCAACCGCTACGAGGACACTCTGCAGATCTCCACCAGGCCCGAGCTGATCGATTACCTGATCCGGATCGCCAGTGAGCCCAAAAAGCCCAAGCTCACACCGACCCTGATGGAGGCCCTCTCCATCATCGCCTTCAAGCAGCCGGTGACCAGGATGGAGGTCGAAAACATCCGCGGGGTCAACAGCGATTTCGCGATCAGCAGGCTGGTGTCCTTTGACCTGGTCCAGGAGGTGGGCAGAAAGGAAGTGCCCGGCCGCCCGCTTCTGTTCGGGACCACCGAGCAGTTTCTGCGGTCCTTCGGCATCAGCTCGGTCGACGATCTGCCGGAGCCGGACGTCTCCCGGGTCGAGGAATTCCGCGAGGAGGCCGAAGAGGAAGTAACTTCCGGCCTGGATGTCTGAACGGACGGGAAGCGGCCGCCTGATTCTTCCGTAAATCTGACAAAAAGCCATAATTTATGGCAAAAAAATCACAATATTTAATGTATATGTCAGTTTCTGTTTTTGGCAGGCTGTGGTATACTTTGAACTGCATGCGAAAAAATGCACTATGTAAATAATTTTTTTATGATTTGGAGGTCCAAAACATGAGCAGTACTTCAAAAGCGAGGCAGCGGATTCTATCTCTGCTCGACGCAAACAGCTTTGTTGAGATCGGCGCTTTGGTCAAGGCCAGGGCCACGGACTTCAACATGGCGGCAGCCCGGGAATCCTCTGACGGTGTGATTACGGGGTATGGACTGATCGACGGCAGACTGGTCTATGTCTACAGCCAGGATTCCGCTGTTCTGGGCGGCAGCATCGGTGAGATGCACGCCAGAAAGATCGTCAACCTCTACCGTCTTGCCATGCGCACCGGCGCACCGGTCATCGGCATGATCGATTCCGCGGGTCTTCGTCTGCAGGAGGGCGTGGATGCTCTCGAAGCATTCGGAGATATCTATGCGCAGCAGGCAAAGGCATCCGGTGTCATTCCCCAGATTTCCGCAGTGTTCGGTAACTGCGGTGGCGGACTCGCTCTGTTCCCCGGCATGACGGACTTCACTCTTATGGAAAAAGATGCGCGTCTCTTCGTCAGTTCTCCCAACGCGATCGCCGGAAATTACGAGGAAGCCAATAATACCGCAGCCGCGGATAAGAAGGCAGCCTCCGGAAATGTCGATTTTGTCGGCACGGAAGAGGAGATCTTCGCGCAGATCCGCTTCCTGGCAGGCCTCCTGCCCTCCAACAATGAGGATGAGGCATCCGGAGAGTGCTGGGATGATCTGAACCGCGAATGCGCCAGTGCCGGCGGATTCATCGAAGATCCCTGCGCGGCCATGACCGAGATCGCCGACCTGGGCATGTTCTTTGAGACAAGAAAGTGCTATGCCAGAGAGATGTTCACCTGCCTGACCCGTCTGGGCGGCACGACCGTTGGTGTCATCGCCAACCGCGGCGTCTCCTACGATGAGAACGGCGAAAAGGCCGAGGAGTTCGGAAAGGCTCTCACGAGCGCCGGCTGCGCCAAGGCCGCTTCCTTTGTCCGCTTCTGTGACGCCTTTGATATCCCTGTGATCACCCTCACCAACGCGTCCGGCTTTGCCGCCTCCGAGGCTGAGGAAAACACGATCGCCAGTGCAGCCGCAGGCCTTGCCGCCGCTTTTGCCGGAGCGACCGTCCCCAAGATCAATGTCATCACCGGCCGCGCTGGCGGCAGTGCTGCCATGGTCATGAACAGCAAGTCCCTCGGCGCGGATCTCACGATCGCCTATGAGAATGCCTCCGTCGGTATTCTGGAGGGTAAATACGCGGCACCCGTCCTCTGCGACGGCACGGCTGAAGAGGTGAAGGAGACCGCCAAAGCCTATGACGCGCTCCAGAACAGCATCGAAGCAGCTGCGGCCCGCGGTTATGTGGACCAGATCCTTGTTCCCTCCGAGATCCGTAAATATCTGATCGGCGCGGTTGAAATGCTTTACTCCAAGAGAGAGCAGCTTCCCTCCAGGAAACATGCCTCTATTTGAGAAGCGCAACTATTCAGCTTCGCACTGGCAGCTGACACCAAAATACCAGCTGCGATGAAAGGTGATAAGGAATCATGAGAAAAAAACTGACAGGCATCCTCCTGTCTCTGCTCTGCCTTCTGGCTCTGACCGCCTGCGGCGGCACTGCGCAGCCTGAAGAGGAACCGATCCCTCAGGAGCTCGTTACCGCGCTCTACAGCTACGCGGAAAATGACGCTCAGCAGATGGATATGATCGTCAGGGGCGGAATGCTGGAGGAACAGAATTTTGAAAAGGTGGTCTACGACGGCATGCAGAGCTGGTCGACGGCCATCGAAGAGATCGGCGAGGTGGATTTTACCGCTGACGCCGACAACAACGGAACGGCCGACTGCTTTACCGAGAAATCCGTCACTAAGGATGAGGCCGGAAATTATATCGTGACGGTCGGGATCCAGGGATCTCTCAAGTCCGCTGACCTGGTGGTGACCTATCAGGCGGACGAGACCGGAAACCTTGCCGGCTATGAGTCGATCGTGGCAAATGTAAACTATACAAAGGCCGAACTTATGCAGCAGGCCGGACTCAATACCCTTCTGGGCATGGGAACAACATTCGCGGTCCTGATCCTTCTGAGCCTGATCATAGCTCTGTTCGGACGTATCCTGACTTCCGCAGGAAAGAAGAAGACCGAGGGGGCTGACAAGGACGAGAAGGCTGCGGCACCCGCGGGCGCTGCTCCTGCAGTGACCGCCGAAGTCCAGGGCGGACAGGATGAGCTCATTGCGGTCATCGCTGCGGCGATCGCCGCTTACCGCTCCGAGGCCGAGCCCCAGGCTGATCCCAACGGCTTTGTCGTGCGCAGGATCAGACGCGTCAAAAGAAAGTGATCCGGAGAAAGTACTTCATTTCTATTCATTCTTACGCACAGGAGGTGCAAAATGAAAAACTATACCATTACCGTGAATGGTGTTGCCTATAACGTAACTGTTGAGGAGACAGCAGGCGGCGCTCCCGCAGCGGCCATGCCCGCCATGCCCAAGGCTCCCGCCCAGACCGCTCCCATGCCCAAGGCTCCCGCGGCCGCTCCCGCAGCTGCTGCCACCGGCACAGGCGCCAACAGGATCGAGGCCGGTGCTGCCGGCAAGGTCTTCAAGATCGAGACCAAGGTCGGCCAGGAAGTCAAAAAGGGAGATACCGTGATCATCCTCGAGGCTATGAAGATGGAGATCCCCATGGTTTCCCCCGTGGACGGAAAAGTTGCCTCCATCGACTGCGCAGTCGGCGATGCAGTTGAGGCGGGCACCCTTCTGGCGACTGTAGACTGATAACGAATCCATGTTTTTTGCAGGAATCCCTTTTGTTTTCTGTAAAAACAGTTCGTTCTCCCCGGCGGCTGACCAGGGGCGGCCCTGCCGCTGTCTTTCGCCGGTCATTTCACCAGGAGGCTTTTTATGACATATATTATCAATACGCTGGATAATCTTATCCATCAGACAGCGTTTTTAAGTCTGACCTGGGGCAACTACCTGATGATCCTGGTCGCGTTTGTCTTCCTGTATCTGGCAATCGCCAAGGATTTCGAGCCCCTGCTGCTCGTCCCGATCGCCTTCGGCATGCTGCTGGTCAATATCTATCCCGATATCATGGCCAGACCTGCTGACGGTTCGGCCGGCGGCCTTCTCTACTATTTCTTCCAGCTGGATGAATGGGCAATCCTGCCGTCCCTGATCTTCATGGGTGTCGGTGCCATGACGGACTTTGGTCCCCTGATCGCCAATCCCATGAGTTTCCTGCTCGGCGCCGCCGCCCAGTTCGGTATTTTCGCCGCCTACTTCGGCGCGATCGCCCTGGGATTCAACGGCAAGGCTGCCGCCGCCATCTCCATCATCGGCGGCGCGGACGGCCCGACCTCCATTTTCCTCTGCTCCAAGCTGGGACAGACAGAGCTTCTGGGACCGATCGCTGTTGCAGCCTACTCCTACATGTCCCTGGTCCCGATCATCCAGCCCCCCATCATGCGCGCCATGACCACTGACAAGGAGCGCAGGATCAAGATGGAACAGCTCCGTCCCGTCTCCAGGCTGGAGAGGATCCTCTTCCCAATCGTCGTCACGGTCGTCGTCTGCATGATCCTGCCCACGACAGCTCCCCTGGTCGGTATGCTGATGCTGGGCAACCTCTTCCGTGAGTGCGGCGTGGTCCGCCAGCTGACGGAGACCGCCTCCAACGCCCTGATGTACATCGTCGTCATCCTGCTCGGCACCTCTGTCGGCGCGACGACCAGCGCGGAGGCCTTCCTCAATGTCACCACGCTCAAGATCGTTGCGCTGGGCCTGATCGCCTTCTCCTTCGGAACCGCTGCCGGCTGCCTCTTCGGCAAGCTGATGTGCATCATCACCGGCGGCAAGGTCAACCCTCTGATCGGTTCCGCAGGCGTCTCCGCCGTACCTATGGCAGCCCGTGTCTCCCAGAAGGTCGGCGCAGAGTATGATCCCACCAACTTCCTGCTCATGCACGCCATGGGTCCCAACGTAGCCGGCGTTATCGGTACGGCCGTCGTTGCGGGCGTCTTTATGGCAGTTTTCGGGATCGTCTGACCAACAGAGCAGCTGTCAGCCGGCAGCCGCAGGCCGCCGGCTGGTAAATCCCTAAATAATAGTTTGTTTAAACCCGTATATCCGGATATGGAACAGCTAACAGCCAACAGCTTCAGTCCGGTATGCGGCAACTCCGGGAGATTAAATATGCCTACAAATACTATTACCCCCAAGCCGGTCAAGATCAATGAGACCATCCTGCGCGACGCGCACCAGTCCCTGATCGCGACCCGTATGCCCACCGAGATCATGCTGCCCATCATCGACAAGATGGACAAGATCGGTTACAACGCAGTGGAATGCTGGGGCGGAGCCACCTTCGATTCCTGCCTCCGTTTCCTCAAGGAGGATCCGTGGGACAGGCTGCGCAAGCTCCGCGCAGGCTTCAAGAACACCAAGCTGCAGATGCTGCTCCGCGGCCAGAACCTGCTTGGCTACAGCCACTATTCAGATGACGTCGTCGAGTATTTCGTCCAGAAATCCATCGCCAACGGCATCGATATCATCCGTATCTTTGACTGCCTCAACGATCTGCGCAACCTGGAGACCAGCGTCCGCGCGACCAAGAAGGAGGGCGGCCACGCCCAGATCGCTCTGTCCTATACGATCGGCTCCGCCTATGACGAGAACTACTGGATGAACATCGCCAAAGAGATCGAGAGCATGGGCGCCGATTCCATCTGCATCAAGGATATGGCGGGCCTGCTCGTTCCCTTCGAGGCCGAGAAGCTCGTCCGCGCCCTCAAGTCCGCGACCAGCCTTCCCATCGACCTCCACACCCACTACACCTCCGGCTGCGGTTCCATGACCTATCTCAAGGCCGCGGAGGCTGGTGTCGATATCATCGACTGTGCCATCAGCCCCTTCGCCCTGGGTACCTCCCAGCCGGCGACCGAGGTCATGGTCGGCGCCTTCCAGGGCACACCCTATGACACCGGCCTCAAGCAGGCGGACCTCAAGGAGATCGCAGACTACTTCGCGCCTTACCGCGAGGAGTGCCTGGAGAACGGCCTTCTGTCCACCAAGGTCCTGGGCGTCAACATCCGGACCCTCCTCTATCAGGTTCCCGGCGGCATGCTCTCCAACATGGTCAGCCAGCTGGCCGAGCAGGGCGCCAGCGACCGCCTCACCGAGGTTCTCGAGGAAGTGCCGCGCGTCCGTGAGGACCTGGGCCAGCCCCCGCTGGTCACTCCTTCCTCCCAGATCGTCGGCACGCAGGCCGTCATGAACGTCCTGATGGGAGAGCGCTACAAGGTCTCCTCCGCCCAGACCAAGGACCTGGTCAGCGGACACTACGGCCG
>CAMNFJ010000144.1:0-6515 GCA_946536955.1 uncultured Lachnospiraceae bacterium
CTGAAAGAATCTAAGGATTTGCCTGGTTCAGTTTTTCTTCATGAAACAACCCTGTCCGGTTCCGCAGGGCCTGTGGCAGGCTTGGTAAAAGGAGTTCAGGCCCTGTCGGGGGCGTGAACTGTAACGACTGCGTTCAGCGATTCCAATGCGCTTAGGCACCGCTGAACGTCGTCTGACTCAGGTTTTTGCCTTGGAAACAACAATGCTTCGCATTGTCGCAAAAACTCTTCGAATTCGAGATGGCCTGAACTGTATTTTTCTGTCCTTTTGGGGCTTGACTGCACAGCGGACCGGGTGTAGTATAGCAACAAACATATGAATAAATGTTCATATGTTTGTTGGATAAAAAGGAAAAGTTCGAGGTGATCTTATGAGTGACGAATCCAAAAGGCTGATGCACGGCGTCGAGTGCTGTGAGGTGGAGGAGGTCCACGAGGACAAGGTGCGGATGGTCAGCGGACAGATGCCGCCCGAGGACCGGCTCTATGACCTGGCCGAGCTCTTCAAGGCCTTTGGCGATACGACCAGGATCCGGATCCTGTTTGCCCTCTTTGAGGCGGACGTCTGTGTCTGTGACCTGGCGGCCCTCCTGGGCATGACCCAGTCCGCGGTCTCCCACCAGCTCCGCCTGCTCAAGCAGGCCCGTCTGGTCAACGGCCGCAGGGAAGGCAAACAGATCGTCTATTACCTGGCGGACGACCACGTGCGCACCATCATCAAAATGGGGATGGAGCACATCCTGGAGTGAACTGCCCCGTATGCCTAGCAGGGCCGGGATTCATGAGATCCAGGCGGGTGCCTGCAGGGCCTATATGGAAAAAGTACCGGGGACATCATCATAGCCATTGCGGAAAAACACAGAAAAATAGAAAGGAGCTCGAAAATGAAAAAGACCTACAAGATCGACGTGGACTGCGCCAACTGCGCCAACAAGATGGAGGAGGCGACGAAGAAGACAGCCGGCGTCAGGGATGCCGTCGTCAATTTCATGGCCCTGAAGATGAAGGTGGAGTTCGAGGACGGAGCAGACGTCGATTTGGTCATGCAGGAGGTCATTAAAAACTGCAAGGTCGTTGAGGACGACTGCCAGATCTTCCTCTGATGGCCGGTTTTTTGTCCCTGCGGGTGCTGAAGCCGCGCCCGCGGGGGAGCATTGTAATCCATAATCGTGCGGGCGGAAAAAAGAAGCGCCTGCGGGGAGAAATTAAAAATGACAACCATGAATAAAAAGCAGAAAAACCTCCTGGTCCGGATCATAGCGGCGGCGGTCCTGATGGTCCTTTTGTCCGTCCTTCCTCTGAAGCGGTATCCGGTCCTGCGTTTTCTGCTTTTTCTTGTGCCCTATTTTACGGTGGGGTACGATATCCTGAAAAAGGCCTGTAAGGGCATCAGAAACCGCCAGGTCTTTGACGAGCACTTTCTGATGGCCGTCGCGACGATCGGGGCCATGATCCTCGGCGAGTATACGGAGGGCGTGGCCGTCATGCTCTTTTATCAGGTCGGTGAGCTCTTTCAGAGCTATGCGGTCGGGAAGAGCCGCCGCAATATCAGCGACCTGATGGATATCCGGCCGGATTCCGCAAACCTGGAGACGGAGGACGGCGTGGAGGAGGCGGACCCCGACGATGTGGAGCCGGGGAGCATCATCCTCGTCCGGCCCGGCGAACGGGTGCCGATCGACGGCGTGGTCATCGAGGGAAATTCCACCCTGGACACCTCCGCCCTCACCGGGGAGTCCCTGCCCCGCGATATCCGCGAGGGCCAGGAGATCCTGAGCGGGTCGATCAACCTCAGCGGCCTGCTGCGGGTGCGAACGACAAAGGAGTTCGAGGAGTCCACGGCCTCCAGGATCCTGGACCTGGTCGAAAATGCGGGCTCCAGAAAAGCCCGGTCGGAGCAGTTCATCACAAAATTCGCCCGCTGGTACACACCGGCGGTCTGCTATGGAGCCCTGGCCCTGGCAGTTCTGGGCCCGGCCGTCAGCATGCTGGTCTTCCGGCATCCCGGAGGGTGGGATCTGTGGTCTGACTGGATCTACCGCGCCCTGACCTTCCTGGTCATCAGCTGCCCCTGCGCGATCGTGGTCAGCATCCCCCTCACATTTTTCGGCGGCATCGGCGGGGCCGGCAGCAAGGGCATCCTGATCAAGGGCGCCAATTTCATGGAGACCCTGGCCAATGTGCGCACGGTCGTCTTTGACAAGACCGGGACGCTCACGAAAGGAAACTTTGTCGTCACGAAGGTCTGCCCCGCCCACGCCGGCAGCCCGGCGGGCGCTGACGGGGAGGAGGATGCCGCTGACCGCCTGCTCAAGTACGCGGCGCTGGCGGAGATGTACTCCCGCCATCCGATCAGCCGCAGCCTCAAGGAGGCCTACCGGAAGCCCCTCATGTCCGTGCGGATCGGCAAATCCAAGGAGATCAGCGGCCGCGGCGTCATCACGGAGCTGGACGGGTATCCTGTCGCGGTCGGAAATCTGGATCTGATGCGTGACCAGGGGGTCGTGATCCCTGCGGAGGACGATCATTCCGCCGTGGAGACCGGCACGGTCGTGCATGTCAGCATGGGGCAGGACTATCTGGGCCATATCGTGATCTCCGATGAGATCAAACCGGGCGCCGCACAGGCAATCCGGGACCTGAAAAAAGCCGGCGTCACCCGAACGGTCATGCTGACCGGCGACGCCGAGGGCATTGCCGCCCATGTGGCCGCAGAGCTCGGCATTGACGAATACCACGCCCGCCTCCTGCCGGAGGACAAGGTCAGACGGGTCGAGGACCTCCTGGCCTCGGCCCGCGGAGGAAATGCGGGCAGGGGGCCGGGGACCGGCGCCGGGACAGATCCGGACGGCAAAACACCGGATTCAGCAGGGAAAACGCCGGATTCCGCAGATTTAGAGAAGGAATCTGCAGATAAAAAGACAAAGTCCGTCAATAAAAATGCCCTGGCCTTCGTCGGGGACGGGATCAACGACGCACCGGTCCTCTCCCGGGCGGACATCGGGATCGCCATGGGCGCACTGGGGTCGGACGCCGCCATAGAAGCCGCCGACGTGGTCCTCATGGACGATGATCCCGCCAGGATCGCCCAGGCCATCCGCCTGGCCAGAAAGTGCATCCGCATCGTCAATGAGAATATCTGGTTTGCCATCGGCGTCAAGACCGCCTGCCTGCTCCTGGGCGCGGCGGGCATCGCCAATATGTGGCTGGCCATTTTCGCCGATGTCGGCGTCATGATCCTCTGCGTCCTCAATGCCGTGCGGGCCCTGGTGTAAAAAACGTATATGGTTACAGTTCAGGCCCACCTGAAATGTGAGGTGTTTTGGGTGTGACAAGGGGACAGGCACTCTGTCACAGCAATGTGACAGAGTGCCTGTCCCCTTGTCACACCTTTGCTACACCCCATTGTTATCGCCTGCGCAAGCGTTGGAAGTTCACGCCCTTCGAGGGGGCGTGAACTGTAGCCGTATATGATCTATGGTGCGAATGCGGCAAAGTGACAGTTTTCAATTCAGGTGTTTGATGGTATTCTTTTTGGAAAGTATTCTCTTTAAAAAAATGAAAATAAAAAGATGAAAAGGACAAGGGAAAAAGTGCCGCTTTCGCTATTTGCAGAGCAGGGGGCGACAGACAGGAAAGGAGCCATTGCACCATGATGATTCAGGATATAGCGCCGCACAGGCTGCGCAATCAGTTTTCGGAAAAGACAGACCCCAGGCCGGTGGATCCGGTATTCTGCTTTCGTGGTCCCAAACTTCTGATCAAGAAGAACGCGGGACATTCCTTTGAGAAGGAAGCCGGGCTGGCCTTTGAGGGCGGCCGGGTCAGCATGCCCGAAAACGGCATGGAGTGGCCGGACGAAAAGCGCTTCTATCTGGAGCGGGGACGCTTCCTGCGCCTTCCCGAGGCGGGCGAGCTGGAGGCGGCGGCCGCCGGGAACAAAGAATCTTCCGCCGGGGCCGTCACAGAGGTTCCCGCGGACAAATACACCTATCTCTTTACGGTGGACCAGCGCCCCACCTTCCTGCTGCGGGAGGACCTCAAGGACGAGGACATCCCGGAGGGCTTTGCCTTTATGGACATCCGCACCATGCGGCAGGCGGCCTACGGCCCCCAGCACAGGCTCTTCTCGGCCCTCACGGCCTATCAGCTGGCCAACTGGTACCGGGACAACCGCTTCTGCGGGACCTGCGGCTCCCCGACTGTGCACTCCGAGACCGAGCGCGCGGTGCGCTGCACCTCCTGCGGCAGGACCATCTATCCCCGCATCATCCCGGCTGTCATCGTCGGCGTCCTCAACGGGGACAGGATCCTTCTGACCAAGTACGCGGGCAGGGACTTCGCCCACTATGCCCTGATCGCCGGCTTCACCGAGATCGGAGAGACCTTTGAGGAGACCGTCCAGCGCGAGGTCATGGAGGAGGCGGGCATCCGCGTCAAAAATATCCGCTACTACAAGTCTCAGCCCTGGGGCATCGTGGATGACCTGCTGGCGGGCTTTTTCTGCGACGTGGACGGCGACCCGACCATCCACATGGACCAGAATGAGCTCAAGGAGGCCGCATGGCACACCCGCGACGAGATCGTCCTGCAGCCCACGGACCACAGCCTGACCAACGAGATGATGGCCCGCTTCAAAAACGGCCTGGAGTGCTGAAAAACTACGAACCTGACGAGTCTCAGAGCCTTTACGATACTTTTTAACCTTACATCATAGAATACGCTTCTCAGGGTAAAAGACTGAAAAAAACGCTCGATAGCGTTTTTTTCACTCCGGTGCCTGTGCCGCGGGCCCAGGCACCTGTGATCGCAGCGGAGAAAACGCCTCCGCGTATTTCTCCTCGCGCTGCCGCTCTGACGAGCGGCATTGTCGGAAAGAGAATCCCCGGCGCAATGTGTTATGCGCCGGGGATTTCATTTTACTCTTTAAGTCCGTTTACAAATCAAATGCTTTAATACCACAAATTACCAGTTACAAAGCTAAGAGCTAAGAGCCAAGAGCCAAGAGCTTTAATACTGGACCGGTGTGAGCGGTGCGCCCTCGGTCTGGTAGGAGACGCCGTCGATCGAGAAGGTATCGAGGTGGTCGCGGATGATGAAGATCATGGTCTTGCCCGTATTCAGGTGGATGCGGGTGTTGTCATCATAGTAGTAGGTGGTGTGCTTGTGGATGCCCTTGCGCCACCAGTGGGCGGGAACGCAGCGGCCCTCGGTCAGGACATAGGCGTTGCGGCCGCGGGAGACGGTGTCGAGATCCACATAGCCGTGATTGCCGACATATTTGAATTTGGCCTCCTGGATGATGACATTGTCAAAGGCCATCTGCTCGCCGGTCACGGCGTCGCACTGGGGCTCGCCGTAGAGGTACTTGTAGTACTTGTGGTCCTCCTCATTGTAGACCAGGGAGGACTGGGTGACAGGGAAGGCGCCGCTCATATCGATATTCTTGGCGGGGATGGAATCCTTGTACTGCTTGAGCGTATTGCGGTCGTCAGGATCATTGAAATAGAACTGACGGTCATCGTAATACTGGGGGCGGATGGAAAGGGTGTATCCGGCCAGAGCGCAGGCGTTTTTGATATAATCGGAGCTCGTGTAGGCGGTGTGCTCCATGGCCTTGCCGTTGTCGACGCGGTAGAAGGCGCCGTAGTCGCCGCCCAGGACGCCGCCGACACCGTTGAGGTTGTCGAGGTCCTCGCGGTCGGTCACGGGCTTGAGCCAGTCGATGGGGCCGCCGAAGTGGATCATGATGGGATCATAGCGCATGGCCTCCTCGACGAAGTAGGAGCGCGTGCTGCGGATATTGCCGATCTGGCCGATGTTCTGCCAGTCCTGGATGATGCCCATCTGACGGCTCATGCTGCCCTCTTCGATCATCTCGTAAAAGACATCGACATTGCTGAGTCCGTACTGGGGCTGAGCCTCGTAGTTGATGGGATACATGACAGCGATCGGACGCTGCTTGGCGATCTCGGGATCGATCTTCTCATTTGTCAGAATACTTCTGGTGACCGTATCTTTTTTCTTTGTCGAATCGGTCTTTTTGGTCTCCGTCTTCGTTGTGGTCTCGGCCGCGGACGCGGAGACGAGCGCATGGCTCCCGAGGCCGGTGACTGCCAGACATACGGCGGCGGCCATGGGAATGAGCGTTTTAAAGGCTTTCTTCATCATTTAGCTTTCCTCATTTAAAAATAGTGATCAGTGTTCCTGAAGTGGCGGCAGGCTGCTCCAGACAGCGATGCCGTCAGTGTGTAAAATAAACTGTCAGAAGATGTACGAATGGGTACAAAATGCACAAATGAAAATGTGTTTTTCCATTTGTGACTCCTTATAGAATTTCCAAAAGCGGGGATTCCAAATTCATATTATAGCGTAATAAAAGGTAGTTGGCAATCACAAGTGTCGATGAGGGACATCTATATCAGAGCCGCCGGTACTGTCCACGCCCCTTCGGGAGGGTATGCGGCGGAAACAGGGAGCCGCCTCATGTTTTGTCCTTTGTCTGTCAGGTCGGAA
>CAMNFJ010000145.1:0-6431 GCA_946536955.1 uncultured Lachnospiraceae bacterium
CGGTATCCGGTCACTTATTATTTTTCACTGTCCTCTTGACGGGTAGCATACCAGATGCGGACATCTGCTTTTTTACGTGATCCGTTCAGGATCTCTTCATTTCTTACCAGCCGATCTTACCAGCCGAGATAACTTGCGTTGACATAGCCGTAGCGGCCGTGCTTGGGCGAATATACCCACACATAGGTCCTGCCGTCATAGCCGCGCACATAGTCGCCCTCGATATAGACCGTGTAGCCATTATAGAGCTCACAGCCCCTGATCTCGTTATTATAATCGTAGTTGGGCTCTGTTCTCATCGCCAGATACCCGGACTGAAGATTGGCTACATGCCGTTCATTGGTGCTGTAGGTATGATAATGATGCTTTCCGCCTGCTGCTTCTTCAAGATTCTCATCATTGAGTTTTTCCATATCTGCCATCTTATTCCTCCTTTTCGCTTTGTGTCTCGTCCTTCATGCTTCAGTTCCATGTGTTTTCCACAATTGACGGATGATTCCAATGCAACAACTGTGAATAAGGCTCAAACCGTTCCGTCTGTCCGAAACTGCTATCAGTATACCATGCGTCCTTTTCCTGAGGCAATCACAATATGATGATCGCAGCCCGCAGGTTTTCCGGCCGGAAGGCCTCTGTTCTATATGACGCAGGCAGGAGCAGGGAGGTTACACTCCGCGGCCTCCGGCACAGAAATGTCAGCCACAAAATTATCAGACACCGAAATTTCAGGCTGTGGCGTCAGGCTTTTTGCCGAAAACCGTCTCGATGGTCTCCCTGGGAAGGAAAAAGACCCTTCCTCCGGGATTAAAGACAATACCGGCGATCCCCGTGGGCGCCTTGTCCCCGCTTCCGGTCCCGGCAGCGGCGCCCCGGGTCTCTTCGCCGTCTCCGGCCTGTGCCGGGCCGGGCAGTCCGGCAGCTGAGCCGGTCTCCTCCCCCGGTCCTTCAGGTCCCGCCCCCGCGGCGGAAGGACCGGCCAGAAAACGGTTCAGCAGGGAAGCCATGGTCCAGGACAGCATCATGCCCTTCCCGGCCCCCGCCTTTTCCACCTGGCTGCGGCTGGTAAAAACCGGCTGCCACAGGCGGCCGTCCCTGGTCCTGACAGCCTGGAGGCGGTAGCTCATCCTGCCGGCCCCGGGCACGGCCCCCGCGTTTCCAGGCCTGGGTCCCTGCGGGTCCGCCCCTGCCGGGCCGGTGGCCTCCCCTTCGGCATGATCGCCGGTCTCCGGTCTCGCGGCCGCCATCACGGGCACAAAGACCCTGCCTCCGCCTGCCGCTCTCCGGCCGACCTCCTCCAGGACATGGACCAGGGCCTCCTGGTCTTTTTTCTCCATCATCCGGTCTATGGCCTGCTCCAGGGCTTCATTGTCCCGGACCGCGGCGGGGTGGTCCCTGCCCGCCCGGATCAGAGCCTGGTCCCATCTCTCTCTGAGGACAGGATCCCTGTCCCTGATTTCCTGCTTTTCCCTCACGCGGGCGGCAAAGGCATCCGCCGCCTCCCGGATCTGCTGCGGGACCAGCCGCCTGCAGTCCTCCGCCAGATCCTCCGGAACGCCGAAAAAGGCTTCCGCGATGGCACAGGCTATGGCCGCGACCGCCGCCGTATCGATGCGGGATCCGCACACAGAGACGGCCAGCCTCAGGACGTCCTCGAAATCCCTGCCGTGCAGAAAGGCAGTCACAGCCGCGCGCAGGCAGAGGGAGGCGGTACCGGCATCCCTTCCGGCCCGGAGGATCTCCTCCCGCATCTGACCGGGGTCCGGCATCCTGTAGCCGAAATTCCGTTCCAGATAGGAGGCGATATAATCCTTGGTGGACCCGTGGATGGCCAGAAAGACAGCGCAGGCCGCCGCATCCGCCGCCTTGAGGCTTTCCCCGCCGCGGTTGGTCAGGCCGGCCTGCAGGACCGCCATGCGCCGCATCATATACAGGTCGTCCTGGAACATCCAGGCGACCGGGCTGACGCGGGCAGCAGGGCCCGGATCATCCGTCTCCGCGGGATCCGCTCCCTCCCGGAAAAGCCAGATGCTCAGGTCCATGGCATAGCCCGCCAGGGGAAAGCTCCCGGCAAAGCCGCGCAGGGACCGGGTGATCTCTTCGGCGACCGCCTGCTCCAGGACATTTCCCCGGATCTCCTGTCCCTCTTCTGCGCCCGACGGCTCCCCCGATGCGGAAAAAAGCTCAGGGATCCGCTTCTCAAAGCGCAGGAGCCCGTCCTGCAGGGCAGCGGTCAGGACCGTCTTTTCGGAAAAGACCTCCCCCGCCCCCTCCGGTCCGCCGGCGGCAGCCAGGCGGCAGGGCAGGGCAGTCCCCCGGTCTGTCAGATCCGCCTGCCTGTATTCATACGGGAACCCGTTCAGGTCCCCCAGGATCGCTCCATACATGTTTTGCCTCCATTTATTCCCCGGGATCCGGTCCCTGCCAGGAAAGGGCCTCCATTGATTCTCCGGAATCCGGCTCCTGCCAGGAAAGAGCCTCCAGGATCGCGGCCGCAGCCCCGTCGTGGTCATTGTCCGTCGTGCAGATGTCCGCCGTCTCCTTCACAAAGTCCGGGGCGTTCCCCATGGCGACGGAATAGCCCGCCCCGCGCAGCATGGGTCTGTCATTGTCCCCGTCGCCCAGGGCCATGATCTCCTCCGCGGGGATCCCCAGCCTGTCCGCGACCCCCTTCAGGGCGATCCATTTGTCCGCCATGATATGGGTGATCTCCAGGTCCGTCTTCCAGGGCAGGAGGATCTGGACCAGGGGCACCCCATCCTCATCCGTCAGCTTCCTCAGCCGGTTATAGACCAGGTCCCGGGCCTCCCCGGACGGAAACATGAGGGAAATATTTTCGACATGAGCGGACTCATCCGCCAGCAGGCCCTCGAAGTCCCGCACGATCCTCCGGCTCCGGTTGATATAGGCCAGGATGGGAGGGGCCACGCAAAAGCGGTCCTCCAGCATCCGCTGGGTCCTCTCGTCGTGATAGCCGACCCCTCTGATAAAGATCTCCCGGATCACATCGGGACCTGTGACCTCGTTCAGTACAGCCCTGGTCAGGGCGTGGGGCATATGCTTTTTGCGCACCACCTTTTTTTCCGCCAGGTCATAGGTATTGGCCCCGTTGGAAGTGATGAGATAGCGGATCCCCGGGATCCCGGTCACCTCGGCCGGCACGCCGGCCAAGGGTCTGCCGGTCACCGGCACCACCTCCACGCCGGCCCGGATCGCCGCCTCCAGCGCCGCCCGGCAGGCCCCCGTCAGTTCCTTTTGTTTTGTCAGGAGGGTCCCGTCCAGGTCGACCCCGATCATTCGTATTGTCTTTTTCACCTTTACTCCTGCTTCTGTCGTCTGCCGCGCCCGGTACCGGGGTCCGCTGCCGCACATGCAAAAAATGAGCCCCCGCAGGGTCCGCTGCCGCACATGCGAAAATGGGTTTCCCGCAGAGCCAGCCGCCCCGCATGCAAAAAATGAGCCCCCGCAGGGCCGATCCATACCGGTCTGCCGGCAGAGTGAATTTAGAGAATTATTATAACACGGCTTTGCGATTCATGGTATAATGACATTCACCGTCGGACGGCCCTGCGGCCTCCGGAAAAAAAACGCGAAAAAGCAGGCCTCCGGAAAGCAGTCCGGGTAGCCGGTCTTCCTCATCAGGAAAAACTGCAGGGCAGCTTTCTCAAAGGAAATGGCAATGGAAAAATATTTCGATCTTCCTGGTGCGGATTCCGCGATCAGGTGTAAAATGTATTTTAAATCTCCCGGCCAGTCCTTCCGGCACTTTGTCCTCTTCTGCCACGGCTTTGCCGGCCACAAGGACAATGCCGCGGCCCAGCGTCTGGCGGGACAGATCCTGGAAAAACACAGCGATACCGCCCTGCTCATCTTCAACTGGCCGGCCCACGGGGACGACGCCCACGAGGCCATTTCCCTGTCGGACTGCGCCGCCTATCTGGACCGGGTCACCGAATGGATCAGGAAGACCTATGACCCCTCCGTCCTGGACGTATGCGCGACCAGCTTCGGGGGCTATCTGATCCTGAAATATCTCTCTGAACATGATTCCTCCCCCTTTCGCAGGATCTGCCTGCGCTGCCCGGCTATCGTCATGTACGATGTCCTGACGGAAAAGATCCTGACCGCGGAGGACCTGGAAGGCCTGGCCGCCGGGACCGACGCCCTGGCCGGATTTGACCGCAAGGTCGTGATCCGCCCCTCCTTTCTGGAGGAGCTTAAAAGAGAGGACATAACCGGGCGGGATTTCAGCCGCTGGAGCGGCCGGATCCGCATCGTACAGGGCATGGAGGACGAGCTGGTCCCCTGGCGGGCGGTCAGCACCTTCGCGGACCGGAACGGGATCTCCTGCCGCCTGGTGGAAGGGGCGGACCACCGCTTCCTGGTGCCCGGCACCATGGAGATCGTCATCAGCAGCTTCCTGGATTTTCTTGAACTGTAGTTTGCAAGTCATTCAAGCATTACAAAAACGTGATTAACAGAGATTTTATACTTCCTCTGACAAGAGATCTATTAAAATTTCATACAAGGTGGAATGAGCGTTCCCTCAAGCCCTACACCGATGAGCTCTTTGACCTCTGGGCGGAGAACGGAGTCGACGGCCTGCTGGACACCCAGCTCCAGGGCCCCACGCTGACCCGGTTCGGGATCATCCCCGATGACCGCCGGAGCGCGGACCGCATCATAGGCCTCCTGCCCACCTACAAGGCCATCTTCAACAAGAGCGACATCCAGGTCTACCGGGCGGAGGGCCACATCTATATCGATGTCCCCTGGCAGACCGACCAGGTCTATCTGGGCGATATCCTGACCGACAGTGAATTCGAGCGCTCCCAGGGGATCCCGGTCGCCATCGGCATGGACATCTACCGCCAGCCCTACTTCGCGGACCTTTCCATCACCCCCCACCTGCTGGTGGCGGGTTACGGCCACACCGCTTTTCTGCACGGAGTCATCCTCAGCCTCCTGCTCTCCCACGCCCCGGAGGAGATCGAGCTCTATCTCTGCGGACAGCGCCGCAGCGATTTTTCCCGCTACGGCGAGATTCCCTACTGCCAGATCTCCTCGGATCCCGCCGAAGAGCTGGACCTCCTGGAGGACCTCAACGTCGAAGTCGACCGCCGCTATGCCGCCCTCTACGAGAGCCGATGCCGCACCATCTATGACTTCAACCGCCGCGCGGGCCTCATGAAGCACCTGGTCGTGATCATCGAGGAGTACTCCAACCTAGCTGCCCTCGGAAAGAGAAAAGCCGCCAGCCTCCTGGAGCGCCTCTCCGAGATGGCCGCGGACTGCGGCATCCACGTGATCGCCGCCTCCGAAAAAAGCGTCTACTTCCGCCCGGTCCGGGACAGCTTCCCCGCCCGCGTCTGCCTGCGCACCGACGCAGTCGCCGACTCCTATGTCATGATCGACCGCAAGGGCGCCGAAAAGCTCGGAAAAAAAGGAATGCTCTACTACGTGGACGGCAGCTCCCAGACCCCCTACCTGCTCCAGAGCGGCATCGTGACCACAAAGGAAATACGCGGCGTCGTATCCGCCATCATGGAGAACTTCCAGGACCCGGAGACAAAGCCCAAAGGTCCGTCTATCTGGGAGAAACTCTTTGCGCGTTAGCAATGAGCCATGCGATCAAAGATCGCGAGCCCGTCGGCATGGCTCATTGCGGCTGACCACCATCCGCGCGGACAAAAAGGAACTCTTATGCATTACAAAGCGATCATATTTGACATGGACGGAACCATCCTCGACACAGTCGACGACCTGACAGCCTCCGTCAACTACGCCATGGGCCAGTGCGGACACAGAACCGGCTTTACCAGGGAGGACGGCTGCCGCATGTTCGGAAGCGGCGCCCACACGGCCCTGCAGCGGGCCCTGGCCATGGAGGCCGGGATGACTGATCCCGCCTTTCTGAGACGCATCGGCACCCCCGCCATGATGACGGTCCCGGGGATCAGCGAGGAGGAGGTCTCACGGATCGAAGCGGTCTTCCGCCCCTGGTATCTCGTACACAGCATGGACAGGACCGGCCCCTACGAAGGGATCCCGGAGCTTCTGAGGACCCTGAAGGACCGCGGCTTTCTGACCGCCGTCGTGTCCAACAAACCGGACCCGGCCGTCGCCAGACTCGCCGCGGACTGTTTTGAAAACCTCTTTGCCTCCGCGGCCGGGGAAAGGCCCGGCATCCGCCGCAAGCCCGCCCCGGACATGGTAGAGGCCGTACTGGACAGCTTCGGCCTGGCTCCCGACCAGGCCCTCTATATCGGCGACTCCGAGGTCGACGTGGAGACGGCCGCAAACTGCGGCATGGACTGCGTCTGCGTCTCCTGGGGCTTTCGGCCCGCGGATTTTCTCCGGTCCCTCGGCCCCCTGGCCGTCATCGACCGCCCGGAGGACCTGCTGGCCCTGGTCTGAGCCCGCCCGGACCTGCT
>CAMNFJ010000146.1:0-6402 GCA_946536955.1 uncultured Lachnospiraceae bacterium
AAAACGCCTCCGCGCCGGCCGGCAGCAGTCCCGGTCCCGCGGAGGCGTTTTTTCAGTTCACTTCGATCGTATAGGCGGCCTCGAAGACCTCCCCGGGGCCTGCGCACTGCTCGCCGTACTTTTCAGGCAGTTCTCCGGCAAAGCCCATGTTGTCGCAGCGGCCAATCCAGGGCTCCAGACACACAAAGGGGGCATCCGTATGCGGCTTGGACCAGACGCCAAAGGAGGGAAAGCCGGGCGCCGACACCGTGACATAGGGAGTCCTGTCCGGATAGCAGAGGGTCACGGTCTGCACCACACCCTCGTCAAAGATATAGGCGTCCCGGTCAAAGGTCGTATCCGTGACGGGCACGAAGCCTCCGTCAAGGGCAAGCCTGTGCACATGGCCGGTGTCGATCCCCTGGGAGGGCTGGTCGATCAGGACATAGGGGATGGATGCGTCCCCTTCGTGTCCGTCAAAGCGCAGGTAATAGTCGGTCTTTTTCTGTCCCTGGTCCGCAGGGCAGTTGAAGGCCGGATGTCCGCCGATGGAAAAATACAGGGGGTCTCTGTCCGAGGGATTATTTACCCTCCATTCGACCAGGACCCTGCGCCCCTGCAGGCGGTGCGTGATCTCAAGCTCAAAGGCAAAAGGATATTTTGTCCGGGTCTCCTCATTGTCACAGAGGCGGAAGCTGACAGCCTCCTCTGTCTTCCCGGTCAGGGTAAACTCCATATCCCTGGCGAATCCGTGCTGGCCCATGGGATAGGACTGCCCTTTATAGCGGTAGAAGCCGCCGTTCACCTTGCCTACAAAGGGAAAGAGGACGGGAGCATGGCGGTTCCAGTACTCCGGCTCCCCGGTCCATACGACCTCATGCCCTCGCCCCTTGTCATAGATGCTGCAGAGCTCCGCCCCGTGGGCTGCGATGCCGACCCTGAGGAATTCGTTTTCGATGACATACAAATCTTTTTCCATGATCGTCCCCTTTCTTTTTTATTTGTATATATTAGCAGCCAGTTACAAGTGCAAAGCCCCCGCCCAGTCCGGCAGCGGGGCCTCGAGACAGATTTTTTCCCCCGTGAAGGGCTGGACAAGCTCTGCCCGGAAGGCGTGGAGCATCAGGGGTCCCTGCCCGCCCGTACCGTCTTCGGAGGACTCCTCTCCGTAGAGACAGTCTCCGATCAGGGGATGGCCGATCGACGCCATGTGGACCCGGATCTGGTGGGTCCGGCCGTGTTCTATACGGCAGGCGGCCAGGGTGCTTCCGTCCTCCATTTCCTCCAGCACCCGGTAATGGGTCCTGGCCGGCTTTCCGTCTTCGGCGGTCACCATGAGGAAAGAGTCCGGCCCCTTTCTCCGCAGAGGCCGGTCCACCGTGCCGGCCGCCTCCTCCCCCCGGTCCGAAAAATGTCCCCGGACGCGGGCTATATAGAGCTTGCTCATCATGGACCGCTCCCTCTGCCGGATCAGCTGGGCAGCCGTCTCCGTATTGAGGGCAAAGATCACGATCCCCGATGTGTCCCGGTCCAGCCGGCCGGTCACGCGCACATCCAGCTCCTGCCCGATCCGCCCCAGGTGTTCTGCCACCTGGTTGGACAGGGTGTCGTCAAAATGTCCCGGACTGGGATGGCAGACAACGCCGGAGGGCTTGTCCGCCGCCAGGATGTCCTCGTCTTCATAGAGGATCCGCAGGGGATGCCCCTCTGCCAGCCAGCGGGCGGGAGGAGCCCAGATCTTCTGCAGGCGGCCGTCCCAGGCAGGCAGATAGCCGCCGGCCCCTCTCCCGTCCGGACCATCCTGATCCTCCTCCACGGGCTCCCCGCCCTGAGTCAGCCGGAGCTCCAGGACATCTCCCGCTCTCAGCGCATAATTGACATATCTTTTTTCCCCGTTGACCAGGATCCCGTCCCGGCGGTACTTAAAGCGGCTCAGCTGCCTGGAGGAAAAGCCGATCCTCTGCTTCAGGTATTCCCTGATCGTCTTTCCCCCGCCGTCCTCTTCGATCTCCAGGCGCAGGATGCGGGGCTTGAGTTCCTTTGACAAGTGTCAGGTCTCCTTTTTTCTCCTTCCGACAGCACCGCTCGAAAGAGCGGCACCACATTGCGATCACAGGTGCACGGTCCCGCGGCACAGGCACCGGAGTGAAAAAACCGCTTCCGCCGTCCCGCAAATGCGCTGTGACAGCGCGGTCACTTCAGGATCCAGCCCAGGATCCCGGTCGACTGCAGGAAGAGGACGAACATCATCACGGGCACGATATAGCGGATCATGACCGCGTAGAGCGTCTTCATGCGGAAGGTCCTGTGCCCGTACTCAACCTCCTCCACAATCCAGGCAGGTCCGACGACCCAGCCGATCAGGATCGAGGACAGGAGGGAGATAAAGGGCATCATGAGGCTGTTGCTGATATAGTCCATCAGGTCCAGGATCTGGGCCATACTGCCGTTGGGCAGGGGGATCTCCACATAAAAGACGCTGTAGCCCAGGGCGATGATGACCGAAGCGGCAGTGTAGACAATGGTCAGCAGGATGGTGGTCCGCCTGCGGCCCGCGTGGAAGATCTCCATGCAGTTGGCCACAATGGTCTCCAGGACCGACACGCAGCTGGTCAGCGCCGCGAATCCCGCCATCAGGAAAAACAGCAGGCCCACGATAAAACCGAAGCCGGGCATGGCGTTGAAGACCTTGGGCAGGGAGACAAACATGAGGCTGGGCCCCGCCTTCATGCCCTCAATCCCCTCGAAGACGAAAATGGAGGGAATGATCATCATACCCGCCAGCAGGGCCACGCCCGAATCGAAGTATTCGATCTGGTGGACGGAGGTATTGATATCGACATTCTTATTGATATAGGATCCATAGGTGATCATGATGCCCATGGAAACACTCAGGGAAAAGAAGATCTGGCTCATGGCATCGAGCAGGATCTGCATGAAGCGCCCGGCTGTCATCCCGGACAGGTCGGGCTTGAGATAGACCGCCAGCCCCTGCAGGCCCGTCCGCGTCACGCCCGACGCGTCCGTATTTTTCAGCGTGAGCGAGAATACGGCGATGGCAATGATCATGACCAGGAGGACCGGCATCAGGATCCGGGAGTACTTTTCAATCCCTTTTTCCACGCCGTTAAAAACGACCCAGGCAGTCAAAAGCATAAAGATGACCGCGTACATGGATGCCTGCAGCGGCGATGTGATAAAGGAGGTAAAATAGGAGTCCACCGCGGCCTCATCTCCCTGGCCGGCCAGATAGACGACGATATATCTCGTGATCCAGCCTCCGATGACCGCGTAATAGGTCATGATCAGGACCGGGACCAGAAAGGTGATGATCCCCAGAAAACGCCAGCGGGGCCGCATCTGCCCGTAGGCATTGATAGAGTTCATCCCGGTCCGGCGGCCGATCGCTATGTCGGAGGTCAGCAGGGTAAAGCCGAACGTGAGCGCCAGAACCAGGTAGACCAGGATAAAGAGGCCGCCTCCGTCCTTGGCCGCCAGATAGGGGAACCTCCACAGGTTTCCGACACCGACCGCGCTTCCGGCCGCCGCCATGACAAAACCGATCTGTCCTGTAAAGCCCCCTTCCTTTCTCCTGTGATGCCTGTTTTCTCTGCGCTGACTGCTCTTTCCCATCTGTCTGACCGCCTTCCAATCGCTCTGCTGATGTTATTTCTGTATCCGGTCGGGACCGGTCTCGTTTCTACAGTCCCGCATATTTGCACATTCTTTGGTATTGTATGCTAAAGGTTCTTTTTCTGCAACCGCCAATCTTCCGCCCTCTCTCCGTCCATGCCGCCCGCCGGAGCGGCAGCGCGGGGAGCAAGCCCGCAAAGGGTTCTCCGGTGTGGTCAACAGTGCCCGGACAGTTTTGCGGCACAGGCACCGGAGTGAAAAAACGCTATCGAACGTTTTTTCACTCTTATTGCTTTCCTGATTGGAAAGCGGAGAGAGGAAATATATAATAGAATATAGAAAGAATGTGATGGAAAGGCCAGAAGGAAGAGGCGGTCAGGCACTTTTACGCGGGATCTTATGCATCCCCGCCGGCCGGACCCGCACGACATATTTTCAGGAAAGGAGCAGGAAGGATTATGGCAGCAAAGTGTACAGTCTGGGATGTACTGACGGCAGCAGCAAAATATGATGGATCTCTGACGGCCCACCAGGATGTCATCAGCACCCTCAACAAACACGGACACAATGCGAAGATGACCGACGAGTGGTGCACGGAGACATGCATGGCCATCCTCTACGACGCGGGCGGCATCGACCTGGTCGGAGGCTGCGCCCAGAGCTCCGGGACCCTCAAAAAGAACGCGGAAAAGCTGGGCATCTGGAAAACCGGGACCGGGGACATCCTCCCCGGAGACCTGATCGTCTTCGCCGCGAAGGACGGCACCCCCAACCACACGGAGCTGGCCCTGGGCGCCAATGTTGATCTGTGCGGTAACTATAAGCAGATCAGCCGGGATACCTGCAGGCGCAGGACCAGGTCCGGCAGGTCGATCCTGGGAAGGGTCCGGCCCAAATATGCGCCCATGGATCCCATGGATGACCTGCAGGTCACCCTGGCCGCCGCGGAGTGTATGCTGGGCGTCTACGGCTCCGGGACTGTCAGAGAAAAGCAGCTCTCTGTTTTCGGGGAGAAGAACGTCGCCCTCATCCAGCAGGAGATCAACCGGGTCTGGGGCAAAATGGAGCTGGAATCCCGCGACATGGCCGTCTACATCATAGCCGGAAGGGCCGGCAAAGAGGACTACCGCACGGAGCGGATGGGGCCCTTCGCCAATGAGGCCCAGGCCGCCATCAACGCCCTCGCCGGCCGCGCCGGAAAAAGCCTGGCCGATGCCGCGGAGGATGTCCTGGCCGATATCTACGGCAAAGGCGCCGTCCGCCGTCTCCTCCTTCGCTTCAACGGCTACGACGCCGGCAAGGTCCAGGCCATGGTCGACGAGCTTGTCAGAAACCGCCAGGACCAGAAAAAGCAGGAGACCCCTCCCCAAAAAGAGCCGGCTTCCGGGGACGGACACCCACGGATCAGGGTCTGGGGCGTCTGGTTCTTTGAAGGCGACGAGACCCAGTTCGGCGATGCGACCGCCATCATCCAGTACGGCGCGGATGACAAGACGATCGAACATGTCGTTCTGATCGACACGGCCAAGAAGACCGGCAAGACCGTCAAAAAGCTCCGGGCCGCCGGCATCCGGACCATCGACGCCGTCGTCATCTCCCACGCCCACGGCGACCACTACGGCGCCCTCACGGACGTCTTCAACAGCTTCAAGGTCAAGGCCCTCTACCTGCCCGACACCTCCGGCCTGGACAAGTACCAGAAGACCTACGCCAGCGCGATCCGCAGCCAGGAGCGGAAGGCAAAAAAATACGGCGCCTCCTGCACCTACCTCAAGGCCGGTAAGGGCTTCACCGTGGGGAAGATCCGCTGTGACTGCGTCTGGCAGGCCCCCGCTTCCGCCCTCCCCGAGCACGACGAACATCACTTCGTCAACAACCAGTCGATCGTGACCAGGTTCACCCTGGACGGCAAGGTCATCTTCCACTCCGCCGGAGACCTGCAGAATGAGGCCAACAACCTGCTGATCAAGGCTGTGGGGGGCCTGCGCGCGGATATCTTCAAGTGCCAGTGGCACGGGGATGCCAACGCCTGCAATCCCGCCATCTGCAAGGCCGTCATGCCAAAGATCGCCTTTTCCAACTACCACCACTTCGAGCGGTCCGGCCGGGGAGCCACCAGGAAGCGCCTGGAGGAGGTCGGCGCGGTCGTGGCCAGAAACGCCGAAAACGGCGATATCTACATCGACTGTAAAAACGGAGAGATGGACCTGGCCTGCAGCAAGGGCAACCTCCACAAGAAGCTCAGGTCCTTCCGGGCCTGACCCGAGCCACACATCGGCCGGTCTTCTACCGGACTTTTTGCCGGACCTGACCTGCCGGGCCCCTGCGCATCCGCCCCGGACAGCATAAAACCGTGCCCCGCTTTTCGTGAGCAGGGCACGGTTTTTTAAAGGATGCTGCCTCCTCTCAGACACCTGGACATGCTTCTTTAAGCTGTCTCTGCGTCCGCCTCCAGGATCTCGGTAAATTCCCGGTCCGTGATGGATTTGGGCACGGTGTCAAAACGGATAATGATCTCCCTGATGAGGTCGCGGTTCTTCTCGTCCTCCTTATCCGCAAACAGAGGGAAGCGGATATCCTTGTCCCAGGTCTGTTTCCTGTTGACATCCTCGATTCCCTTGTTCAGGTCGGCCAGCCGGGCGTCGGCATGGGCCTCCGCCACGCTCTGAGGGTGCTGCTCCCCGTAGCACTGGCGGATGATATTGTTGAGGGCTCCGATCTTCTCCACTGCGGGCGGCAGGCCCAGCATGGAGGTCATCTGCGCGAAGACGCCGTCCGCCTTCGCGTTGG
>CAMNFJ010000147.1:0-6349 GCA_946536955.1 uncultured Lachnospiraceae bacterium
CTGAAAGAATCTAAGGATTTGCCTGGTTCAGTTTTTCTTCATGAAACAACCCTGCAGCACACGCCCCTTTCCGCAGAGCCGGATGATGGTCATCTCGGCGGCGATCCCGGCATCGATCCGGCCGCTCTTGTAGTCCTGATCGGCCTGCAGGCAGAGCTGGAGGGACTCCTCCAGGCGCCGGGGCTCCAGCCTGCCGGTGACGGGCAGGTAGTTTTTTTTGATGATCCAGGGAGACAGGCCGACCCTTTTTGCGATCTCGCCCTCCCCGAGCCGCTCTGCCTGCAGCTCCCTGATCTGCAGGAGCCTGAGGTATTCCCTCTGAAGCAGGGTCAGGATGACCTGGCTGGGTGTGCGCAGGGCGATGAGGTCCATGTAGATGGCCAGGGCTTTCTGGCTCTGCCTGCGGGAGACGGCCGAGACCAGCTCAAAGATCCGGTCCCTGAGTCTGGGACTGCAGACGGCCTCGATATCCTCGGCCGTGACCCGGTCCCTTCCCATACAGTAGGCCGTCAGCTTGTCCGACTCGCTGACGATATTCATCATATCCTCTCCCACTGTCTCCAGAAAGCGGTTGAGTACTGGCCCGTCAATGGCCAGGCCGGCCTTTTTGAAGAGTCCCGCCGTCCACCGGCCCAGCAGCTGGGGCGTCAGGTCCTCGCAGTTGAGGACAAAGCCCTGCTTCTGGATGGCCTTGTAGAGTTTTTTGCGCTTGTCCGGGCTCTCCTCCACAAAGACCAGGGAGGCTGTCTCCGGGATCTCCGGAATAAAGGCGGCCAGGGCATCCGACTCCACACTGGCCTTTTTGGAAAAAAAGACGGAGTTTTCCAGGATGATCACGCGCCGGTCGGCAAAAAAGGGCAGGGTCTGGGCCTGGTCGATCACCTCTCTGGCGGTGATGTCCATGCCGGAATAGACGGAGAGGTTCATCCGGTCCCCGTCCCCCAGCAGGGCGTCCCGGAGCCTGTCGCGGTTCTGCAGGCGCAGGTAGGCCTGGTCGCCGCACAGAAGATAGACCCGCTCAAAGCGGCCCTCTTTGATGGCCTGGTTCAATGCCTTCTGCTGTTGTCCGAAATCCTCTTTTTTTGCTGCCAATTGCTCATCTCCTGCCGTTCAGACTTTTCCTGCCGTTCAAACATATCCTGCCGCAGGTCCGCGCCCTTTTCGGGCCCCGGACCTGCGGCAGGGATCATTTTCAATAGGCCAGGCCCGCAGGCCTCTCCTCTTCATTATTATGCTCCTTTTTATCCTTTTTGGAAATAAGCAGATAGTAGGCCGGCATCATCAGCAGGCAGAGGATCGTGGAGGCGACCAGTCCGCCGATAATGACAAAGGCCATGGAGGACATCATGGTGTTGTCCGAAAACCAGCCCATGGGCACCATGGCCAGGATGGTGGTCAGGGTGGTCATCAGGATGGGGCGCAGGCGGATCTTGCCTGCCTTGACCAGGGCGTCCTCCAGGGGCATGTGCTCCTTTTCCTGGTTGACCGTGTCCACGAGCAGGATCCCGTTGTTGACCGCGATTCCCATGAGCATGAGAAAGCCCATCATGGAGACCATGTTGAGACTGCTCCGCATGAGAAAGAGCAGGAGGAAGGACCCGATCAGGGAGAAGGGGATGCAGGTCATGACCATGAGGGAGAAACGGGGGGATTCAAACTGCATGGCCATGACCAGGAAGACCAGGAAGATGCCGGCCAGGATGGCATTGAAGATGGCCGTCAGGTTCTCCGTCTGGGATTCCTGCGCCATGGAGCTGGACAGCTCCACGCCCTCGGGGAAGGTCAGGTCTTTGACCGCCCGGTTGACCGCCCTGGTGATCTCTCCCTTTTTGCCCTTGGCTGTCGTGGCCGAGATCGTGTTCTGGATCTTTCCGTTGTTCTTCTGGATCAGCTGCAGCTGCTGGTCATAGCGGATCTCCGCGATGTCGTGCAGAGTGATCTGGTTGCCCGCGGCCCCGGTCAGGGGCTTGTTGAGCAGCTGGTTGACGTCCTCATAGGTGCCGTCGGCATAATTGAGGATAATATCATATTCGTTGCCGTTTATTTCCATGTGGGCGGCCGTGACGCCGTTCATGGTCTGGTAGAGGTCCAGGGCGACCTGGGCGGGGGCCAGGCCCGCGGCCGCAGCCTTCTGGGGATCGACGACCACATGGCCGGCCGTCTGCCTGGTGGCGGCATCCGATTTGACATGGAGGACGCCGGGCAGCTCGTCCATGATCTCCTCGACCTGCTCACAGGCTTTGGCCAGGTCATTGACATCCTCGCCCTGGACGACGATATCGACCGTATCGGTGGAGAAGCCGGAGGACATCATGCTGCTGGAGCCCCCGGACGGAGCGATCGTGATGTCCGCTCCCGCCATGCCCGAGAGGGCCGCCGTGTACTCTTCCACCGCGTCCTCACTGGACCTCTTGCACTTGTCGACCGCATAGGCCGTGACGACCGCCTGGTTTCCGGAGATGCTCAGGCTGTAGTTCTCGAAATTGTCATCCTGACTGACCATTTCCTCGATCTTCTGCATCTCCCGGTCCATGACCTCCAGGCGGGTGCCCGACCGGAAGTCGGCCGTGACCGTGATGCTGCCGTTATAGTCGGCGGGGATCAGCTCCAGGGTCAGGGTGGAGGCCAGGAAGAAGGAGGCGATCAGGAGCAGGACACTGACCAGAAGGGTCGTCTTTTTCCAGTACATGAGCCTCCTGAGCAGCCTGTCATAGCCCGCGCGGACCCTGTCCAGAAGGCCGTTGACCGGGCTCTCCTCCTTCTCGCGGGGATGCACATAGACATAGAGCAGGGGCACGATGCAGAGGGCGCTGATCAGGGAGGCGATCATGGCCACCACGATGATCACGCCCAGCTGGGAGAACATCTGGCCGGCCAGGCCCTTGATCAGGGTCATGGGCAGGTAGACGACGCAGGTGGTGATGGTCGAAGCCGCGATACTCATCATGACCGTCTCCGCGCCCCTGACTGCCGCCTCTCTCAGGTCCAGACCCTCCTCGGTCGCCCTAAAGCAGCTCTCGATGACGACGATGGAGTTGTCGACGATCATGCCGATCGCGATGACCAGGGCGCCGGTGGTGATGATATTGAGGTCAAAGCCCAGCAGGTACATGATGACCAGGGTCGCGAAGACCGACAGGGGCATGGAGCTGCCGACGATCAGGGAGGCCTTGATATCGCCGAAGAAGAGCAGGAGGACCAGCATGGCGAAAAGGACGCCGAGGGCCAGGGTCTCGGCGACGGACTTCAGGGCGTCGACGATCTCGGCTCCCGAGTCATAGACCATGTCATAGACCACGCCGGCGTCCTGCTTTTCCAGATTCCGGATGGTTTTCCGCACATTGGAGGCCACGCGGACGGTCGACGCGCTCTGTACCTTATAGACCTGGATCGTGACATTCTCCTCTCCGTTGTAGCGGCTGATGGAGGATGGATCCTGAACGCCCATGCTGATATCCGCGACATCCTTGAGGCGGATCTGGGCTCCCGTCGCCGTGGACAGGACCGTGTTCTCCAGGGCCTGGAGAGAGACAAAATCGGCGCTGGTGCTGATGCTGATCTCCTGGGAGCCGGCCCGCACGCTGCCCGCCGGCACATTGTAGTCCGCCGCGCCGACCTGCTGGGCGATCCCGGAAATATTCATCCCGTACTGACGCATGGCGTCCTCGTTGAGCCGGACCCTCACATAGTTGGTCTTTCCGCCCGTGACATCCACCCTGGCGACATTGCCCACGCCCTCCAGGGCCGGCACGACGGTCTCGTTGATATAGGCCATCATGTCGGTCGACCCGTTGCTGGTCGCGGAAATGCTGACTGTGGGCACCTGGTTGACGTCCATCTCTATGATCGTCGGCTCCTGGGC
Source organism: uncultured Lachnospiraceae bacterium (assembly GCA_946536955.1). GTDB lineage: Bacteria > Bacillota > Clostridia > Lachnospirales > Lachnospiraceae > CAG-791. The sequence goes on from CAMNFJ010000147.1 coordinate 3,863, forward strand.
GTCATCCGGCAGATCCAGGGCGTCCAGGGCGGCGGACAGAGAGGTGTAGGCGTCATTCATGTTCTGGCCGTAATCATAGGTCAGAAGGACCATACAGTAGTTGTCATAGGAATAGGAGGCGACGCTGTCCACGCCGCCCAGAGTCTCCGCGGCGTCCTCGATCTTGGAGGTGACCAGGTCATCGATACTGGTTGGACTGGCGCCCGGATAGACCGTGGTGACCAGGTACATAGGCAGGTCAATGTCCGGGATCAGCTCCATGCTGAAGCCGGGTATGGAAAAAATGCCGAACACGACGATTCCCAGGACCATCAGAGCCGTGGAAACCGGACGTTTCAGGACAAGTTTTGTCAGATTCATGAGGGGTCATTCCTTTCCTGCTGCAGACACATCATTATGAATTGCCTTCGGTGGTCCCGCCGGTTCCATCCATGATCTCGACAGCCGCGCCGTCCTTGAGTCCGGCGCCCCAGGTCGTGATCACTTCGTCCCCCTCGGAAAGGCCCTCCAGGATCGCGATCTGATCGTCGCTGTAGAGTCCGGCCGTGACATTTCTGCGCACGGCCTTTGTCCCCTCGGCCGCCCTTTCGGCGATGAAGACGTAGGCCTGGTCATTGTCATAGTAGACCGCGTCAAAGGGAATGAGGATCTCATCCTGCACGGAATCCGACACGAGCGACAGGCTCATGCTGGTGTTGGACAGGAGCTTGCGGTCTGTGATCGAGGTGATGTCCGCCTCGACCTTGAAGAGCCCCTTCTGGGGATCCACGGAGGTCGCGATCGAGGAGATGCTGCCCTTGAGGTCTGTCTTTCCCGGATCCAGGATGACCCCGTCCCCGATATTGAGGTGGTTCCTGACTTCCTCTGGCACATAGAAGGCGACGGTCATGATCTCCTTGTCAGAGATCGTGAAGGCGGGCTGGCCCTGGGCAAAGAGCTGGTTTTCGACGACGTTGACCGATTCAATGATCCCGCTGATGGGCGCGGTCACGGTGTAGAGGTCCTTCTGGTACTGGGCGGATTCCACGCCGGTCTGTGCCGCCTGGATCTGGGCATCGTAGACCTGGGTGCCGCCGCCCGCGTTCGCGGCAGATTTTGCGGCGCTGATATTCTTGTCCATGGCCTTGATCTGGGAATCGATCTGCTTGATGCTGCTCTCAAGCTGGGTGATGGAGGTGGAGGCCTGGGAGTAACCGGACTGGGCCGAGGCGCTCAGGGCCTTGGCCTGCTCCATCTGGTCCCTGAGGGTATTGAGGCCGGTGGCGGACAGGTATTCCACAGTGATCGGCACCTCCCCCAGTCCCTTCAAAAGGGCCGCGGCCGTCTTCTGCTTCTGGGACTCCACCTCGACGGTCTTTGAGGAGGAGCCGCCCCCCTTTCCGGAATCTCCGGACGGGGTCTTTTCCTCTCCGCCGTCCTCATAATCAGGGGAGGAGAAGACCATGACATTTCCCTGGTTCTCCTTAAAGCCGCCGGTCACCTCTGTCACGACTTTTGTCTCAGGGATCGAGGCCGCCATCAGCCCGGCTGTCGTGGCGCAGTCGGGATTGGCCGTCAGGAAGGACTGATATCGAATAAAGAGGTTGTTGGTCCCGTCATAGACCGCCTTTGCCGCCGCATAGGCCTTGTCGGCCTGTTCCTGCGCCAGCTTGAGCTGGTCCACATTCTTTTTGAGGGTGTCCAGCTGCTTCTGGGAGGACTCCTTCTGCTTTTTGAGCGTATCCCTCTGCCCCTTGAGCGAGGTGATATTGACATTGGCCTGCTTTTTGGCCGAGCTGATCTGGTCCTGGGCCGCGGCCTTTCCCGCCTTCGCGGTCTGGACTGCGTCCCGGGCGCTCTGCATCTGCAGTTCGGCCGCCTTGTCGTCAAAGTGGCAGAGAACATCTCCGGCCGAGACCACATCCCCGACCTTGACCCTCACTGAATCGACGGTCCCGGATACCATGGGCATGATATTGACGGAGTTGGAAGGGGAGACCGTGCCCACATAGGTGGACGTGAGCTCCAGGGTCCCGCGGACGGCTTTCTGCGTTTCCACCTTTGTCGCCTGCAGGGTCTTTTCCTCTTTCTTTGTATTCCCACAGCCGGAAGCGGACACCAAGGCGAGGATGGCAGTCAGGGTGACCGCCGCTATACGGGAAACTGATTTCTTCATATGTGTGACTATGACCTCCTCTTTTTTCAAGACTCGCTCGCGAGTCTTGCGCGCCGGATGCGGGTTGACATGTCTTGTTTTTCAAAGACATGTCAACATCCTCCAACAGCTTTGCAAAGCAAAGATGTTCCGCATACCGTGCGCATCCTCGCGGAGCGTTTATTCTTCATCGCGGGATTGTACCCACGATGAGGCGAGTTTCCTTTTTTTGCGCGCGTATCCAACGACTGAAGTCACGGATATTGCGCGATGAAGAATAAACATGCGATCATAAGCTGCTGCTGTTCACAGGCCTTTTACCCGGATCTATACAGCATGGTGGCGGCCGCGGC
>CAMNFJ010000148.1:0-6157 GCA_946536955.1 uncultured Lachnospiraceae bacterium
TACAGCGCATGCAGATATGGCTGAATCAAATGATCCGGCGGGCCTGCGTGCGCTTTTTATTATTGGTCATAATCTCGGGCGCAAACGTCCAGGATCCGGCAGCTGTTGAGTAGAGGAGGGAGATAGTATGTAAAGATGTCAGAAAAATGATCATACACAAACACATCAGGCATAATAGAAAAGGAGGACATTATGAAAAGAAAATTATCATTGCTCTTGGTGATTATCATGTTGCTGGCAGTCATCCCGCCTCAGAATGCTGACGCTTCCATCCGGATCAGCAATACCGGGGCTGTCGTTCCGGTCGGGATGGCAAAGCGGCTGTTTGTCGGAGGTGTATCTGGGAAACCGACCTGGACATCTTCAAATAAGTCTGTTGCTACGGTTTCTTCCGCAGGCGTAGTGACCGGTCGTAAGGTCGGAAACTGCCAGATCACTGCCAAAGCATCTGGCCAGACCATAAAGTGTAATATCAAAGTTATTAACAGGTACAGCGCATGGCAGGTCGGCAATGTTGTGCTGACACGTGTTAAGAAATATTATCCCAAGGCTCACCTGTTGGAGTATAGTCGCAGCGGCAGCAGAATCCTTCTGGATATCCACAGACCGGCGGGAGATGGAGCTCCCGGCCGGGAACTGACTGTCAATATCAATACAGGTAAGGCGACATGGGAATACGAATGGAATGATTTCTTTGGAAAGATGCCCCGTTCGTTCGATGTGTGGGTATGCACATCCGTGAAGGCGGCAACGACGAAAGTCGTCTTGAACAAAACTGCTGCCTCTGTTGTCAAAGGAAAAACGATCACTCTGAAAGCTACCGTGACGCCATCCAGCGCATCCTCCAAAGGTGTCAAATGGTCGAGCAGCAATACAAAAGTTGCAACTGTCAGCTCAAAAGGCGTGGTCAGGGGAGTCGCATACGGAACGGCGACTATTACCGCCGCAGCCAGGGATGGCAGCGGGAAAAAAGCGACATGCAAGGTCACGGTGAAGAAGGCATCCGTGCCCAATGTGACGGACACCGTCCTCAGGAAGAAACCGGCAGATGTGGCGAAATACCTGGGCCTCACGCAGAAGAGAAGATACTATAATTCTGATTATGAGTATTATGAATACTATTATATCCGAAAGGGAAGGAAACTGTTTGATGCCGGCCCGAGACTGCGGTATCTGAACGGCACTTTTGCCAATTATAACGGATATTGGGACCTGGTTATTAAGGACAGTTCTGTCGCGTTTCAGGGTGTGAGAGTGGGGATGAGCGTGTCAAAGGCGAAAAGTCTTTTAAGCAAGAAATGGAAATTAGACGCAAGTTATAGTGATATGTTGTGTTTTGAGAGAGATATGAACTACTCATTTACATGGGGAGATGGCGTTGATTTATTGGTGTATATAAAGAGCGGAAAAGTAAAGGCGATGAAATATCTTACGATCGAGTCTGAATGATCGAAGTTCTGCCTTTGCGGTGAAGTTCCAAAGTATGAGGAAAAGCGCGACAAAGGGACAGTCATTCCGGATGTGACAGGCACCTGTCCCCCTTTTTGTCACGCTTTTGAAAACTCCCCCAATCATGGTAAGATAGGAAAGACCAGGGGTTTAGAAGCCCCGGTGACCGCAATTTTCAGGGCAGAAAGAGGGGAGGAGACATTATGAAATGGAAAAAGACGATAGCAGTCATTATGGGCCTTATACTCATGGCTTTTTCCGTTCCGGTCTATGCCGGGAGCACAGACGCGAAGGAGTCTGATTTCACGGATGTTGCCATCCTGTCTACCACTGACATGCATGGGAAATGCTGGGATACCAATGTCCTGAACGGGAGGCCGGAGACCAACAACATGCTCCGCGTGTCCACAGCGGTCGATGAATTCCGGGACAAATACGGGAAAGAGAATGTCATCCTGGTCGACAACGGGGACCTGTATCAGGGGACGCCGGTCTCCGAGACCCAGCTCCTGCGTTATGCCGCCCGGGAATCCACGGAACCTCTGGCCATGTCTGTGTGTCTGAAGGAGATCGGTTATGATGCTTTTGTGTTAGGCAATCATGAGTTCAATTATAGCTGGAAGACAATGAGCGACACCTATCGTTATCTTCAGGAGAACGGGATACCGGTTGTGGCGGCCAATATCTGCTACGACGGCACGCTGGAGGAAACCAGGGCAGGGGACAATGTTTTTGAACCCTATATTGTCAAAACAATTACCGTGAACGGGCATGAGCACAAGATCGGGATCCTGGGACTGGAAAACAGTGATATCACCCGCTGGGACCTGCCGGTCAGATATCCGGGCATGCAGTTTGCGCATCCGGGAAATGAGAATTACTCCATGACCCGGGAAGTGGAACTTTTTCTGCCCAAGATGAAGGAGGAGGGCTGTGAATTCATCATCGTGTCCTACCACGGCGGGATCGGAGATACGGACGGAGACCTGCGCTTCGGTTTCAATACGGTGGACCAGGGGCTGCGGCTGATCGAGGAGAGCGAGGATATCGACCTGCTCATTAACGGCCACGATCATACCTCCGAATATTCCAACAAGTCCTATGCCAACCGCAAGGGCCGGGAGATCATGGTGGTAAATGGGGGCGGCCAGGAGCTGACGCACAGCATTTTCCGCTTTTCAGAGGACCCGGACGGGAAGCTGGTCTGGAAGGTGATGGAAAGCGAAAACCTCAAGCTCGGACCCTATAAGATTGATGAATCGCTCAGGGCACTGATCAAACCTTATGCGGACATGGCCGAAGTGGCGGTGGAACAACCGGTCGGCCGCGCTGACGGGGACTGGGACAAAAGCAGCGATTATTACACGCGGCAGACGGACAGCATTGACCTGGTGTCTGCTGTGATGATCGAGTGTGCCACAAAAGAACTGGAGAAAAAGACCGACGAGGAGAAAAAGGCTCTCGGACTGGACCACCTGGATGTGGATATGGCCATGACCAATGTGTCAGTAAACGGCGGCTATGTCGTTGCGCCCGGAGAAATTTCCATGAAGGACATATACAGTCTGTACGGCTTCACCAATGCCCTGCTGGTCCTGCCCATGCGCGGGAGCGAGATCAAAGCTGTGATGGAGGAGAACGCGGCCAAACGCCTGGCTGCCCGGATACATCAGGGGAAGGTTTATTATTACGACATCAACGATCCGTTTTCAAATCTCCTGTTCGGGGGGATCAACTTTGTCTATGACATGTCCAGGTCCGAGGGAGACCGGGTCCTGATCGAAAACTTTTCCAATGGCAGGCCCTTTGAAGAGGACGGCCTGTACCTGGTGGCTGTCAACGACTTCATTCTAGGAAGCGAACGCTGCGGCCTGAGGGATTTTGGCACGAAGGACGCCATCTGGTCTCAGTTCGAGAGCGAGTCCGGAGAATCGATCCAGGAACTGATCGCGGAGTATATCCGGGATCACACAGAGGCGGAAGGCGCCATCAGACCGGATGCGTTTAACTGGCACTGGGAAATGACCTGGTCGTCAGACCCGGCGGCCGCCCCGGCCTATGAGGGAAAAGCGGGGGCTGCTTTTGTGGACGCCCCGGAGGACGGCCACCAGTATATCCTCTGCAATGAACCTGTGTGCGCGGCCGTGACAGGCAATGTGGACGGAGGAGGCATGGACGGGGTCCAGTGCCAGGCCGTCGGAGAGATCCTGGCGGCGCCGCTCCCGGAGGAGGCCAGGGTCTTTACAGCCCGCCTGGATGAAAAGGGGACCCTGCAGCTGACAGACCCGGAGGGACGCTTTCTTGCCTCCGGCAAAAGAGGAGGCCTGCTGCTCGCTGACAAAGAGGATGACAGCGGCCTGACCAGCTGGCGCCTGGAGCCCTGCAATGGCGGCTATATCGTTTCCAATGAGGGCACGAACGAGCCAAGAGCCCTGGAGTATTATTCCGGCAGGTTTTCGACCTACGCACCGGGACAGTACGGCAGGTTTGTGTACAATTTCTACGAGGTGAAGTAAGAAAACCTGCGACAGGGTATGACAGGACCGTGTAACAGGGCACGGAAAGAGGGTGTGACAAGAGGCCAGGCACTCTGGTGTGACACCCTCTTGTCCCCCGTCCTCATTCACACCGCAGCGATTTCCGGCAAAATCACATAAGGAACAAACAGGGGGATATGGAGGAGTCTCAGTATCTGCTTTAAAATAAAACTACTGTATCTTTTGCGGTACAATCTTACGGGCAGTTGCAGCAGTGTCACGTGTTTCAGAAGCAGAGGGGACTTGATTATGGCAATCGTATACAATGAGGACAAAAAGACTTTTTCACTGCATACAGCGAAGACGACCTATCAGCTCAAGGTCGGCAATCTCAATTATGTCAAGCACCTGTATTACGGGGCGAAGATCCGGGACGAGGATCTGATCTGGCTGGTCCGCCGTTATGATCGGGGCTTTTCCGGCAATCCCTATGATTCTCTCAAGGAGAGGACCTTTTCTCTGGATGCCCAGCCGCAGGAGTTCACGACGCAGCAGCAGGGGGATTTTCGGATCAATTCCATCGAGGTGCAGAACGCTGACGGGAGTTTCTCTTTTAATGGGAGGTATGTCTCGCACAAAATGTACAGGGGGCCCTTTACCATCAAGGGGATGCCGACGGCTTTTGCCAATGAAAATGATACGGTCGATACGCTGGAGCTGGTGATTGAGGATGCCGTCACCAGGGTGCGGGTCACTCTGCTCTATTCTGTCTTTGAGGAGGCGGATATTATCATGCGGGCGGCCCGGGTCCACAATGGCGGAGACGGGGAGATCAGCCTCAAGAGGATCATGTCCCTGAACATGGACTATATGAACGGCGGGGACCTGGACCTGATCTCCCTGCCGGGCCGGTACGGGCAGGAGCGGCAGGTCGAGCGTCAGCCCCTGACCCACCATGTGCACAAGATCCGGAGCGGGCGCGGGATCTCGTCCCACCAGCAGAATCCCTTCATTGCCCTGGCGGAGAGGACGACGACCGAGGATTTCGGCGCCTGCTACGGCTTTGCCCTCATGTATTCCGGCAGCTTTCTGGCCGAGGTCGAGCTGGACCAGTACGACCAGGCCCGTCTGGTCATGGGCATCAATGACAGGCTCTTCAGTTATCCGGTGGCGCCCGGGGAGGATTTTGACACGCCTGCCGTCCTCATGACCTACACTCACAAGGGTCTTGCCAGGATGAGCCACAACTATCACAACTTTTTCCGCAACAATCTCAATCGCAGCAAGTTCGTCCGGGACGTCCGCCGACCGGTCCTGATCAACACCTGGGAGGCCGCGTTTTTCAACTTTGACGATGAGAAGCTTATCGAGATCGCCAAAGCGGCAAAAGGCATGGGCGTTGAGATGATCGTCATGGATGACGGATGGTTCGGCAAGCGGGACGACGACAATTCCGGCCTGGGCGACTGGGTCGTCAATGAAAAAAAGATCAAATGCGGACTGCCGAAGCTTGTCCGCCAGATCAATGACCTGGGCATGAAGTTCGGCATCTGGTTCGAGCCGGAGATGGTGTCCGAGGATTCCGACCTCTTTCGCACCCATCCGGACTGGGCCATGGAGATCCCGGGCCGGCACGCGGTCCGCAGCCGCAACCAGCTGGTCCTCGATGTGGGCAGAAAGGAAGTCCAGGATTACCTGATCGAAAGCGTCAACAGGATCCTGGACAGTGCCAACATTTATTATGTGAAGTGGGACATCAACCGCGCCATCACGGATCTCTGGTCCAACGCCCTGCCGGGCGGCCGCCAGGGGGAGGTCTCCCACCGCTATGTCCTTGGTCTTTACCGCATCATGGACGGGATCATCAAGACCCATCCGGACATCATGTTCGAGGGCTGCGCCGGCGGCGGCGGACGCTTTGACCCGGCCATGCTCACCTATTTCGTCCAGTACTGGAGCTCCGATAACACCAAGCCCCTGGACAACCTCAAGCTTCACTACGGTTCTTCCTTCCTCTATCCCGTGTGCACCATGGGCGCCCACGTCTCCGAAGCCAGCCCCATGGTCCCCTTTGAGACCAAGGCGGCCATCGCCATGTGCGGCACCTTCGGCTACGAGCTTGACGCCACAAAGCTCAAAAAGAAGGAGATCCGGACCTGCAAAAAGATGAGTGACCTCTACCACAAATACTATGACCTCAACTTCTTCGGTGACTACTACCGGCTGGCCAA
>CAMNFJ010000149.1:0-6139 GCA_946536955.1 uncultured Lachnospiraceae bacterium
CCTTCATTGAAGCGGATGGGGGTTACTACCTCGACTCCTTCGTGAAACAACCCTGCGTGTGCTGTAACGTTTCTTGACAAATAAATGGAAACTGTTATTATGGAATTGCTGCCTGCCTCTGTCACCAGGGCAGGCGGTTTTCTTATTTAAAATATCCGCTCTGAGAAAAAGGAGGACGCGGAGGGATATTAGCGCCAGGGCCCGGAAGGGCTGACGAGGATGGCAGTGATCGAAAGACTCGGCGGATGCTGCCACGGCTGTTGAGCTCCGGCTCCTGCAGCGGGGACGGACGGGAACTTCCCGGCCGGGACCTGCGGGACAGGACCGGAACGCCTGCGGGCCGGAGGGTGAGTACAAAAAGCAGAATCAAGACTGTAACAAAGACTTGCCCGACGCAGGAAATACGGAATCACACAAAAATGGATTGAATATAAGGAGATTTATATATTATGAGAGTCGTCATTCAGGACAATTACGATAAGATGTGCAAATGGGCAGCGAATTATGTGGCAAAGAAGATCAATGCCCACAAGGAGGACAGGCCCTTTATCCTCGGCCTTCCGACCGGATCCTCCCCCATCGGTGTCTATGAGGAGCTGGCCCGCATGAACAAGGCCGGTGAGGTCTCCTTTGCCAATGTCGTGACCTTCAATATGGACGAGTATCTGGGACTTCCCCGCGAGCATGACCAGAGCTACTGGTATTTCATGCACTACTATTTCTTCAACCACCTTGTGGATATGAAGCCCGAGAACATCAATATCCTCAACGGTATGACGGACGACCCCGAGGGCGAGTGCGCCCGCTACGAGGAGAAGATCGCCTCCTACGGCGGCATCGACCTCTTCCTGGGCGGCATCGGCGTCGACGGCCACATCGCCTTCAACGAGCCCTTCACCTCCCTCAGCTCCAGGACCGGTGTCCGCAACCTCACGACCGACACCCGCATCGTCAATTCCCGTTTCTTTGACAACGATATGAACAAGGTCCCCGCCCAGGCTCTGTCCGTCGGCATCGGCACCGTCACAGACGCCAAAGAGGTCCTGATCCTGATCAACGGCCACAACAAGGCCCGCGCCCTGGCCCAGGTCGTAGAGGGCAGCGTCAGCGCCCGCTGGACCTGCAGCGCCCTGCAGATGCACAACGGCGCCATCATCGCCTGCGATGAGGAGGCCTGCGGCGAGATGACTGTTGATTCCTACAAATATTTCCTGGATATCGAAAAGGCTGAGAGGCTCTGATCCGGAGAATTGATAATTGCGATGCGCCGCTGTCTCATTTCTTCAGACAGGGATCTGCCGTGAGGACCTCACCAGGCTCCCTGCCCCGGACGCGGCCCCAGATCAGGAGGAAAAATGGGTAAATATTTCGGAACAGACGGTTTTCGCGGTGAAGCGAACAAGGTGCTCAACTACGAGCACGCGATCAAGATCGGACGTTTTCTGGGCTGGTACTACGGTTCCCGCCTCGACAAAAAAGCAAAGGTCGTCATCGGCAAGGATACCAGACGGTCCAGCTACATGTTTGAGTATGCCCTCTGCACAGGCCTCATGGCCTCCGGGGCGGACGCCTATATCATGCATGTGACGACGACACCTTCCGTGGCCTATATCACCCGCGTCGATGATTTCGACTGCGGGATCATGATCTCCGCCTCCCACAATCCCTACTATGACAACGGGATCAAGCTCCTCAACAGCTACGGGGAAAAGATGGACGAGGAGACCATCCTCAAGGTGGAAGCCTATATCGACGGGGACCTGGAGATCCCCCTCTCCACTGGCCAGGAGATCGGCCGCACGGTGGACTATGTGGCCGGCAGAAACCGCTACATCGGCTATCTGATCTCCCTGACCAAGTTCAGCTTCAAGGACAAGAGGGTCGGCCTCGACGTGGCCAACGGAGCGGCCTGGTCCATCGCCAAGGGAGTTTTCGACGCCCTGGGTGCCAAGACCTATGTCATCAACGCCGATCCCGACGGCTACAACATCAACACGGACTGCGGCAGCACCCATATCGAGCACCTGCAGAAGTTCGTGGTCGACAACCATCTGGACGTCGGCTTTGCCTATGACGGAGACGCCGACAGGTGCCTGTGCGTGGATGAGAAGGGCAATGTGGTCACGGGCGACCACATCCTCTACATCTACGGCCTCTACATGAAGGAGCGCGGCAAGCTGCTCAACAACACCATCGTCACGACCGTGATGAGCAATTTCGGACTCTACAAGGCCCTCGACAAGGTCGGCATCAATTATGAGAAGACCAAGGTCGGCGACAAGTATGTCTATGAAAACATGGTCGCCAACGGCCACAGGATCGGCGGCGAGCAGAGCGGCCACATTATCTTTACCAAGTACGCCACGACCGGCGACGGCATCCTGACCTCGCTCAAGATGATGGAGGTCATGATCGCCAAGGGCAAGCCCATGAGCGAGCTGGCGGCGCCTGTCGTCTTTTATCCCCAGGTCCTCAAGAATGTCCGCGTCAAGTCCAAGCCGGACGCCCAGAACGATCCCGATGTCCAGGCCAAGGTGGCCGAGGTCGGCGAGGCACTGGGAGACGACGGCAGGATCCTGGTCCGTGAGAGCGGGACAGAGCCCGTGATCCGTGTCATGGTGGAAGCCGGATCGGATGATGTCTGCGAGAAATATGTGGACGATGTGATCCAGGTGATCAGCGACAAGGGCCATCTGGAATAACGTATATTGCCTGAAAATGCGCAGCTGACCTGAATACAGACTGCCATGGCAGCGGCAGTTCCGCTGTCATGGCAGTCTTGCTTTGCTGTTACAGTTCAGGAGAGGGTACAGTTCAGGAGATATTCTGTGCGGCAATGCGCAGCACTGCTGTTTTTGCGCAGGACCCGGGTTGAACTGTTTGCGGCCGAAGCAGGGGAGAGGAAGATGGGAATGGAGATCGGCACAGCGCTCCTGGAATGGTATGACGCCAATAAGAGGAGTCTTCCCTGGCGGGAGGACCCGTCCCCCTATCATGTCTGGATCTCGGAGATTATGCTGCAGCAGACCCGGGTGGAGGCTGTCAGGGGCTATTACAGGCGGTTTCTGGAGAGATTTCCGGATATCCCCGCCCTGGCCCGGGCGCAGGAGGACGAGTGCCTCAAGCTCTGGGAGGGCCTGGGCTACTACAGCAGGGCCAGAAACCTGCAGAAGGCGGCCCGGATCATCGTCTCGGACTATCAGGCCAGGATGCCTGAGACTGCCCGCGATCTGCAGAAGCTCCCCGGGATCGGCCCCTATACGGCCGCGGCCATCGCCTCCATCTGCTTCGGGGAGCGGGTGCCCGCCATCGACGGCAACCTTCTGCGGGTCTTCGCCCGTCTCTCCCTCTATGAGGAGGAGATCGGGACACCTGCCGCCCGCAAAGCGGCGGATGCCTTTTACAGACAGGTCATGCCCCAGGACCGGCCGGGGGACTTCAACCAGGCCCTGATGGACCTGGGATCCGGGATCTGCACGCCGGGCGGGGAGCCCGCCTGCCGCAGGAAGCCTTCCCCGCAGACGGTCCCGGCTGCCCCGGCCTGCCCCCTCCAGCCCTTGTGCAGGGCTTTTCAGGAAGACAAATGCGGGGTCCTGCCCGTCATGCCCCGAAAGAAGGCCCGGCAGGTCCGGAAGAGGACCATCCTGGTCATCCGGGACCAGGACCGGGTCCTGCTCCGCAAAAGGCCCTCCCGGGGCCTTCTGGCCGGCCTCTATGAGTTTCCCAATGAAGAGGGGTGGCTGACGGAGGAGGAGGCGGTGGCCAGGGCCAGGTCCTATGGCTGCGAGCCTCTGCGGATCCGGCCCCTTCCCGCCTCCAGACATATCTTCACCCACAGGGAGTGGCTCATGCAGGGCTACGAGATCCGGACTGCCGCCTATCCCGAAGCGGGAGAGGGGACAGAGGAGGAGGCAGGAGGGGAGGGAGGCTGCTTTGCGGCTCCGATCCCGGCCCTCAGGGACAAATATGCCATACCGGGCGCCTACGCCGCCTATCTGAAAATCTTTTCCGGAGAATTTTGAAAAATATCGCCGCAGCCTGAATCGTTTTATGGTAAAATATACTATCTATGTCAGTCTGTAGCAGCTTAAGGAGGCTTTTAACAAATATGAAACTCTTATCTGTCGCTGTTCCGTGCTATAACTCCGAGGCATATATGGAAAACTGCATCTCGTCCCTTCTGGTCGGAGGGGAAGAGGTGGAGATCCTGATTGTCGATGACGGCTCCACGGACCGGACGGCCGAGATCGCGGACCGGCTGGAGAGCGAGCACCCCGGGATCGTCCGGGCCATCCATCAGCCCAACAAGGGCCACGGAGGGGCGGTCAATACCGGACTGGAAAATGCCGGCGGACTGTATTTCAAGGTGGTGGACAGCGATGACAAGGTCAGAGCCTCCGCCTACAAGAGTATCCTGGACGTCCTGAGGCGTTTTTCCGGCGCGCAGACAGAAGAGGCCGCGGGCGACCGCGAGGAGGCTCTGGACCTTCTGGTCTCGAATTTTGTCTACAACAAGGAGGACCAGAACCGCCACAGGGTCATGGAGTACAGGGGGACCCTGCCGCAGAACAGGGTCTTTTCCTGGGAGGAGGCCGGGCGTTTTCCCGTCGGAAAGTACATTCTGATGCATTCGGTGATCTTCCGGACGCAGATGCTGCGCGAGTGCGGTCTGCGCCTTCCCGAGCACACCTTCTATGTTGACAACATCTATGTGTTTAATCCCCTGCCCTATGTGGACAGGATCTACTATCTGGATGTCAACTTCTACTATTATTATATCGGAAGAGAGGACCAGTCGGTCCATGAGTCCGTGATGATCAAAAGGCTTGACCAGCAGGAGCGGGTCAACCGCATCATGATCGATTACTATACCGATCCCGCCAACAGGGACAGGATCGGCAGGTCGCGCAGGCTCAGCCAGTATATGTTCAATTATCTGGAGATCATCACGACGATCACCTCGGTCCTGGCCATCCGGTCAGGTTCGGAGGACCACCTGCGCATGCGGGACGAGATCTGGGAATATCTGCGCTCCAGGGACGAGGACCTGTGGCAGAAGATGAGAAGGCGGCCCCTGGGGATCGCCATGAACACCCGGAAGCCCCTGGCCATGAAGCTGGTCTCCGGCCTGTATCTCATCGCCCAGAGAATGTTTAATTTCAATTAAGATCCATTAGAATTGATAATGATCCAGCACTCCGCAGGAATGTGCCTCATTTGTCCGGAATGCAGGCTTTTGCCCTGCATGACGCCCATTCCCGCGGGGGGCTGAATGGTTGAGAAATCCGCGGACCGGCAGCGCCGGTCCCGGCGGATATTACGAGGAGACAGAGAACTATGTGTGGAATTGTTGGATATATCGGTAAAAAACAGGCGGCGCCTGTCCTTCTCGATGGTCTCTCGAAGCTGGAGTACAGAGGATATGACTCCGCGGGTCTGGCCGTGCGCGACGGCGATGCGGAGCCCGTGATCGTCAAGGCCAAGGGCAGACTCAAGATCCTGGAGGAGAAGACCAACAACGGTCAGGCCATTTCCGGCTGCTGCGGGATCGGCCATACCCGCTGGGCGACCCACGGAGAGCCCTCCGAGGGCAATGCCCACCCTCACTGCACGGATGACCGGTCCATCATCGGTGTCCACAACGGCATCATCGAGAACTATCAGGAGCTGAGGGACAAGCTGATCCGCAAGGGCTACAGCTTCATCAGCCAGACCGACACAGAGGTCGCCATCAAGCTGGTCGACTATTATCTGAAAAAATACAATATGGGCCCAGTGGATGCCATCGTCCGCTCCATGATGCGGATCCGCGGCTCCTATGCCCTGGCCCTCATGTTCCGCGATTTTCCGGGCGAGATCTTTACCGCCCGCAAGGACAGCCCCATGATCATCGGCGTCGAGGACGGCGAGACCTTCGTGGCCTCTGATGTGCCCGCCCTCCTCCGCTATACCCGCAAGGTCTATTACATCGGCAACAATGAGATCGCCAGACTCGGCGCGGGCACGGTCACCTTCTACAACATCGACCAGGAGGAGATCGAGAAGGAGCTCACCGAGATCAAGTGGGACGCGGAATCCGCGGAAAAGGGCGGCTTCGAGCACTTCATGATGAAGGAGATCCACGAGCAGCCCAGAGCGG
>CAMNFJ010000150.1:0-6089 GCA_946536955.1 uncultured Lachnospiraceae bacterium
TGTGCAACTTGACGAGTCTCAGAGCCTTTACGATACTTTTGACCTTTACATCATTTAATTGTTCATTTTTAAAATGAGGGGTTTTACTTTCCTTTCAGTCCGCGGGTCTCTCCGAAAACCGCAGGTCTTATTCCTCGCCATTCACTCCGCAGGGGCTCCGGAGACCGCAGGTCTTATTCCCCGCACCGGCTCCGGAGCTGACCCAGCGCGGCGGCCTTGTCGGGGCTGCGCATCAGGGTTTCTCCGATCAGGACGGCGTTTGTCCCGTTCCTGTAGAGGACACCCACATCTTCGGCATCGCGGATCCCGCTCTCGGACACATAAATCCTGTCGGCGGGGACCAGGCTGCGCAGGCGCACGGAATTTTCGATATCCACTTTGAAGGTGCGCAGGTCCCGGTTGTTGACTCCGATGATCCCGGCTCCGGCTGCCAGGGCGCGCCGGATCTCCGTCTCATCGTGGGCCTCCACCAGGGCCGACAGGCCCAGCATATGGGCTGTCTCCAGATACTCCCGGAGCTGTCTGTCATCCAGGATGGCACAGATCAAAAGGACAGCCGATGCACCCAGAAGCTTTGCCTCATAGATCATGTAGGGATCCACCGTAAAATCCTTGCGCAGGCAGGGGATACGGACCTGCACGGCGATCTCCCGCAGAAACCTGTCCTCCCCCTGAAACCATTTGGGCTCTGTCAGGACGGAAACTGCTGACGCCCCCGCCGCCTCATAATCGCGGGCGATCTCCAGATAAGGAAAGTCCTCCGCGATCGTGCCCTTCGAAGGTGAGGCTTTTTTGCACTCGCAGATAAAATGCATACCGGGTCCGGAAAGCGCCTTTTGGAGGGGAAAGCCGGTCGCGGGATCCGTGTCTGCCTCTAGGGCCAGGGCCTGCGCCCGGATCTCCTCCAGAGGGCGTTCCTTTTTCCGGCAGGCGACACGAAAACGGGCATATTCAGCCAGCTGATTAAGTATAGAAGCCATCTGTTAATCCTTTCCTGAGAGAGTCAGCGGGAGCAGCGGGGACGGTGAGTCACTTTGTTACCTCCCCGGTGACTCTGTTTTTCCTTTCCCGGAGAGCCAGCGGGAGAAGCGGGGGCAGACCAGGTCACTCTGCTGCGTCCCCCCGGCGGCCCGCGTCCCCGGAGATTCCTGCAATTGAGTCATTCTGTTACGCCCCCGGTGACTCACCCGGTGACTCACAATGCCTCATTGGAGGCGGCGATATAGGCATCCAGAAGGGCCAGGGCTTTGCCGCTGTCGATGATTTCAGCGGCCATTTTGACGCCTTCCGCGATCGAGGGAGCGGCTCCGCCGGCGTAGAGTCCGCAGCCGGCGTTGAGAAGGACAGATGTCCGGCGGGCGTCCGTGATCTTTCCTCCAAGGATGTCACGGGTGGTCTGCGCGTTTTCGGCGGGGCTCCCGCCGAGGAGCTCGTCCTTGGTCCCGCGCGCCAGGCCGAAGTCCTCCGGCGCGATCGTGGTCGTGCGGTAGAAGCCGTCCCGGAGCTCACAGACCGTCGTGGGGGCGGAGGCAGAGACCTCGTCCATCCTGTCCTGGCCGTAGACGACGAGGGCATGGCGGACGCCGAGGGAGTCCAGGACCTTGGCGACCGGTTCCACGAGGTATTCGTCATAGACACCCAGCAGGAAGTATTCCGGCCTTGCGGGATTGGTGAGGGGCCCCAGGATGTTAAAGACGGTCCGGAAGCCCAGCTCTCTGCGAATCGCGCCGACGTATTTCATGGCGGCGTGATATTTCTGGGCAAACATGAAGCAGAAGCCGACCTCGGAGAGCAGCTTTCTGCAGAGGTCCGGATCCTCCTGGATGTTGGCGCCCAGGGCCTCCAGGCAGTCCGCGGTGCCGCACTGGGAGGAGGCGGCGCGGTTGCCGTGTTTGGCGACCTTGACGCCGCCGGCGGCAATGACCATGGCCGATGTGGTGGAGATATTGAAGGTGTTGGCATTGTCCCCGCCTGTTCCCACGATCTCAAGCACCTTCATGCCCGGATGGTCAACGGGCGTTGCATGACTGCGCATGGCGACCGCGCAGCCGGAGATCTCATCAATGGTCTCCGCTCGGGTGCTCTTGGTGGACAGGGCCGCCAGAAAAGCGGCGTTCTGAGTGGCCGTTGTCTGCCCGCTCATGATCTCGTTCATGACAGTCTGCGCCTCCTCGAATGTGAGGTCCTGTTTCGTGACGATCTTGCTAATGGCTTCCTTGATCATTTCCAATCTCCTTTTCGGCTGCTTTTGCTGTGTCTGTTTTTACACGGGGCTCTCCTCTGCCGTCCTTTTCCCGGTTCCTCCTCCATACGCAAAAGTCCCCGGCAGAGTGGATCCTTAAAAAAAGAATCACCCTGCCGGGGACGTAACAGCCATCTCTCATCATGGTGTCCGCGGTGCCACCCCGGTTCGCGCGCATCTCCGGATCCTGTGATCCTGTGGCAGACTGCGGTCTGCAGACAGGAAAATCACAGTGAAGATTCGGAAAAAGAAGAGTCGGAAAGCCTTACATAAAAAGAGCCCCGGAAATCGGGGATCTGCTTTTCATGCCCGTAACATCATCCTCCCGGCAGGAGGAGAGCCAGCAGGCCTGCCTTGAGCCATTGCGCACGCTCTTTGCGGAATTCCAGCAAATTCCCGGCAACTGACGTATGCCCTCACGTCGTGTCATACTTGGCCGATGGTCTGATGCTCTCACGATCTCCGATTGCTCTCCGATGATCAGCCTTTCAACACGCCCTCCGCGGCCCATTATTCGCGTCAGCATACCATCCGGCTCTCACCTGCCCGGACTCTCTGTGGGTGCCCTTCGCGTTTTACTTCCGCATCAACGGTTTGTTTTTAAAAATATGAAATTTAGTATATTAAAGCGCATTTTTTCATGAATGTCAAGTGGAGTGTGCCTTTTTATGATTATTATTGTTACAGTTCAGACCCACCTGAAACGCGAGGCGTTTTTGAGCGGTTTTCAGCGAAAAAACCCGAGTTTAACGGCGTTCAGCGGCGCGTAAGCGCATTGGAATCGCTGAACGCAGCGTTACATGTTCACGCCCTTCGAAGGGGCGTGAACTGTAACTTATTATTTACCGCTTTACAGTTATGAGCATGAAAACACACGCCACATAAAAAAAGCCGGCGGAGGTGCAGCAGGGACGTAAAAATGAATCAATCACTTACGTCCCCGCCGACGCCCCGCTGGCTCACAGATTTCTCAGGGTCACGAGCTGGTACATATGGTAGCCCACCTGGATGGGGGTGGGCATGAGCAGGTCCGCGGCAGTCTCGAGCAGGACCTTTCTGCGGAGCCGGGCCTTGACCTCGGGGCTCAGCTTCCTGCGGCTGAGTTCTTCGTCACCGATTGTCTCCTCGAGCTGCTCCGCGAACATTTTCACGTTGTCGAAGTGGAGCGCACGGAGCTTGCGGAGGATGGTCTCCCGGTCGCCCTGCCAGGAGAAGGAGACGCCTCCGGAGGCCGGATAGAGCCGGACATCGGAGATGCCCTTCAGATGGCTCAGGGCATAGTGCAGCACCTGTCCCTGGGCAGGGCTGAAGCGGCCTCTGAGCAGGCGCAGCCGCATATAAGAGCTTGTTTCATGCCGGACAACAAATTTCATTTTCCTCTCCCTGTCATTTCTTTTTTATGCCTTTTTGGCCTGTGCCTTCGCCTCGAAGCGGGCACGGTCCACGACGGCGCGCACGTGGGTGCCCTCGCCGATGAGGCCGGCCTCGTCAAAGCAGGCCACCTTAAAGGTCAGGACCTTTCCATTCGGGGCGACTTCCGCCAGTTCAGTCTCAATGCGGACCTCCATCCCTTCGGGAGTCGCCGCAACATGGGAGACATTGACGGATATGCCGACTGTCGTCCTGCCCTCTTCCAGCTCCGGCTGGACGGACATTGCGGCCGTGTTCTCGATCTGCGCGATCATGCAGGGGGTCGCGAACACATTGACGAGGCCGCTGCCCACTCTGGATGCCAGCTGGTCCGCCGTCACGACAAAACTCTTCTCCCCCTTGATTCCTGCCTGAATAGCCATTCTTCCTCTCCTGTCTGTATTTGTAAGTCTCATGATTTATAAGGCTCGCATGGCTGCCGAGAAGTCCCGGAATGCGCGGGCCGGTTTATGGCCCCGCCCAGGAATTCCTGCGCAGTGCTGTCCTGCCGCTTTATGGCCCCGCCCGCGGCTTCCTGCGGGGTTCTGCTTTCCCATCGCGGGCCGTTTTTTTCAGATCATATAGTACCAGGTGTCATCCGTCCTGGAATCGTGGACGGTCTCCTCCTTGTCCGGGATGTATCCCAGCTCGGTGTCGTCGTCCTTGTTGAGGATGACCAGCTCCTGGGTCTTGACGCTGATGCGGGTGCCGGGCTTCACGGAGCTCGTGATGAAGACGTTGGACCCGATGACCGAGCCCTCGCCGATGGTCGTCTCACCGCCCAGTATGGAGGCGCCGGCGTAGATCGTGACATTGTCCTCGATCGTGGGATGGCGCTTGGCCCCCTTCAGGCGCTGGCCGCCGCGGGTCGAGAGCGCGCCAATGGTGACGCCCTGGTAGACCTTCACGTGATTTCCGATGATCGAGGTCTCGCCGACGACGATGCCCGTGCCGTGATCCATAAAGAAGTACTCGCCGATCGTGGCGCCGGGATGGATGTCGATCCCGGTCTTGGAATGGGCGTACTCCGTCATCATCCTGGGGATGAGCGGGACCCCGAGCAGGAAGAGCTCGTGGGCGACACGGTTGATCGTGCTGGCCAGAAGACCCGGATAGCACAGGACGATCTCGTCAATGCTGAAGGCCGCGGGGTCTCCCTCATAGGAGGCCTGCATGTCCGTATTGACCAGGGCGCGGATCTTGGGGATCCTGTCCAGAAAATCGATGGCCAGTTCCTCCGCCGACATCTTGAGCTCATAATCCGTCTCCGCGGCGTACTCCTCCTTGAAGCGAAGGGCGATTGCGATCTGCTTCTGCAGGTTGTAGATCACATCCTCGATCACCACCGCGATCCGGCTGTCGTAATTGTAGCTGCGGAACTCCTTGGGACGGTAGTAGCCGGGAAAAAGAATGTGGAGCATCTTGTTGACTATGTCAACGACCGCGTCGCTGTCCGGCTGGTTGAAGACATTCATGTTGTCGATGTCCCGCCCGTTCTGGTAATCCTGCAAAATATGGTTGGTCACTCTCTGGATCCTGTTGGATATATCTTTTCTCATAGCTTTCCGCTCCTGCCCTGGTCAGGCCTCACTCACTGCATGCTGCCATGGTCCGGCCTCGTTCACTGCATGCTGCCATGGTCCGGCCTCATTCATTACATACGGCCACGCTCCGGTGCCTGTATACAAACAAAAACATAGCTGCACGATTCACCTATGCTTTTACTGCCTGATTAAAAATATACCATATTTCCCCTGTCCCGACTATGCTGTTTTTCCCAAAAGATCAACCTGGAAAACCATGCGGCCTTCCCGAATTGCGGAAAACGAAAACGCACCAGGCCCCTGCGCCCTTCCGGCTTGCGGAAGGCGAAAACGCACCGGGTCCCTGCGCCCTTCCGGCTTGCGGAAAGTGCAAAACGCGCCGGACACCCGCGGCCTTCGGCCCGCGGAAGGGCACAGCCTGCACCTGGCATCCGTGCCCCTTCCGGCCCGCGTGGGCATAAAAAACCTCCGAAACACAAGGTTTCGGAGGCTCTGTATATCTCTTTGATTCCCGTCGGGGACCACCCTTCCGGGAAGCACCTGTCTTTTGCCTGTTCTGCAGCGGACTGAAATTATCGCTTGGAGAACTGAGGTGCGCGGCGGGCGCCTTTGAGACCGTACTGAACAGATATCGAGCTCTGAAACCCTTGATATTACTGCGTTTCGAGCGATGACCGATTTTTTTGTCTCAGCCATTAACTACTTCTTTTTTCTCGTCACTGCCCAGTCTTAGCCCCGGACTCTGATTTAGAAGGCTTTTTCAATGCGCTGTTTACCACGGATGAAAGCTCTTCGGGCTTATTATACTTAGCCTTAGCGTAGATGTCCATAGTGACCTTACAAGTACTGTTTGTATCCTTGCTCGAAGTAGAGGAGCGGAGTTCAATTCCGAC
>CAMNFJ010000151.1:0-6070 GCA_946536955.1 uncultured Lachnospiraceae bacterium
TGTGCAGCTTGACGAGACGGTGTTCACTTAACCACCTTTTGACCTCAACATCATTGTACATGAAATCAATCATTGCATGTAATGATCATACTTGGCATATAGTTGCCGGGCAGACGGAAATGGCGTAGTAATCTGATCAAAAGGAGGAGACAATGAACTATCAGGACATTCTGACAAACGCGCGCACCTGTATCGGACCCTATTGCAAGGCATGTCCGGTCTGCAACGGAAAGGCCTGCAGCAACCAGGTTCCGGGTCCCGGAGCCAAGGGAGTCGGCGACACGGCGATCCGCAATTACGACGCCTGGACAAGGATCCGCATCAACATGGATACCATCGCTGAAAACGTTCAGCCGGATACTTCCTTTGATTTCTTCGGACATACCATGAAATATCCCTTCTTTGCAGGTCCCGTCGGCGCTGTCAAGCTTCACTACGGGGACAAGCTCGATGACGTCGGCTACAACAACATCCTTGTCTCCGCCTGCGCGGATGCCGGGATCGCGGCCTTTACCGGAGACGGGACCAACCCCGCTGTCATGAAAGCGGCCTGCTCCTCGATCAGGGACAAGAACGGGATCGGGATCCCGACCGTCAAGCCCTGGGATGTCAACACCCTGAAGGAAAAATTTGCCCTGGTTCAGGATTCCGGATGCTTTGCCGTGGCCATGGATATCGACGCGGCCGGCCTTCCCTTCCTGCAGAACCTCCAGCCGCCCGCGGGCAGCAAGACCGTGGAGGAGTTGACCGATGTGGTCCGCATGGCGGGCAAGCCCTTTATCATCAAGGGGATCATGACTGTTGAAGCCGCCAAAAAGGCCCAGGCTGCAGGTGCCTCCGGCATCGTGGTCTCCAACCACGGCGGCCGTGTCCTGGACCAGTGTCCCGCGTCTGCCGAGGTCCTCTATGAGATCGCCCAGGCGGTCGGCGGCAGCATGAAGATCTTTGTCGACGGCGGCATCCGCACCGGCGTGGACATCTTCAAGGCCCTCTGTCTTGGCGCCGATGCGGTCCTCATCGCCCGTCCCTATGTGACGGCCGTCTACGGAGGCGGTGAAGAGGGCGTTGCCGTCTACACCCAGAAGCTGGGCGCAGAGCTCGTCGACACCATGAAGATGTGCGGCGCGGCGCGTCTTGGCGACCTCTCCGAGAAGTATCTCTTCAGACCCTCCAATCCCTTCCTGGCCTGATCGGATACGCCCTGGCGGTTCATTATTTTTTAAAAAATCAATAATCGGGAACGGGAGACCGGCTTTTGCAGACAAAGGCCGGTCTCCCTTTGCATTATCAGATAGTTCCGCCCGATCAATCAGACAAAAGTCAAAAAATACATGACTTTTTGCGCAGGATGTGATAGGGTCAATATGCTGTGCTTTTTTCGGAACAGTTTTCCGGCAAAATCGTGCCCGGACCGTTCCGGCCTGACTGCGCGGCGCCAAAGAAACAAAGAAGGGGAGGATTCTTATTATGGAGACTGAAGAAAGGAAGGGCTTTTCCGGAAAACTGGGCTATGTGCTCTCAGCTGCCGGCGCTTCCGTAGGACTTGGAAATATCTGGCGTTTTCCCTATCTGGCCGCAAAATACGGCGGGGGCATTTTCCTGCTTGTCTATATCATCCTGGCGCTGACCTTCGGATATGCGATGATCATCGCGGAGACCGCGATCGGCCGGGCGACAGGCAAGAGTCCGGTCAGCGCTTTCCGGGCCTACGGGGACAGTCCGGGGACCAGGTTTGGAGGATGGATCAACGCGATCATCCCCATACTGATCTGCCCCTATTACTCCGTGATCGGGGGCTGGGTCTGCAAGTATCTGTTTGAATATCTGCGCGGAAACGTCGCAGGCCTCGCCGAGGACAGCTTCTTCGGGGACTTTATTTCCAACGGCTATGCGGCCGAGTTCTGGTTCATCGTCTTTGTCGCCATGATCCTGGCCGTCATCATCATGGGGGTCGAGAACGGGATCGAGCGTGTATCCAGTGTCATGATGCCCATCCTGATCGTGCTGGCGATCGTGATCAGCATCTATTCCATGACCAGGCCCGGCGCGCTGGCAGGCGTCGCCTATTTCATGATCCCCAATGTAAAGAATTTCTCCTGGATGACCGTGATCACGGCCATGGGGCAGATGTTCTATTCCCTGTCGATCGCCATGGGCATCCTGATCACCTTCGGCTCCTATATGAAGAAGGACACCAGCATCGAGCTGGCGACGGTCCAGGTCGAGATCTTTGACACGGGCATTGCCATGCTAGCCGGACTCATGATCATCCCCGCGGTCTTTTCCTTCTCCGGCGGAGACCCGGCTGCCCTGGGCGCGGGCCCCTCCCTCATGTTCATCACCATGCCCAAGATCTTCAACAGCATGGGCTTTGGACGGATCATCGGCATCATGTTCTTTGCCCTGGTCCTCTTCGCGGCCCTGACCAGCGCGATCGCCCTGACCGAGAGCGCGGTCTCCACCTTCGAGGACGAATTCGGCTGGAACCGGGTGGTCTGCACGGGGCTTATCGGCGGCATCATGGTCCTGCTGGGCACCCTGTCCTGCCTGGGCTACGGGCCCCTTGCCGGCGTCACGGTCATCGGCATGCAGTTCCTGGATTTCTTTGATTTCCTGACCAACTCCATCATGATGCCGATCGCCGCCTTCTGCACCTGCATTTTCATCAGGAAGAGGATGACGGTCGCCCTGGCGGTGGAAGAGGTCCTGCAGGACGGCCACGGCTTCCACAGGCGCTGGATCTTTGAGTTTATGATCCAGTACGTCTGCCCTGTTTTCGTCATCATCATCCTGGTCAGCTCCATCGCCAATGTACTCGGCCTGATCTCCATGTGACGGGTCAGGACCCGGGGCTGCACAGACAGCCTCGCCAGGGCGTGAACAATAACATTCAGACGGAATCGCGCCAAAACTTCCTCAAAGCCCTTGTAAACAGGTGGGGGATTTAGTAAAATAGACAAGGATTTTGCCAATTGAACTCTTGTTTTTGGCAAAATTACGAAAGTATTTAAACTGTAGTGGAGGTCTGTAATGAAAGTTTACACAACTGATAAAATCAGAAATGTCGTTCTGCTCGGTCATGGCGGAGCAGGCAAGACGACCCTGGCTGAAGCGATGTGCTATCTGTCAGGCGTCACATCAAGAATGGGCAAGGTCGAGGACGGCAACACCGTCTCCGATTTCACAAAGGAGGAGCAGAAGAGAGGCTTTTCGATCAAGACGTCACTGATCCCGATCGAGTGGCATGACTGCAAGATCAATATCCTCGATACGCCCGGATATTTCGATTTCATCGGCGAAGTGGAAGAGGCGATCAGCGTTGCGGACGCGGCTATCATTGTCGTATCCGGCAAGGCCGGCGTGGAAGTCGGCACTGAGCGCGCATGGGATCTCTGCGAGAAATATAATCTTCCCAGAATGTTCTATGTCTCTGACATGGATGTGGACGATGTCTCCTACAGCAACACAGTCGAGAACCTGTCCAGCATGTACGGCAAGAAGATCGCTCCCTTCAATTTCGCGATCCGCGAGAACGGCAGCCATGTCGGCTATGTCAATGTCATCGCCGAGAAAGCCTACAAGTGGAAGGGCAAAGAGGCCGTCGAGTGCCCCGTTCCCGATGACCAGAAGGACAGCCTGGAGACCTATCGTGACACTCTGATGGAGACCGTCGCAGAGGTCAGCGAGGAGTTCATGGAGCGCTACTTCAGCGGTGAGACCTTCTCCGACGCCGAGATCAGGTCCGCTGTCAGGACCAACATCCAGGACGGCACGGTCGTTCCCGTGGAGTGCGGCGCCAGCAATGTCTGCCACGGCGTCTACACCGTCCTCGACGACATCGTGAAGTACATGCCCAGCCCCGACATGCGCAAGATGAACGGCATCAACCTCAAGACCAACGAGATCTTCGAGGCCAACTTCGACTTCAGCAAGCCCAAGTCCGGCTATATCTTCAAGACTATCGTGGATCCCTTCATCGGCCGTTACAGCCTGATCAAGGTCCGCTCCGGCGTCTTCAAGACCGATGACACCGTCTATGATTCCGGCCTGGAGTCCGAGCTCCGCCTGGGCAAGCTCTATGTCATGATGGGCAATAAGACCACTGAGGTTCCCGAGCTTCACGCCGGCGACCTCGGCGCAGTCGCCAAGCTCGGCGACGCGAAGACAGGCGACACCCTGTCCACCAAGGCGACCCCGATCCAGTACGGCAAGATGGATATTTCCACGCCCTACACCTATATCCGCTATAACGCCAAGAACAAGAACGATATCGACAAGATTGCCCAGGCCATGGCCAAGATCGCGTCCGAGGACCTCACCTTCAAGATGGTCAACGACGCCGAGAACCGCCAGACCCTGATCTACGGCATCGGCGACATGCAGCTTGAGGTCGTCAAGAGCATGCTCAAGAACGAGTACAAGGTCGAGATCGAGACCACCCAGCCCAAGGTTGCCTACCGCGAGACCATCCGCAAGACTGCCGATATCGATTCCAAGTACAAGAAGCAGTCCGGCGGCCACGGCCAGTACGGTCATGTCAAGATCAAATTCGCTCCCTCCGGAAACCTGGAAGAGGCCTATGAGTTTGACGAGGAAGTCGTCGGCGGCAGCGTGCCCAAGAACTACTTCCCGGCTGTCGAGAAGGGTATTGCCGAGACAGTCCAGAAGGGACCTCTTGCCGCATATCCCGTTGTCGGCCTCAAGGCGACTCTCTACGATGGATCCTACCACCCGGTAGACTCCTCCGAAATGGCCTTCAAGACCGCAGCCAGCCAGGCCGTCAAGAAGGGCATCATGGAAGCCAACCCCGTCCTGCTCGAGCCCATCGTCTCCCTCAAGGTCACCATCCCGGATGCCTACACCGGCGATGTCATGGGCGACCTCAACAAGCGCCGCGGCAGAGTCCTGGGCATGAACCCCATCGGACACGGCAAGCAGACCGTCGAGGCAGAGGTTCCCATGTCCGAGCTCTTTGACTACTGCACCGTCCTCCGCTCCATGACCGGCGGACGCGGCGACTACGAGTATGAGTTTGCCCGCTATGAGCAGGCTCCTTCGGATGTCCAGGCCAAGGAAGTCGCAGCCCGCGCGGCAGCTGTCGCAGAGGGCGCGGAAGACTGATCCTTCCCAATCCCGGAACCGGGAAAAAATACAGTACAAAACTACAGCGCACCGGCAAAAGACCAGTGCGCTGTTTTGCTTTCCGCGGATCCTTTATTCTTCACAGGACTTCTGTATGCGGCCCGGGGCGGAAGATTTACATCAGGCTGAGGCCGTTGATCCCGTTGAAGGTCAGGACGCTCAGCTTGCGGGACAGGTCCTCGATATCCTGCCTGCGGCCGGTGTTGAACCATTTCTGGTAGACCGCGATCATGCCGGAGACCGTGTACTCGAGCAGAAACTCAAATTCGTCGGCGTCAGGTCCGATCTGGTCGATGAAGCTGGCCCAGAGCTGGTCCTTGAGGGGGGCCACGATCTTCTGCAGGAGGGAGGTCTGGCCGTCCGCAGCAAATACATTGGCATAAAACTCCAGGTCCTTCTCGATCAGCCTGGCCAGGGTGAGAAAGATGTCAGAGGGCTCCCGGCTGATCTTGCGGAAGTCGATGTCATGAATGGCGGAGGCAAAATCCTCCGCGATCTCGTTTTCGATCTCATCGACGACCATGGAGACATCGCTGTAATAGTTGTAAAAGGTCTTGCGGTTGATGTCGGCGGCCCTGGCCAGCTCCGTGACCGTGATCTCACCCAGGGGCCTGGCGGCCAGAAGCTTGATCAGGGCCATGCGGACACTTCGCTTGGTCCTCGCCACCCGCCTGTCCAGAGGGTGCGCGGCAGAGGCCCGGTCTTTTTCTGTCACTGAAGATTCATGCATAATTATGCTCCATTTCCCCGTATACCTGTAAAAACGGCTGTGATAGTCTACAAATTGACGAACTTGTGTGTATTTATCTACAAATAATGATAATACTGAGAACTAAACCACATTTGGGCAGAACCTTGTTGTTGTCAGTTATATACAGATGTATAATAATACACATGTGTTACTTTACACAAGCTGATTTTCAATCAT
>CAMNFJ010000152.1:0-6063 GCA_946536955.1 uncultured Lachnospiraceae bacterium
GTGCAACTTGACGAGTCGGGGTTTACTTGACCACCTTTTGACCCTTACATCATGTTATTACACAGACTGTAATTAAAGAGAGAGAATTAACGCTCGATAGCGTTTTTTCGCTCAGGCGCCTGTGATCGCATTGGAGAAACCCGTTCCGGGATTTCTCCTCGCTCAGCCGCTCTGTCGGGCGGCATGTTCGGAAGGGAGAAAAAATGAGAACACAGAATACGGGTACTATCGCTCTTGGAAAGACGCAGGGAATCGTTTATGCGGGTATGTTCGCTGCGCTGGTCGCAGTCGGGGCCTTTATCAAGGTCATGCTTCCGATCGGTCCCTTTATGGTGACATTTTCCCTTCAGTTTCTCTTCGCCCTGCTGGCGGGCTTCTTTCTGGGAGCCAGACTGGGATTTCTGAGTGTGCTCTCCTACCTGATCATAGGACTCGCGGGCGTCCCCATCTTTGCCCACGGCGGCGGCATCGGCTATCTGGCCAGGCCCACCTTCGGCTTCCTGATCGGCTTTGCGGCGGCCGCGTTCGTGGCCGGCAAGCTGATGGAGAAGCTGGACCACTCGAAGCTCTCCCACCTGCTCTTCGCCGCCTTTTGCGGGGAGATGGCCTATTATGCCTGCGGCCTTGTCTACTATTTCATCATGTTCAATTTCCTCCTGCCCGGAACCGACGGGATCGGCATCAGGGAACTGATCACAGTCTGGTTTTTGAGCACAGTCGTACCGGACTTCTGCCTCTGCGTCATGGCAGCCGTCATCACGGACAAGATGCTGCCCATCTTCCGCAGAATCAGGTCCTGATCCGGGCACCGGCCCATGCCGGGAAAATAATTGACCAGGTCCCGATTCCGGAGCGCGGCCTCTGCTTCCTGCGGAATAGTTATCAATTGCTCATACGAGGGAGGAAGCAAATGTCCTCTGCAAAAACAGTCTATCTGATCCGTCACGGCAGGACGGCTCTGCAGGCGGAAAAGCGCTATCAGGGGATCACGGACGCGCCGCTCTCCGCGGAGGGCCGCGCCGAACTGACCAGGGCAAAGATCCGGCCGGCGCGGGTGTACGTCTCCCCCCTCTGCCGGGCCCGGGAGACAGCCTCCATCCTGTTCCCGCAGACGGACCAGGTCGTGGTCCCGGACCTGCATGAGATGGACTTCGGCGCCTTTGAAGGCCGCAACTATATGGAAATGGAAAATGACCCCGATTACCGGGCCTGGGTGGACGGCCTGTGCCTGGGCCCCTGCCCCGGCGGGGAGTCGAGAGACCAGTACTGCGACAGGGTATGCCGGGCCTTTGGCGAGGTTTTGTCCCTGGCGGAAAAAGAGGGCGACAACCCGGTCGTGATCGTGGCCCACGGGGGGACCCAGATGGCCCTGCTGGACCGGCTGGGCCGGACAGAGAGAACCGGGGATGATGAAAAAACCGGCCCGGATACAAAACCGGATACAGAAACGCCGGATGCAAAAACGGATTCCGGCGCCGGAGAAAACTCTTTTTCCTACTATTCCTGGCAGCTTCCCTCCGGACACGGGTATCTGCTGGAGACACAACCCGCTGACCCGGGGGACCTCCCGAACCTCCGGATCCTCGGAAAGCAGGACTTTACGGCAGCAAAATAAACAGCCCGGAAAACCCCGGGAAGCAGGACTTCACAGCATCGGAATAAGCAGCCCGGAAATCCCCGGCACCCAGGACTTCACAGCAGTGAAATAACCAGCCCGGAAATCCCCGGAACGCAGGACTTCCCGGCCGAAAACTGGAGACCGCGCCCGGGCGCAGGGAAAAAACAGAGCCCCGGGCCAGTACCTTTCACAGACTGAAGGGCACTGGCCCGGTTTTTTCAGGTTTTTTCAGGCTTTCTGATCCTCAAACCCGGACTTTATACGGCCCGGCTGACGTGGTATAATAAACTGACTTTATGCGCTTCGCCGCATACCGAAGACCGGCTGTCCAGCCGGGACATCAGTATATTCAGTCACACAGCATACATATTGCCTGTAGTTTCAGACCAGAAAAAGGAGGTACCTGATGATCAAAATCGTCGCGAAGAAGCTGATCAAAGAGGATCAGGTTGAGAATTTCAAGAATATCGTCAAGGAACTGGTGGACAAGTCCCGCGCGGAGGAGGGGAATGTTTTTTATTCGATCAATCTGAGCACGCAGAATCCCCGGATGTTTGCTTTTATCGAGTGCTGGAAGGACCAGGACGCCCTGGACAAGCACAATGCGACTGAGCATTTCCAGAGGATCGTCCCCCTCATCGGTCCCATGTGCGAAGAAAACATCCCCGCTGATTTCTTCACGGAACTCTGATTGATCCGTATTTCTGATTGGACTGATTAGGGATGATGAATAAGAACAGCAGAAAAAACAGGCGTGATTCCGCATATTCCGGACGGAGGACGCAGGAAAAACCGGTAAAGACAGCGGCAGGACCCGTCCCGGAGGAGAGCGCTGTCTCCGGGGACCAGCTCCATCAGGAGAGGCGGCGCCAGCGCCGCGAGCTCCAGAGGGAACGGAGGGCCCGGGCGGTCAGAAGGCAGAAGATCCTGATCGGCATCGCGGCCGCCTTCCTGATCCTGGTCATCGCTGTCGGCGGACAGATCGTCCACAAGGCATGGGCCACCAGCACCCTCTCCGAAGAGGTGCTTGCCTACCGCGACACGGTTGAAAAATACGCGGAGCAGGAGGGAGTCGAGGACTATGTGGATGTCCTGATGGCGATCATGATGGTCGAATCAGAGGGAGACGGCGAGGACGTCATGCAGTCCAGCGAGTCCAAGGGACTTGAGCGCAATTCCCTGAATCCGGAGGAGTCCATCGAACAGGCCTGCATCTATTTTTCCGCCCTTGTCGATATCGCGAAGGACCTGGGAATCGATGACGACAAGGCCCTGATCCAGGCCTACAATTTCGGTCCCGGCTACCTGCAGTATGTCGCGGAAAACGGCAAAAAGCACAGGCAGAAACTGGCGATCGAGTACGCGAAGGAACAGTCCGGAGGCGAAAAGATCCGCTACCCCCACCTCTATGCGATCAAAAAGAACGGGGGCTGGATCTATAAATTCGGCAACATGTTTTATGATGCCATCGTCCAGAGGTATCTGTGAGCGCGGGGGTGTCCTCAGCGAAGCGGACCTGACAGGACGACAGGGATGAGTGATCCGGGATCACGGCGAATGTCCGGATCCAGGATTCCCTGCCGGACCTGGTGCCTGCGAAAACATGGTTTTCGATTCGTCATGTTTAAATAGGGAAACATGCGTTGAACGAAAAATCTATATTCGATATAATAATTTGTCGGGATTTCCCGGCATATGGGATGAGGCAATTTGCTGCAGGAGAGTTGTTGCCCGTAATGCTGATTTAGAAACAGGAGGAAGTAAATGAGTTATCAGGAACAGTACAGACAGAAACTTGTGAGTGCGGCCCAGGCGGCGGCAGTTGTCAAGTCCGGCGACTGGGTTGATTACAGCTGGACGGCTACGACCCCCAGGGCTGTGGACAAAGAGCTTGCAAAGCGCATGCCCGACCTCTACGATGTCAATTTCTACGGCGGCATCCTGATGCATGAGCCCGAGATCTTCAAGATCGAGGATCCCGCTGCCCATCTTACCTGGAACAGCTGGCACATGGGCGGCATCGAGCGCAAGGCCTGCACAAAGGGCTTTGCCTTCTACAACGCCCTGAAATACTCGGAGCTTCCCCGCTGGTATCTGGAAAACGTCAAATCCATCGACGTCGCCATCCTCCAGGTCGGTCCCATGGACGACAAGGGCTTCTTTAACTTCGGCCCCAGCGCCAGCCACTCCTATGCCGCGATCCAGATCGCCAAAAAGGTCATCGTCGAGGTCAACGAGAGCATGCCCGTCATCTACGGCGACCGCTCCGCCTATGTCCACATCGACGATGTCGACATGATCGTCGAGACCGACAATGAGCCCATCGATGCCATGCCGCCTTCAGCGCCCGGCACGGAAGTCGACAAGGCTGTCGCAGAGCTCGTCGTCAAGGAGATCCCGGACGGCGCCTGCCTCCAGCTCGGCATCGGCGGCATGCCCAACGCCATCGGCAAGATGATCGCCGAGTCCGACCTCAAGGACCTGGGCATCCACACCGAGATGTATGTCGACGCCTTCGTGGATATGGCCGAGGCCGGCAAGATCACCGGCGCCCGCAAGAACTTTGACCGCGGCCTGCAGACCTTCGCCTTCGGCGCGGGCACAAGGAAGATGTATGACTACCTCGACAGGAACCCCGCGATCAAGTCCGCCTCCGTCGACTACGTCAACCACTACTTCCGCGTGGCCAACCTGGACAATTTCATCTCCATCAACAACGCGATCGACGTCGACCTCTTCGGCCAGATCAACGCCGAGAGCGCAGGCACCAAGCAGATCTCCGGTGCCGGCGGCCAGCTCGACTTCGTCCTCGGCGCCTATGGCGCGCCCGGCGGCAAGACCTTTATCTGCATGTCCTCCACCTTCAAGAACAAGGACGGCAGCCTCTCCAGCCGCATCCGCCCCACTCTGGCGCCCGGCAGCATCGTGACCGACACCCGCTCCAACGTCATGTACGTCGTGACCGAGTACGGCTGCAAGAACCTCAAGGGCCTCAGCTCCTGGCAGCGCGCCGAAGCCCTCATCAGCCTGGCCCATCCGGATTTCCGCGATGAGCTGATCAGGGAAGCCGACAAGATGCACATCTGGAAGCGCAGCAACAAGCGCTGATCCGCATAAGGAAAATAGTAACGTCTGCGTGCCGTCGCAAACATTCGGACGACAGCAGTTCAGGATCAGAACCTCCGCGGCCCGGGGAACCCCCGGGTCCGCGGAGGTTTTTTCGTCTGGCGATCCATGGAGTTTACCCGCTGAGGGACTCCCGGGGCTGCGGAGTTTTTCTGTACCTTGCGCCCTGCCGGGGGTGTATGTTATGATTGGCTTAGCCAGATTAGCCAAGCACTTGAGGGGAGGTGAAGGGATGACACAGGTAAATATGCTGGAAGCAAAAACAGATCTCTCCAAACTCGTCAGAAAACTGGAGACCGGGGAGGAAGAAATGATCATTATTGCGCGCAATGGCGTTCCTGTCGCCCAGATGACACTGATCCACAAAGAAACTGTTAAGAACAGGATCGGTGTGGCAAAAGGAAAGTTTGTCGTACCGGATGAGTTTGATCAATGGGATCTGGAAATCGGAGAAATGTTTGAGGAGACCTGATGAAAATACTTATGGATACACATATTCTTCTTTGGGCAGTCTCGGGAGATGGCAGGCTGCCTGCAAAGGCGGCGGAGCTGATCAATGCGGAAGAAAATGACCTGTATTACAGCCTGGTCTCTCTGTGGGAGACGGAACTCAAGCATGAGCTTCATCCGGACCTGCTGCCTGTCGGTGCCAGGGAACTGGCCGGATTCTGCCGGGAATCGGGATTTATCGAGATCCCGCTTCGGGAAGCACAGATCAGCGAGCTGAGAGGACTTCACCGGCAGGAGGGGGAGCCTCCGCACAAGGATCCCTTCGACAGAATGCTGATCTGCCAGGCAAAAAACGAGGGATTGATGCTTTTGACACACGACCAGCTCCTTGCGGGATACCATGAACCGTGTGTCCTCACCGTATAAAAAGCATAGCTTTCCTGATAGCAGCAAAAAGAGGGTGTGATTTTTCGAAAGGGGAAAAAGATGGATTTTGCAACAACTCTGGTAAAGATCGACGATGCATTGTACACCTGGCTGCTGATCTATCTGCTCGCGGGGAGCGGTATTTATTTTTCAGTCAGGACCCGCTTCGTGCAGATCCGGCGCTTTAAGGACGCCCTCAGCTGCATGATGGAAAAAAAGGAGGGCGACAAGGGCGTCTCCTCCTTCCAGGCCCTGATGATCGCGACGGCCTCCCGCGTCGGCACGGGCAATATGGCCGGCGTCGCGACGGCCATCATCCTGGGCGGCCCGGGCGCGGCCTTCTGGATGTGGCTCATGGCGGTCCTGGGCTCCTCCTCCGCCTTTGTCGAGAGTACCCTGGCCCAGATCTATAAGAAAAAGGAGGGGGATTCCTTCAAGGGCGG
>CAMNFJ010000153.1:0-6027 GCA_946536955.1 uncultured Lachnospiraceae bacterium
GCTGAGGAAAGTCCGGGCTTCGCAGGGCAGGATGCCGGATAACGTCCGGTGGAGGTGACTCCCAGGCCAGTGCAACAGAAATATACCGCCCGCCGGGCATTTGGATAAAATGCCCGGCAGGTAAGGGTGAAAAGGCAGTGTAAGAGACTACCGTCTTCGTGGTAACACGCAAGAGCCATGTAAACCCCATCCGAAGCAAGACCAGAACGAGGACTATGGGCCGGCCCGGTCCGTTCTCAGGTAGGTCGCTGGAGGCCGCCGGTGACGGCGGTCCAAGATAGATGATCATCCAAGACAGAACCCGGCTTACAGCTCTGCTCATCTTTTTTTACGGCGGACGGTCCGCTGAGCAGGAAAGGAAGGAAAGAAATGACGAAAATTGATATCGTATCCGGATTTCTGGGTGCGGGAAAGACAACACTGATCAAAAAACTTCTCAAGGAAGCGCTTGCAGGCACAAAGGTCGTCCTGATCGAGAACGAATTCGGCGAGATCGGTATCGACGGCGGCTTCCTCAAGGAATCCGGCATCGAGATCCGCGAGATGAATGCCGGCTGCATCTGCTGCTCCCTGGTCGGTGACTTCGGCTCCTCCCTCAAGGAGGTCATGGCCGCCTACGCCCCCGAGCGCATCCTGATCGAGCCCTCGGGCGTCGGCAAGCTCTCCGATGTCATGCGCGCCATCAGTGACGCCTCCGAGCATACCCAGATGCATCTGAACAGCGCCGTGGCTGTCGTCGACGCCTCCAAGTGCAAGGTCTACCTCAAAAACTTCGGAGAGTTCTTTGACAACCAGATCGCATATGCCGGAACCATCATCCTGAGCAGGACCGACAAGATCAGCGCCGAAAAGATCGATGAGTGCGTAGAGCTCCTGCGCGGCCTCAACAAGGACGCGACCATCATCACGACCCCGATCGCCGACCTGGACGGAAAAATGATCCTGGATACCATCGAGGGGACCGCGGACCTGCAGAAGCAGATGCTGGAGGAGGTCCTGGCGGCCGACTATGACGATGATGAGGATGAGGAGGAGCACGAGCACCATCATCACCACGATCATGACGATGAGGACGAGGACGAGCACCACCATCACCACGATCATGACGATGAGGACGAGGACGAGCACCACGATCACGACGATGAGGATGAGGAGGAGCACGAGCACCACCATCACCACGATCACGACGATGAGGACGAGCACGAGCATCACGACCACGACCATGAGGAAGAAATGGAGGTCGATGAGGACGGCGACCGCATCTACCACACCCACGATTATCAGGAGGCCCATGGCGGCCACCATCATCACCATCACCACCACCACCATCATCACGGCCACGACGCCGATGAGGTCTTCGGAAGCTGGGGGATGGAGACGCCTTCCAGATTTACGGCCGACGAGATCACGGGCATCCTGAAGGAGCTGGAAAACGAAGAGAAATACGGTTATGTCCTCCGCTCCAAGGGCATGGTCCAGTCCCCCGACGGCAGCTGGATCCACTTCGACTATGTGCCGGAGGAATCCGAGGTCCGCACCGGCGCGGCGGATGTCACGGGCAAGATCTGTGTCATCGGCGCAAAGCTCAATGAAGAGGCTCTCGAAAAGCTGTTCAAGAGAAAATAATATTACAGGTTAACGCCCTTCGAAGGAGCGTGAACTGTATCAAAATAATAGCATTCTGTCCCGCAGCCTCTGCTGCCTTGCCGGCAGGGCTGCGGTCTGCGCATAAAAAGATATGTTTGATTTTTTTAAGGGAAAGAAAAAAGTGGAACAGAAACCGGTATATGTCATCAACGGTTTTCTCGACAGCGGGAAGACCTCCTTTATAGCCTATACGATCGGCCAGCCTTATTTCCAGACCAAGGGGACGACCCTTCTGATCCTCTGCGAGGAGGGCGAGTGCGAGTATCGCGAGGGCCTTTTGAAAGAGACGGACACGGTGCTGGAGAAGATCGACGACCTCGAGGACTTCACGACGACGCACCTGATGGAGCTGGAAAAAAAGCACCGCCCGGAGCGTGTCCTGATCGAATGGAACGGCATGTGGGACTTCAGGGAGTTCAAGATCCCCAAAGCCTGGAGGCTGGAACAGCAGATCACCACGATCGACGCCTCCATGTTCAACATGTATTTCACCAACATGCGGTCCCTGGTGGCGGAACAGCTCAGAAACTCCGAGCTGATCATGTTCAACCGCTGTGATGATGTCGATGAGAAGCTCCTGGTCAATTTCAAGAGAAATGTCAAGGCCATCAACCAGAAGGCAGACCTCGTCTTCGAGGATTCCGAGGGCGAGATCGATATGACGACGGAAGAGGACCTTCCCTTTGACATCCACCAGGATCCCATCCGGCTCGAGGGCCTCGATTACGGGATCTGGTACATCGACGCCATGGAGCATCCCGACAGATATGTCGGCAAGAGAGTTGTCTACACGGGTATGGTCATGCGGCCCAGGGATTTTCCTGCCGGCTATTTCGTGCCCGGCCGGATGGCCATGACCTGCTGTGCCAATGATATGTCCTTCCTGGGATATGCCTGCAGGTCGGACAAGGCGGCCTCCTTCCCTGAGCGCCAGTGGGTGAAGGTGACGGCTGAGATCAAAAAAGAGGACTTCGGTCCCTATGACGGTCCCGGCGTGATCCTGGAGGCGGAGGAAGTCGTGCCGACGGCCCAGCCCGAGGAGCCTGTGATCAATTTCGCGGGCTGAAGCCTGAAGCCCGGGACGCTGAACAGCGAGGGCCCTTGCCGGAAAGCCGGCTGAAAACAGGGAGCTTCCCCTGCGAGTTGAGACCGGTATCAGCGCGATCCAGGCTGACAACAAGAAAATCGAAACGGCCCCGCCATGCAGTTTTCAGGCGGGGCTGTTCCTGTATTCCACACCGGACATCCTGAAGGACCCGGCAGGGTTTTCCATGGCGGGAAGGAGAAAAGATTCCGGTTAAACAGACAGGAGGCTTCGGACGGATTGAAAGATAAAAAAGAACTGACACAACTGCTGGAGGCGGTCGCTGAGGGCCGGGTCGCGGTGGAGGAGGCCGCCCTGCAGCTGCGGGAGCTCCCCTTCGAGGACATCGGCTATGCCAAGACCGACCTGCACCGGGGCATGCGGCAGGGAATCCCGGAAGTGATCTACGGGGCGGGAAAGACCCCGGACCAGATCCTGGGGATCGTGGGCTCCCTGCGAAAGCACGGGCAGAAGACCATTCTGATCACCCGGATGAGCGCTGAGGCCAGAGACCTTGTCTCCGCTCAGTATCCACTCTGCTACGATTCCCTGAGCCGGACCGGCATCATCGGGGAAAAGCCTGTTCCCGACGGAAAGGGAACGGTCGTGGTGGCCACCGGTGGCACCAGCGATATCCCGGTCGCGGAGGAGGCCGCCCTGACCGCCGAGGTCTTCGGCAACCGGGTGGAGCGCCTCTATGATGTCGGCGTTGCGGGCATTCACCGCCTCTTCGCCCATCAGCAGGATATCCTGTCCGCTCGCGTCATCATAGCCATCGCCGGCATGGAGGGGGCCCTGGCCAGTGTGATCGGCGGCCTCGCCAGCTGCCCCGTGATCGCGGTCCCGACCAGCGTAGGCTACGGAGCCTCCTTCGGAGGCCTGTCCGCCCTGCTCTCCATGCTCAATTCCTGCGCCAGCGGCGTCAGCGTCGTCAATATAGACAACGGGTTCGGAGCCGGCTATCTGGCCAGCATGATCAACCACCTGGATTGAGGAACCGCAGTGAAAGAATCTGTAAATTCTGTTTGCCTGGATCCGCAGATTCGATCTTGTTGTCAGCCGACGTAGTATGAGGAGACCTATGAAGACTTTATACCTTGAATGCAATATGGGTGCTGCCGGTGATATGCTCTCTGCGGCCCTGCTGGAGCTTCATCCGGACCCCGCCGCAATGGTGGACAGACTCAATGCCCTGGGGATCCCGGAAGTCGTCTTTGAAGCCGACAAGGCAGTCCGCTGCGGGATCCGCGGGACACACCTCAAGGTGACAGTCCGCGGGGAGGAAGAGGAGAGCCTGGATGTCCCGGCCTCTGCGGATGGACACCAGCACGAAATCCATGATCATGAGGACCACAGCCACGACCACGAGCATGATCACGACGGCCATGACCATGGCGGTCACAGCCATGACCACGGCCATATCCATGACCACGATGGTCACAGCCACCACCACGATCATGACCACGGCGGTCATGAACAACATCACGGCCATGACCATCACGGTCACAGCCATGTCCACAGAAATATGGCTGATATCAGGGCGATCGTCGGCAATCTCAATGTGGAGGACAAGGTGCGGGAGGATATCCTCAGGGTCTACGGCCTGATCGCGGAGGCCGAGAGCCACGCCCACGGCAGGCCGGTCGAGGAGGTCCACTTCCATGAGGTCGGCGCCATGGACGCCGTGGCGGATATCACCGCCTTCTGCCTGCTCCTGCATGAGCTGGGGCCGGACAGGGTAGTCGCCTCCCCCGTAAATGTGGGATCCGGGAATGTCCGCTGCGCCCACGGGATCCTGCCTGTGCCCGCGCCCGCCACTGCCTGGATCCTCAGGGACGCCCCGGTCTATGCGGGACTGGTAAGAGGAGAGCTCTGCACCCCCACGGGCGCCGCCCTGCTCAAGTGCTTCGCGCAGGAATTCGGTCCCCTTCCGCAGATGAAGGTCCGATCCATCGGGATCGGCTGCGGCATGAAGGACTTCGAACAGGCCAACTGTGTCCGGGCCATGCTGGGAGAGACTGCCGACGGCAGGGACAGGATCTGTGAGCTGACCTGCAACCTGGATGACATGAGCCCGGAGGCAGTCGCCTTTGCCATGGAAGAGCTGCTGGCGGCCGGGGCAGTGGATGTCTACACGATCCCGGTCACGACCAAAAAGAACCGGCCCGGCCTGATCCTGACCTGCATGTGCAGGGAAGATCTCCGGGAGACTATGCTGGCCCTCCTTTTCAGGCACACGACCACCCTGGGGATAAGGGAGTACATCTGTAACCGCTACACCATGGACCGCCAGGTGGAGACCCTGCAGACACCCGTCGGACAGGTCCGGCTCAAGAAATCCTCCGGCTGGGGGACATACCGGGAAAAATATGAATACGATGACCTGGCCCGCATTGCCCGGGAGCAGGGGATCAGCCTGAGTGAGGCAGCCCGAAGAGCTGATGGTAAAGAAGCCTGACCGGGGAGGCCCGCAACGTGGATGGGATAGCAGCCTGACGGAGGCGGTCCGCAGGACAGACGGTTAAGAAGCCTGACCGGGGAGGCCCGCAGGGCTCCGCCGGATTCATGTAAAAGCCGGGCGTTCCATCCTGAAAATGCATTTGAAAAAATACAATTGGCCCTTGACAGAGTCAGGGACGTTTTTGTAAGATTTACAGGTATGTTTTGGCAGAAGTTCCGTGTCATCTTCTGTCCATCCTGCATCGAAGTCCACTGTTTGCGCGGCTGCACAGTGTCCGGAGAGCAGAGTTTCAGAAATACACACCATTCATTTTTTATAATCATTTAATTTCGGAGGAAATAAAATGGCAAACATCAAATCTGCCAAGAAGAGAATTCTGACCAGCGAGAAGAGAGCAGCAGCCAACAAGGCTGTCAAGTCCGGCGTCAAGACCGCCGTCAAGAAGGTCCGCGTTGCTGTCGAGGCCAATGATGCAGCAGCTGCAGCAACTGCATTCGAGAGCGCAAAGTCCGTGATCGACAGAGCTGCCTCCAAGGGCGTCCTTCACAAGAACACCGCTTCCCGCAAGGTTTCCAGACTCGCGGCTGCCGTCAAGAAGGTTCAGTAAACCCGGTTCGGCCTCAGAAGAGTCTCATAGATCACCCTGAAAAGGTTTTTGATCAGAAGACCTCGTTCTCTCAAAGAGTTCGAAGAGTCGTTTTTAAACACTTTTATCTTTTTAATTCATTCTTTGAAGTGTTTTACCGCAGTCCTTTCATGGACTGCGGTTTTTTTGCTATAATATGATGTAAAGGTCAAAAGTATCGTAAAGGCTCTGAGACTCGTCAAGTTGCAC
>CAMNFJ010000154.1:0-6021 GCA_946536955.1 uncultured Lachnospiraceae bacterium
GCAGGCTGAGCGTGATCACCCAGGAGTACTCCATGCGCCAGGACATGACCATGGAAGAGGTCATGGAGTACCAGGGCCGGCTCTATTTTATGAAAAAAAAGGACATCCGGCAGAAGACAGAGGAGCTTCTGAAGTTCACCGGCCTCCTGGAATACCGGCGCCGCACGGTCCGGCATCTGTCCGGCGGCATGAAGCGCAAGCTCATGATCTGCAGGGCCCTCATGACGGAACCTGAGATCCTCCTCCTGGACGAGCCGACCGCGGGCATGGACGCCCTGTCCCGCAGGCAGACCTGGACCCTTTTGCGGAAGCTCCAGAGCCGGGGCATGACCGTCCTCCTCACGACCCACTATATGGAGGAGGCCCAGGCCCTCTGCGACCGGGTGGCCCTCATGGACAGGGGCCGCATCGATATCATCGCCCCGCCCCGGGACCTGATCGAGGACCTGGGCGGCTTTGCCGTCGACGAGACTGGAGAGGAAAAGACTGTCAGCCGCTTTTTTAAAGACCGGGAGGAGGCCATCCGCTATCTGTCGGAGGCGGGGACCGGAGCAGTCCTGCGCATGACCAACCTGGAGGATGTCTTTGTGGAGCGCCTGGGCAGGCGCCTGCAGGGCAGATAGTGACAGGGGTGTGACAGGGGGACAGGCACTTTGTCACACGAAAGTGTCATACCGGGCGCCCGCCTCTGCGATCAAATACAGGATAAACTCTGCCATGTGAAAAATCTGTCATCGGGGCAAACCCCGGCCGGACGGGGAAAACACACCCAGGCGGGTAAAAAACGGGCCAGACGTTCAAAAAAACCCGGCCGGACGGGGAAAATCTCATCCGGCCGGATAAAGTACAACGGGCAAAACACTGACCTGTATAGAAGGAAATAGAAGGAAGAAGGGACCGGCACAGAACGGGATATTTTCAAGCATGGGAATCATAACAGTCCTCTGGGAAAAATGGGTGGAATTCCGCCGGGATTTTTATAAGATCACACTCGCGGCCATGATCTCGCCGCTGATGTACCTGATCATCTTCGGATTCGGCATCCAGACGACCTCGCACGGCGAACCCTATCTGATGTTCCTGATCCCCGGTATCGTCGCCATGTCCACGATGACGGGGAGCTTTGGCGCGGTCGCCCAGAACATGAGCGTCCAGCGCCTCTATGAAAAGGCCCTGGACCAGGTCATGGTCTCCCCGACCCCCCTCTGGCAGTTCATCACGGGTCAGATCATCGGCGGCGCCCTGCGGGGCCTCTACGCCGGCTGCGTCATCCTGCTTCTGACCCTGCCGATCCAAAGCGGCCTGATCTTCAACGGCTGGAGCCTCCTGATCATGTTCCTGAACGGGATGGTCTTTTCCACCATCGCCCTGGTCCTCTCCTTTTTTTCAAAGAGCTACTCGGACACGCCCCGCTACAACGCCTACATCATCACGCCCATGTCCTTTTTGTGCAACACCTTCTTTTCCACGGACCAGATGCCCGGCGTTTTCCGCAGGATCGTGGGGGCCCTCCCCCTCTCCCAGGCCAGCGCCATGATCCGGGCCATCGCCCACGGAGAAAAGACGGGCTGGACGGGCTATGCGGTCCTGCTTCTCTACCTGGCGGTCTTTTCAGCCATCTCGGTCGTCTATATCTACCGGAAAAAGACCCTGTAAGGGGCCGGGGCGGCAGACAGGGGGAAATTGTGGAGTTTATGATCAAAAAGACGAAAAAAACAGGCAGACCAGCCCTGGCCCTGACGGCGGCGGTCCTCGCCCTTTTTCTGGTTTTCGCCGCCTCCTGCGCAGAGATCTCCGCGGAGGAGGGATACGACCAGGTCGCGGGCTCCGGCGCCATGGGCTCCGTCCGGGAGGGCCTCGCCCCCTACGGCATGACCCCGGTCTCCGGATCCATGATCGAGGACGGAGAATATGTGGTCAGCGCGGACAGCTCCTCCACCTTTTTCAAGATCGAGGAGGCGAGACTCACCGTGGCGGACGGGCAGATGACAGCTGTTCTGAAAATGGCCGGGACAGGCTACCTCCTGGTCTACCCCGGGACAGCGGAGGAGGCGGCCGCCGCCCCCTATGAGGCCTACATCCCCAAAGCTGAGGATGAGGAGGGATGGGACACCTTTACAGTCCCGGTCAGGGCCCTGGACACGGAGCTGGACCTGGCCGCCTTTTCAAAGCGAAGAAAGAAATGGTATCCGCGCAAGATCCTCCTGCACGCCTCGGATATCCCGCGGGAGAACCTGCTTTTTTCCTACCCGGACTATGACAGGATCGGGGAGGCCGTGGCCCTCTATGACGAGCAGAACGGGACCGATACGCTGGAGGCCTGGAGACAGGGAGCAGATGCGGCAGGCTCCACAGCAGATCCCGCAAAAGAGGACGCAGCCGGGCAGCCTGAGCCGGAAGCCGTTCCCATGCAGCTGACCGACGGAGAATATTCCATTGAAGTCGACCTGGCAGGGGGCAGCGGCCGCGCGTCCGTGACCTCTCCGACCTGGCTGACGATCCGCGATGGCAGGGCCTATGCGAGGCTTCTGTGGAGCAGTTCCTACTACGACTACATGATCCTGGATGGAAAGACCTATCTCAACGAGACAAAAGACGGGAGCAACTCCACCTTTACCATCCCGGTCACAGCCCTCGACCGGCCGGTCCAGGTCATTGCCGACACGACCGCCATGGGAGACCCCGTGGAGATCGAATATACACTGACCTTTTACGAAGACACGGTCGGCAGCAGAGGCCGCATCCCCCAGGAGGCGGCAAAAAAGGTCCTCGCCGGAGCCGCTGTATTTATCATCGCGGGCGGAATATTGAACCACTATATAAAGAAAAAGAGAAGATAGACGCAGGCCCAGGCACCTGTGATCGCATTGCGCTGCCGCTCTGACGAGCGGCGCGATGCCTGCGCACACCGTGCTCCGGCATGCTGTGGAAGAGCGAAAAAACTTCAGTTTTCCGCAAGGAATGAACATAAAGGAGGTTTGAGAGCCTCGTGAGAACAGACAGAGAAACTCTGACCATCGGAAGCCGGGAGAGCAGCCTGGCCGTCCGGCAGGCCATGATCGTCATAGAATATCTGAAAAAAGAATATCCGCAGATGCGCGTGGAGCTGCAGACCATGAAGACGACCGGAGACCGGATCCTCGACCGGAGACTGGATGAGGTCGGGGGCAAGGGGCTCTTCGTCAAGGAGCTGGACCAGGCCCTGCGGGAGGGCCGGATCGACCTGTCCGTGCACAGCCTCAAGGACATGCCGGCCGAGATCCCGGAGGACCTGCCCCTGATCGGCTTCTCGGAGCGGGAGGACCCGCGCGACGTCCTGGTCCTGCCGCCGGGAGCGGAGGAGATTGATTTTTCAAAGCCCATAGGGACATCCTCCAGGCGGAGGATCCTGCAGGCGGAGGACCTCTTCCCGCAGGCGGCCTTTGAGAGCGTGCGCGGCAATCTCCAGACCAGGCTCCGCAAGCTGGACGAGGGACAGTACGGGGCCCTGATCCTGGCTGCCGCCGGCCTCCGCCGCATAGGGCTGGGAGACCGCATCAGCAGGTACTTTTCCGCGGACGAGATCATCCCCTCCTCCGGCCAGGGGATCCTGGGCCTCCAGGGGCGGGCCGGAGAAGACTACAGCTGCCTGGACGCCTTCGTCAGCCTCCGCTCCGCCGTCGAATCCGCGGCGGAGAGGGCCTTTGTCGGCGCCCTGGGAGGCGGCTGCTCCTCCCCCATCGCCGCCCACGCGGAATATAGGGGAGACATACTAAGGCTCCGCGGCTTCTACTACGATGAGACGACGGGCACAAAGATCCGCAGGACCCTGACCGCAGAGCTTCCGCCGGAAGACGGGACCCTCAGGGAAAAGATCGATCAGAGCCGCCGCCTGGGACAAAAACTGGCTGCCGGCATGACAGAGGGTTTGTGACAGAGGGACAGGCACTGTGTCACATTGATGCGGAAAAACACTAAACTGCCGGGCGGCAGACAGGTGAGAGGATCAGGCCGTGCTGCATCCGGCAAACCTCCGGTTTTTTTGCGGAGTGATTATTCTTCATCGCGGGATCGTACCTGCGAGGAAGCGGGTTTTTCTTTTTTTGTGCGTGTATCCCATGACTGAAGTCACGGATATCGCGTGATGAAGAATAAAACAGGGCCTGAAAGAACACATTAACAGGAAGGAAACCATGGAAGGAAAAGTCTGGTTAGTCGGAGCCGGTCCCGGAGACCGGGGACTCTTTACATTGAAGGGCCTGGAAGTCCTGAGTGGGGCGGAGGTCGTCGTCTACGACGCCCTGGTCGGCGACGAGGTCCTGACCCTGATCCCGGAGACGGCCGAAAAGATCAACGTCGGAAAGAGGGCCGGAAACCACCTGATGGTGCAGGAGGATATCAGCAGAACTCTGCTGGATCATGCCCTGCAGGGGAAAAAGGTCGTCCGGCTCAAGGGCGGCGATCCCTTTGTCTTTGGCCGCGGCGGAGAGGAGCTGGAGCTCCTCTCGAAAAACGGCGTCCCCTATGAGGTCGTGCCGGGCGTCACCAGCGCTTTTGCCGTGCCGGCCTACAACGGGATCCCCGTCACGCACAGGGATTTCACCTCCTCGGTCCATATCATCACCGGCCACAGGAGAAGGGGCAGGGACTATGACATAGACTTTGAGGCCCTGGTCCGCACAAAGGGGACCCTGATCTTCCTCATGGGCTTGGCCTCCCTCGACCCCCTGATGAAGGGGCTTCTGGAGGCGGGCATGGATTCGGATATGCCGGCCGCCGTCCTGGAAAAAGGAACGACCGCCGGCCAGCGCCGCGTCGTCGCGACTGTCTCCACCCTCAGGGAGGAGGCGGACCGGGCAGCCGTGGAGGCGCCCGCCATCATCGTCGTCGGTCCCGTCTGCCGGCTGTCAGACCAGTTTGCCTGGGCGGAAAAACGCCCCCTCGCCGGAAAAAAGATCCTGGTCACAAGACCAAAGGAGCTGGTCTCCGGACTGGCGGCCTGCCTGCGGAAGATGGGCGCGGAGGTGGTGGAACTGCCCGCCATCGAGACCGTGCCGGTCGACCCCAACCCCCTCCTGGATGACTGCCTCCGCCGGGCATTCGGCCCGGGAGACCGCCCGGAAACAGGCGCTTCGGGTATGACATACGGATCTGAGGAACGCGTGGGAGCAGATTCCTCCTGCCGGGCCGCTGCCCCGGGAGCCTCCATGGAAGCGTTCTCCCCGGACAGACTGCCCCCGGACTGGCTGGTCTTCACCTCCCCCACCGGCGTCCGCATTTTTATGGACCGCTTCCTGGAAAGCTATGACATCAGAGCCCTGGGAGGAGTCAGACTCGCGGCGATCGGGGAGGGCAGCGCCCGCGCCCTTCGCGCCTTCGGACTGAGGACTGACTTTATACCGACCGTCTATGACGGACAGCACCTGGGCAGGGAACTGGCTGAAAAAATACGGACTGAGTCGGTGGATGTACCGCCTGACTCATCCGCCGGAATCTCCGGTCTGCAGACTGAGTCGGTGGACCTATCACCTGACTCATCCGCGGAGACGTCAGATGGACAGACTGCCCCGGCTGCGCCGGAGGAAATGCCTCAGGAGAAGACTCCGC
Source organism: uncultured Lachnospiraceae bacterium (assembly GCA_946536955.1). Lineage (GTDB taxonomy): Bacteria > Bacillota > Clostridia > Lachnospirales > Lachnospiraceae > CAG-791. Next base: position 5,587 of record CAMNFJ010000154.1, read on the forward strand.
CGGTCCGCGTCCTGATCCCCAGGGCCGCTGCCGGCAGCAGAGAGCTGGTCGGGGAACTGAAAAAAGCCGGCAATATTCTGGTCAGCGATATCCCAACCTACGAGACCCGCTACACAGAGCCCGGGATCATCGATGAACGGGCCATGATCGCGGAGGGGGAGATCAGCTGCGCCGTCTTTACCAGCTCCTCCAGTGTGCGGGGATTCAGAGCCGTGACAGAGGGAATGGACCTGTCCGGCCTGACGGCTGTCTGCATCGGCCGACAGACAAGGGAGACAGCCGATGCCTGCGGGCTGAGGACGACCATGGCCAAAAAGGCCACGCAGGACTCCCTTGTGGAGGCGGTCGTGGAATTGTTCGGCAGCAAGTAACCATTCATGTTATGATGTAAAGGTCAAAAGTATCGTAAAGGCTCTGAGACTCGTCAAGTTGCAC